>NZ_JCALDG010000074.1:0-2433 GCF_059812735.1 Mycobacterium sp. NGS40
CGTGTAAGCGGCGAGCCTCTGCCGCCACTCACGCCTCCAACGCATGCGCTCGCCGGGGCGCACACCATTGGCGTCCCATGCCGACAAACTCCACGACGCATTTCACGTCCACGAGCTTGCTGATCACGCGCATGGGCTCAGGCCACCTAGCCCTGGGAGGCTCCCAGCGCATCATCGTGGGGCGTCGACTGCGCCGCAGGCACGCCGATGCAGGACCCGGTCCGTAGCGATCTGCGTGGTGTCGGGGATGGGATCCTGCTGCCCCGCAAGACATTAGGCACCATCAAGACCAACTAGTGCTCCGGCTCTGCACCATCGCCCCCGCTGCCAGCGCCCCGGGCTGCTTGACCCGCTACGCACTGCCGCCGCAATGGGGTTTTCCCGTTTATTTGTCGTGAGCAACGGTCCTGACTGCGAACCCTTCAACCTCGGGCCATCGATTCGGCACCTCCGCGCACTCCGAGATTGGCCATTCATCGGACCTTAAACACAAAAATATCTCGGCCGCGGACACTACCCGAAAAGCCGTGTGCGCTCAGGGCCTTGGGTTTGTGCGCGGCACCGGGGGCGTAGGGTGCGGCGACACGATTAAGCCCGTGGGGGGTGCTCCCGCTCCGTCGACACCGCCAGGAGCCGCAAAGTCGGGACCGCCTGGGGCGGGCGGCGCCGGCGTCACGCTCGAAGCAGGGTCCGCAACTGGTGTGGTCGTACTGCTTGCCAATTCGCTGCCGCCAAATCCGACCGCTAAAACTAACGCTGCCGCTCCGCCGAACAGCGCGATCGCCGCTTTCGTTTGAGATTTCATCAGACTCTCCTGTGTTTGGTCGTTCGTCCTAACAACCCCAATGTTGCATGCAGATACCCCCACGGGGTAGGGACTTAGGTCCCCGCAGTTAGGGCAATCAGGCCTTCCAAGTGGCGGTGGAATTTGCACGGTGACGGCGGCGTTCCCGCGAATTCGTTCGCCGAAACGTGACGGCATAACGAGGTGAGGCAACACCGCCGCCAGGGTGGTCCAGTCCAGCATGACGCCGCCGATCTCGAAGGGCATGGGCAGGATGGTGAGAAATTCACCCAATTCGGTAGTTGGCGCGATCAAGCCGCGTGGTATAGGTGATGACCGTTCGCAGGGTTCGCGGGCACGCTGCGCTGCAAAAGGCGAAGGGGATCGAGGCAGCGCGGGGGTTTACGGGTCCGCCTGATCTAACGATGATCCCGCCTGCGTCAGGTTAGCCATTGGTAACGTTGCGGGAGATAACCCAGGAATTAGGCCGCGCTACACCGATCTCCAGTTACCAACCCACCTGCGCGGATGTGCGGCATCGACCGTCGGGGACCCATTCCCGCGGAGCCCTACTGCCTCGTCAAAATATCCGCCATCACAGGAGGCCCGCTCCTTCGCCTCGACACCGCCATGGAGGCTGGATTGCCTTTCACAATAGGGACCGAATGCCCTACCCCCGGAGGGCATCGGCTGGAAGACTTTGTCTTCGCACGAACACCCAATCACGAGCGGAGAGCGCGATGTTATCTCAACCGAAAGCGGCGATCGCGCTGGCCGGCGGCGCTATCATGTTTGCGTTAGCAGCCGGGATCGGTAGCGTTGTGTTACGAGGCAACACAACGCTACCCGCGCAGACCGCTGCCCCAACTTCCACCGTGGCGCCCCATCCATCACCGATCACTCCTGACCGCGCGACACGCAATCCTCCTGAATGCGTCGAGCCCTACTGTGGCGTCCTGTTAAACCCGCCACCGCGCGGGGACGCACTGTGGATGCCCCGCGGAGCACCATGAGACCGTCGACCCCGCTGTTCGATGTTCGTACGCAACGCATTACACAGCCTCGCGATCCCCGTAGTCGCCGTCCCCACGGAAGGACAGTCAGATGGCCAGCAACAACCACCATTTCGGCGTGCTGGTTGGTGTCGACGGGTCAGCTGGTTCCGATGCCGCCGTCCGCTGGGCTGCGCGCGAATCAGTGCTTCGTAAGCGGCGGCTCACGCTTATGCACGCCTCACCCCGATCGCCACTACCGCGCCTCGCTCCTTTCACTCCCACAGAGGCGCAGCACCGCCACGAAACTGACCTGCAAGCCATCAACGACCGTGCGACCAGGATCGCAGAAAGCGCTGTCGGAGAAGCTCATCCAGCGGAAATCGACAGTCAGTTGCACTTTTCCCCGCCCATGCCGACTCTGGTCGATATGTCTCGAGCCGCGGACCTGGTCGTCGTAGGCGCCCGTGGACTGGGCACCGTGCGTCGCGTATTGCTGGGCTCGGTCAGCGCCGGACTGATCCATCGAGCCCATTGCCCTGTCGCCGTCATTCACCGGGAGGTTTCGGCCCCGTCGCCGGCTGCCGTTGGTGGGCCCGTGCTGTTGGGCGTCGATGGATCACCAGCGTCGGAATTGGCCACTGCAATCGCATTCGC
>NZ_JCALDG010000075.1:0-2357 GCF_059812735.1 Mycobacterium sp. NGS40
GCCTCGACCGGCACGTCGGCTGCGTAGGCGGTTTCTTCGACGGTCAGTTCCGCGCGATATCTGGCCGCATACAGCCGTTGACCCAACGTGGCGCCGGGCGCGCGGGCGGCCCGCAGCATGAGGTCCTTGTAGCACCTGCGGACCGAGCTCAACCCCAGCGCGACTTCGGGAGCTCCCTTGGCGGTGTGTGCGGCATTGGCTGCCACAGACTCGAGTGTGCGCAAATCGGCCAAGATAGTTGCGGCGCGGGCGCTAAAGCCGGGATCGGTGACGTCTTGCGGCAGTGCGGTGATCGCTGAGTTGATCGTCGTCAGCGCAACTTCTACGGCCTGGGCCATCAATGGCGCGCGCACCGTATTGGTCAGCACCTCGGTGCGCTCGGTGTCGTCGATGTTGGCGCCGCGGCGAATCCGTTCGATGGTGCCGTGCGGCCATTGCAGCGCGTCTTCGATTCTGGCCAGGGTGGCTCTGCGTGGCCAACGCCGCCCCTTCTCGAAGTCGATGAGGGCGCCCGCGTTGACGATTCCCTCGCGGGCCATGAAACGCTGGGTCAGCTTGAGTTCCTCGCGGCGGGCGGCCACCGCGGCGCCAGCGCGTGCTACCCCCGGGTCGGTGACCAGGGTCTGTTCAGGGTCGTACCCGTCATCGTCGTCGTCGGGCTCTGCCTGATTCGCAGCAGCAAAGCCGAAGGCCACCGTGATGCCCTGAGGATGTCCGAGCTGGATCGTCATGCCCTCGCGGATGGCAAAGGTGGACTGGCGGATGCCGTTGATGAAGGTGCCGTTGCTGCTTTGGTCGGCTCCGACCCACCCGCCAGGGGTGTGGTCGATGCGCAGGTGGGTGCGCGAGATGCGGTCATCGCTGATAGTGACCTGAGCCGGAAATTCACGGCCGATCACGATTGGCGCTTCGCGGGGACTCAGGGTGTACGTCTGATTCTCTGCTTTAATCACCAACGCCGGGTGGGCGCGGATGGGCTCCACAGCTAGCGGTGACTGTGACGTGTTTCGGGCGGTCTCCATGTGGTCACTCCAACATTGCGCTGCGTTGCTACTGCTACGTAAACGCTACCACGACTGCGATAATAGATATCGCACCATGCTGTACTTTATTGCGCGCATTGCCGAACAGTCATCGCTCTCCCTTGCGCGCAAGGCAGGGACTCAGCGGATCACGATCAGTGCGGCGGACGGCTGCAGCGAGTACCTCGCTTGCGTGTGCTCCGATTACTGGGCGCATCATGCAACGTTTGTTACGCCTGCGGCGTCCGAGGCGGCGTAGCGCCGCGCTGGCGTCACGCCCCGATTCGGCCGTTGATCGCAGCGGCGATCGCCGTCGCCTGGTCGTCAGGAGCGAACCCGCAGGCCGCGACATCGGCGACGACGTTGTTACGCGCGGTCAGCGCATGCTGGCAGCGCCAACCGCCACCGCCCTCTTGGATCATCTGGGCTGTGAGGATGCCAGTTTGGAACTTGACCGCATTGATGATGTAGGTCTCGGGGCCGGTGTCGTAGTTGGCCGTGGCCGGTTTGCCCTGGCACTTGGACCAACTGTTGTGTTGTGTGGTGACGAAATCGGCGGCGGCCTGTGCCGTGGGAAAGCTGACCACGCCTTGAATGACGACGTGCTTCCACTGCGCGGTCCCGCTCTCGTGCAGCAGCTGCCCTTGCATGGCGATCCAGCCGCTGCCCTGATACGCCGCTTGCTCGATCGGGTGGTAGGTGCCCAGGCAGTCGGGGGTGTCGGATTTGGGATCGTCCATGCCATTTACCGTCTGCTGCAGGGCCATCGCGGGGCTGCCGACAATCGCGTTGAGGGCAGCCGGGTCGGGCAGCAACCCGGGCAGCGCAGTGACCGGCACGATCGGGGCGGGCGCCGGCGTGGTCGTCGACGGTGATGGGGTGGCGGCCACAGGTGTCGTCGTGGCGCTGGCGCTACTCGATCGGCCGGTGTCGCCGGCCGTCAACGCCACTGCCGTAGCTGCGATGACCAGCGTCGCGGCTGTCGCAGCAGCAGTGATCGCCCAGGTGCGGGTGTTGCGCCGCGGGCCGCGGATCGGGTACTGCGCGGGGGCCCATCCGGCGGGCGGGAACTGCGGGCCGCCGGGCCACGGGTGCGGTCCTGCTGCCGGCATAGGGGCAGGGGTGCGCAACAGCGGTGCACGACGCGGGTCGACGACCAGGGTGACTTCGTCCTGGGGCGCGCGGCGTGGGCCGGTGACCACTGTGACCTCGTCTTCGGGCCGTGCGGTCGGCGCGGGGTGCCGCTGCGGCGTGGCCACCGGCGCCGAAGGGGCATGCGGGGCTGCGAGTCCTAGGTGGTAGTGCTGCAGTGACATTTCGGCGACCTCCGTGTCC
>NZ_JCALDG010000076.1:0-2339 GCF_059812735.1 Mycobacterium sp. NGS40
GGTGTAGGCGGCGAGCCTCTGCCGCCACTCACGCCTCCAACGCATGCGCTCGCCGGGGCGCACACCATTGGCGTCCCACGCCGACAAACTCCACGACGCATTTCACGTGCACGAGCTTGCTGATCACGCGCGTGGGCTCAGGCCACCTAGCCCTGGGAGGCTCCCAGCGCATCATCCTGGTGCGTTGACTGCGCCGCAGGCACGCCGATGCAGGACCCGGTCCGTAGCGATCTGCGTGGTGTCGGGGGTGGGATCCTGCTGCCCCGCAAGACATTAGGCACCATCAAGACCAACTAGTGCTCCGGCTCTGCACCATCGCCCCCGCTGCCAGCGCCCCGGGCTGCTTGACCAGCTACGCGCTGCCCCCGCAATGGGGTTTTCCCGTTTATTTGTGGTCAGCAACGGTCCTGACTGCGAACCCTTCAACCTCGGGCCATCGATTCGGCACCTCCGCGCACTCCAAGATTGGCCATTCATCGGACCTTAAACACAAAAATATCTCGGCCGCGGACACTACCCGAAAAGCCGTGTGCGCTCAGGGCCTTGGGTTTGTGCGCGGCACCGGGGGCGCGGGGTGCGGCGACACGATTAAGCCCGTGGGGGGTGCTGCCGCTCCGTCGACACCGCCAGGAGCCGCAAAGTCGGGGCCGCCTGGGGCGGGGGGCGCCGGCGTCACGCTCGAAGCAGGGTCCGCAATTGGTGTGGTCGGACTGCTTGCCAATTCGCTGCCGCCAAATCCGACCGCTAAAACTAGTGTTGCCGCTCCGCCGAACAGCGCGATCGCCGCTTTCGTTTGAGATTTCATCAGACTCTCCTGTGTTTGGTCGTATCGTCCTAACAACCCCAATGTTGCGTACAGATACCCCCACAGGGTAGGGACTTAGGTCACCGCAGGTAGGGCAATCAGGCCTCCAAGTGGCGGTGGCCTGCATCGACACCTGAATCGACTGCATCGAGAGGCGCATGTGGGCCAGGCCGCGATGGCTGACTGCGCACGGCCGCGCCTGGACTGGCTTCAGTCACTTCTCATGGCGAAAGTCAATCCAATCTGGGCACGTAGGAAGAGCATCGAGTCAACCGCCGCCATGGTGGTCCAGTCCAGCATGACGGCGCCGATCTCGAAGGGCATGGGCAGGATGGTGAGGAATTCTCCCAATTCGGTAGTTGGCGCGATCAAGCCGCGTGTTATAGGTGATGACCGTTCGCTGGGTTCGCGGGCACGCTGCGCTGCAAAAGGTGAAGGGATCGAGGCAGCGCGTGGGCTGCCTCGTCAAAATATCCGCCATCACAGGCGGCCCGCTCCTTCGCCTCGACGCCGCCATGGAGGCTGGATTGCCTTTCACAATAGGGACCGAATGCCCTACCCCCGGAGGGCGTCGGCTGGAAGACTTGGTCTTCGCACGAACACCCAATCACGAGCGGAGAGCGCGATGTTATCTCGACCGAAGGCCGAGGTCGCGCTGGCCGGCGGCGCTGTCATGTTTGCGTTAGCAGCCGGGATCGGTAGCGTTGTGTTACGAGGCAACACAACGCTACCCGCGCAGACCGCTGCTCCAACTTCCAGCGTGGCGCCCCCTCCATCGCCGATCACTCCTGACCGCGCGACACGCAATCCTCCTGACTGCGTCGAGCCCTACTGTGGCGTCCTGTTGAACCCGCCCCCGCGCGGGGACGTAACGTGGATGCCCCACGGAGCACTATGAGAACGTCGGCCCCGCCGTTCGATGTTCGTACACAACGCATTGCACAGCCTCGCGATGCCCGTAGTCGCCGGCCCCACAAAAGGACAGTCAGATGGTCAGCAAGAACCAACATTTCGGCGTGCTGGTAGGTGTTGACGGGTCAGCTGGTTCCGATGCCGCCGTCCGGTGGGCTGCGCGCGAATCAGTGCTTCGTAAGGGGCGGCTCACGCTTGTGTACGCCGCACCCCGATCGGCACTACCGCGCCTCGCTCCTTTCACTCCCGCAGAGGCGCAGCACCGCCACGAAGGCGACCTGCAAGCCATCAACGACCGTGCGACCAGGATCGCCGAAAGCGCTGTCGGAGACGCCGATCCAGCGGAAATCGACAGTCAGTTGCACTTTTCCCCGCCCATTCCGACTCTGGTCGATATGTCTCGAGCCGCGGACCTGGTCGTCGTAGGCGCCCGTGGACTGGGCACCGTGCGTCGCGTATTGCTGGGCTCGGTCAGCTCCGGACTGATCCATCGAGCCCATTGCCCTGTCGCCGTTATTCACCGGGAGGTCTCGGCCCCGTCGCCGGCTGCCGTTGGTGGGCCCGTGCTGTTGGGCGTCGATGGATCACCAGCGTCGGAATTGGCCACTGCAATCGCATTCGA
>NZ_JCALDG010000077.1:0-2133 GCF_059812735.1 Mycobacterium sp. NGS40
GACGCCGTGGCGGCGAGCTACGGCCAAATCGCTGCGGCTGTGGTGGATTCGGGGCGCCAGCCGCGGGCCCGGTCGATGGACTTGCTGATCGCGGCCACCGCTCATGCTCACGCTGCGCGCCTTTATACCCGCAACGCCGCTGACTTTGGCGGGTTGGGCCAACTGGTCGACGTCGTGGCGGTCTGAGCGCGGCTAGCCTGTGCCATACTGAGCGGAGTTTGGCAACGCCAGCGCGAGGGCGTCGTACTTGCGTCGACTGTTATCCATACCACCGTTGTCGTCGCTTACAGTTCGGTTTGTGGCGTTCAGTGGTGTGACCTTGAGTGTGCACTACACCTGGCGTCTGTCCGAGCCGATTCGCGAGCAATTGCGTCTCGCGCATGAGCTGCGCGAAGAGCTGGTGGTTATTCGGTTGGCCTACGAAGCCGATCTTCAAGCAATCTGGTCTAGTTTTCCCGCAGTGGCCGCGGCCGAAGAGCGCATCGCTCACGCCCAGGCGGCGTGGACCGCGGCGTTGGAAAGCGCGAAAGCCTCACGGGGGCAGTCGGAACGCGGTGTCCGGCGCAGTCCCGCCGAAACTTCAGCGATGTCGGCACTTCGTGAGGCACGCCAGCAGCGCCGCGCAGCGATCACCGAGGTTCGCGCCCAAGCCGCAGGCCCGCGCGCGGTGCGAACTGCGGCGTTCAACGCCGCGCAACGAGCCCTCTACCGACCCTACGTCCAAGAGCGGGGGCTGTTCTGGTGCACCTTTAACGATGTGGTGGCCCAACACGCCGGTGCGGTGAAACGCCTTCGTCAGCAACGCATCACCCGCCCCGACGCCACACTACGCCACCACCCCTTTGACGGCTCGGGAACGATTGCGGTTCAACTGATTCGCCGCCGCGACGATCCACCACGGTCCCCAGCGGTAGTCGCAGCCTTGGATGGCAAGTACCACAACTACTTTCAGCTTCCGTGGATCGATCCCGAGGTGTGGAACCAGATGTCCGCGAGCCAACAACGGCGTGCCGGGCGAGTCGTCGCCCGGTTCCGTTACGGCCGCAGCGCGGACGGGCCGATGCTGCTGGTGGAGCTGCCCGTCCAGCAGCATCGCCAACTGCCCGCTGACGCCGACATCACAGGTGCGCGACTGACCATCCGCCACACGCCGGCCGGGCCGCGCGCCACTCTCAATGTCTCAGCCACTGTGCCCGATCCCGACCCCCGGCGCACCGGCCCGGCGGTGGCAGTGCATCTGGGTTGGCGCCGCGGCGCCGACGGGATCATCGCGGCCACGTGGAGATCGACTCGGGCACTGAATATTCCAGAGGAATTTTGCGCCGTCGTAGTCGCCGAGACCACGCGTACCGGGCGGCTGATCGTGCCCGCGACACTCATCGATGGGTTCGCCCGTGCGGATCAAATCCGGGCCCAGCGCGGGCAAGCTACTCGCGCACTGCAGCTATCCCTTGTGACCTGGCTGGCCGAACACGGGCCGATCGACGATCCGCGCACGCCCGGCGGTGTCCTCGATGCCGCGACCGTCGAACATTGGCGCGGCGTAGCGAAATTCCACGCATTGGCTCGCGCTTGGGAAATCGCCCCGCCGGCGGATGCCAAGTCGATCGCGGCTCTACTTCTACGCTGGCAGCGCCGCGATCTCAAACTGCGGCGCGGCCCGGACCTCGGCCAGAGGCGTCATGCCATCGCTGCCCGCGACGATCTCTATCGCCGGTTCGCCGCCATGCTCGCCAGCCAGGCCAAAACCCTTGTGCTGGATGATTTGTTGCTGCCTGAACTCACCGCCGCATCCGTCCCGCGACCACGTGCTGCTCACAAAGGCATCGCGGCCGCGCGAAGCGTGGTGGCACCCGGACGGCTACGTACGCTCGTGACCACCGCGGCGTTGCGCGAGGGCTGCGCCGTCAGGGAGGTCGGTCGCTTTGGGCTCTCCCGCATCCACGGGGACGGCTGCGGCTACGAGAACCCCGCTGATGCGCGGTACCAGGCCGCGACGGTGCACTGTGATGGCTGCGGGCAGGACTACGACCAAGATCATGCGGCCACTGCGTTGATGCTGCGCCGGGCCGGCGCTATCCGTCATGGAGCGAGGGCTTCGACCAGCATCGTCGGCCCGTAGTGGCGGACTCG
>NZ_JCALDG010000078.1:0-2102 GCF_059812735.1 Mycobacterium sp. NGS40
CGTAGACGATCCAGCTGTGTCCGAGGATGTGGTCGCGTCCAACTCGTTGCATGCCGAGCTTGGTTAAAACGCGTTGCGAGGCGTGATGGCTTGGGTCGACGATGGCCAGTATGCGTTCAGTTCGGTTAGTCAGTGCCCACGCCAAGCAGGCTGACGCGGATTCGGCGGCATAGCCGTGGCCCCAATATGCGCGGGCGAAATGAAAGCCCAACTCAAGGTCTTGGCGCCCGGGCAGGAATTGCAGTCCGCAGTCACCGATGAGCTGACCGTTGTGGGACAGGGTGACCGCCCATTTGCTGACGCCGTGACGTTCGTGATGATCAATGAGGTCTGCGACTCGTTGGCGAGTGCCGTCGTGGTCGCGCACGCCGCCAGGAATGAACCGTGTCGCTTCGGGATCCGAGTACACGGCGTGCATGGCTTCGAGGTCATTTCGCCGAAGGGGGCGGATCGTCAGACGCTCGGTGCGGATCGGCAATCCAACCGCGGGGACCGATGATGCACGATCGGTACTCATGACCTCGCTCCTGTGGGACCAGCACCTGTGTCTGCCACTGCATACTGACAGCGACGTCGCCCCGTTGACCCGCTACCAGCGTCACGGCGGCGCCTTCGTGTCAGTCAACGCAGGATATTCGCCGCACAGCCTCAACGACACGCTGGCGCTGTTGCAGCATTACCGTTGCGCGGTCGACGCGCACCCGGACCTCGAGCTGGCGGCCACCGTCGGCGACGTCGCAGCGATCACCGGTGCTGGCCGCATCGCCGTGGTCTTCGACCTCGAAGACTCCCGCCCTCTCGACGACGACCTTGCCAACCTCACCGTTCTCGCCGACCTTGGGGTGCGCACGCTGCTACCCACCTACAACCACGCCAACCGTGCCGGCAGTGGCTGTCTGGACGTCGCCGATAATGGTCTTACTGAGTGGGGGCGTTCGATCATCGGCGAGATGAACACCGTTGGCATCGTTCCCGACGGTTCGCACTGCAGTGCCCGCACCGGACTAGACATGTGCGAGATCTCGACCGGCCCAGTCATTTACAGTCACTCGTGCATGCGCGCGGTCTGGGATCATC
Source organism: Mycobacterium sp. NGS40 (assembly GCF_059812735.1). Classification (NCBI taxonomy): domain Bacteria; kingdom Bacillati; phylum Actinomycetota; class Actinomycetes; order Mycobacteriales; family Mycobacteriaceae; genus Mycobacterium; species Mycobacterium sp. NGS40. The sequence goes on from NZ_JCALDG010000078.1 coordinate 1,078, forward strand.
CCCGCAATATCAGCGATGACCAAGCCCGCGCCTGCGCGGCCACCGGCGGCGTCATCGGAATCACCGGCGTCGGCATCTTCCTGGGGCCCAACACCCCGACCCTGGAGGCAATGACTCGGCATCTGGAATACGCCGTCGATCTGGTCGGCATCGAGCACGTGGGGATCAGCAGCGACTTCTCCGTTGACTACGCCGACTTCATTGCCGAACTCACCCGCAATCCGCACATGTTCGACGACAGCTACACGCGTTGGGGACCGATCCAGTGGATGGCTCCCGAGACACTACTGACACTCGGCGAACACCTCAGCCAACGCGGATGGACCGCTACGGGCATCAATGCCGTCGTGGGCGGCAACTTCCATCGTGTAGCCCAATGCGCATGGCGCACCTAAAGGTTGATAGTCAGTTATCGGCGGTGCGGTTTTCTTTGGTGAGCAGTTGGCGCTGTTGGTGCGTGCGGTAGGAGTCTCCGGTGAGGGTCAACACTTCGGCGTGATGCACCAAGCGGTCAATCATCGCCGCGGCGACCACGTCGTCGGAGAAGGTCTCTCCCCAACGTCCAAACGGAAGATTTGAGGTCACCATGATCGAGCCCTGCTCATAGCGCGACGCCACCAGCTGGAAGAACAGGTTGGCCGCGTCCTGGTCGAATGGGATGTAGCCGACCTCGTCAATGATGATCAACTTGTAGCGGCGGATCTTCTTCAGCTCGGCCTCCAGCCGGTTGGCGTGATGCGCAGCTGAGAGGCGGGCGGGCCCAAGATGACGCGCCAGCCTTCGGGTTGCCCGCGTAAGCATTGTTTCCGGCCGCAAGCACGGCGGCCCGGCGGGGCGGTACTCGATTGCGACCCCTCCGGCACCGCATGCGCGTTGCCAACGTCATGAGTGCTGTTTAACATGTGTTTAATAGCTGTGACTTCGGTAGCAGCCACTCGAATCATCTGAAGGTATCCGTCATGTTGCACCTACTACCCAAATTCCACTCACTACCCGCTCCCCTGGCTGCGGTGGCACATCGTCAC
>NZ_JCALDG010000079.1:0-1849 GCF_059812735.1 Mycobacterium sp. NGS40
CAGGAGCCGATCCTTCATGACTCACCGTCATATCGTCGCAGTCGGCGGCAGTGATGCCGGCATTAGCGCGGCACTTCGGGCCCGCGAACTCGACCCTGAATCCAATGTCACCGTGGTCGTCGCCGACGCCTATCCCAACTTCTCTATCTGCGGGATCCCGTACTACGTCTCCGGTGAAGTCACGCACTGGACCAACTTGGCCCATCGCACTGCTGCCGATCTGGCCGCCACCGGCATGCGGGTGCTCACCGACACCCGCGCCACCGGCATCAATGTCGAGGAGCACACACTCGACCTACTGGACTCGAAGGGTGCACCGCGGCAATTGCCCTACGACGCTCTGATCGTGGGGACCGGCGCGGTAAGTGTCCGGCCGCCCATCCGGGGCCTCAGCGGCCCCGATGCGTTGGGTCCCGCCGATGGCGTGCACTTGCTGCACTCCATGGGTGACACCTTCGCCGTCATGGATTCGCTACAAGAACGCCAGCCTTCGACCGCCGCGATCGTAGGCGCCGGCTATATCGGGCTCGAGATGGCCGAAGCCCTTACCTCGCGCGGCATCCGCGTCTCGCAGATCGAAGCGTTGCCGGAGGTCTTGCCCACCGTCGATCCGGAACTCGGCGCCCTCGTGCACGCCGAACTCGAACGTAACGGCGTCGAAGTCCTGACCAATACCGCCGTCACCGCGATTAGTCGAAGCGATACGGGCGGACTTACCATTACCGCCGAGCACGATGGCCGACCTGTCTCGCGCACGGTCGATTTCATTCTGGTCGTCGTCGGCGTTCGCCCAGACACTGAACTTGCCGCCGATGCCGGCGCAGACCTCGGCGTCAAAGGCGCCATCGTCGTCGACGAAGCCATGCGCACTAACCTGTCCGACGTCTTCGCGGCCGGCGACTGTGTACACACCCACCACCGACTCCTTGGCATCACCTGGCTCCCGCTGGGCACCACGGCTCACAAGCAAGGTCGCGTAGCGGGCGAGAATGCGCTCGGCGGTGATGCCCGCTTCGCGGGCAGTCTCGGAACCCAGGTCGTCAAGGTCTTCGACCTTGTTGCCGCCCGCACGGGTCTTCGCGAACACGAAGTTGTCGCCGCAAATCGCGGCTGGGTGCCTGCAACTAGCCAATCGAGTCCCGACGACCACAAGGCCTACTACCCGGGTGCCACGCCCATCCACATCCGCATCACCGGCGATGAGCAAAGCGGTCTCCTTCTGGGTGCTCAACTGGTGGGACACCGTAGCGCTGAAATCGCCAAGCGTGTCGACACTTACGCCACCGCGCTGTTCCATACGATGACCGTCGACCGCCTCAGCGAGCTCGACCTCTCGTACACGCCCCCGCTCGGATCGCCGTGGGATGCCACTCAAATGGCGGCCCAAACGTGGGTACGTCAGCATCGTCCTGCGATGCCCAGCACGGCCGAATCGCGATCTACGCATGCACATTAACCGACGCACCAAGATCGGCCTCATCGTCGGCACAACCGTGCTCGTTGCCGTCGTCGTTGCAGCCCTGGGCATTTCGGCTTTCATCAAGGATCACGACAACGATCCGGTGTCCGTGCTGCCGTTTACCGACCTCAAGGGTCCTAACGGCGTGGCGGTCGGCAGTACTGGCGAGGTCTATGTTGCCGACGAACTCGGCGGCCAAGTACGCAAACTGGCCCCGGGTTCGACCACCCAGGTCGCGATACCATTCGATATCCCCAGCCCTGAAAATCCCAACGGTGTCGGCCTGGATCCGGTGGCCATCGCCGTGGGACCCGCCGGTGATATCTACGTCGTTGACGGCCACAATGATCGGGTACTCAAACTGGCCGCCGGGTCCACGACGCCGACCGT
>NZ_JCALDG010000008.1:0-291723 GCF_059812735.1 Mycobacterium sp. NGS40
AGATGACGTATTTCGAAAAAGACGCGATCGTGTCCGGTATCGGCATTTCCCGGATCGGCCGACGGACCGGCATCCCGGGACGGGATCTGACCATGGAGGCGGTGCGTGGTGCTATCGCCGACGCCGGCCTGCTGCCCGCCGACATCGACGGCATCGCGACCTTGGGCGATACGCCGGCCGAAGAGGTCACTGCCCAACTGCGTATCGAGGCGGCCGACTGCGGCAGCGGGTTCGGCACCGGCGGCCTGCTGAGTCCGGTGATGTCGGCATGTCGCGCGGTGTCCGAGCGGCGGGCCCGGCACGTGGTGGTGTATCGGACCATCCAGATGCTCGGCGGCACGGTGCCGGTCAAGCAGGAGGACAACGCCCCCGCCCCGCCCTTGGCGCGGATGTTCGAAACGCCCGAGGGTGAAGCCAAGCCGGCTGTCGGCGCGATGGACGATGTCAACGATCTGGTTGCGGCCCAAGCGTATTCGGCTGCGAACTGGTTGGCGCTGAACTGCCGCCGGCACATGGAGCTGTACGGCACCACCAAGGAGCAGTTGGGCTGGCTGGCGCTCAACGGCAGGCGTAACGCCGCACTGAATCCGCTTGCGGTCTACCGCGAGCCGATGACGATGGCCGACTACCTGGGGGCGCGACTGGTATCGACGCCGTTCGGGCTGCTGGATTGCGACGTGCCCATCGACGGATCGATCGCGGTGGTGGTCTCGAACGCCGAGTACGGGCCCGATTGCCCGCATCGGCCCGTGCGGGTGGAGGCGATCGGCGGATCCGACGGTGCTGGTGGGTGGTTCCACCGCGACGACTACCCGAAGATGGCGATGTCGGATGCTACCGCGCAGATGTGGTCGCGCACCGAGTTGAAACCCACCGACCTCGCGGTGGCCGAACTGTACGACGGTTTCACCTATCTCACCATCGCCTGGCTGGAAGCCCTGGGCGTCTGCGGTGACGGCGAGGCCGGCCCGTTCGTCGAAGGCGGCGCACGGATCGCCCGCGACGGGCAACTGCCGCTGAACACCTACGGCGGCCAACTTTCGGCCGGGCGCATGCACGGCTACTGGGCACTGCATGAAGGATGCCTGCAGCTGCGCGGCGAGGCGGGCGAGCGGCAGGTGGAGCAGCGTCCCGAGGTCGGCGTGGTTTCCGTGGGCGGGGGTCCGGTCGCGGGTTGCATGCTGCTCACCTGCTGAGAAGGCTTGTGGGAGTGCAGTATTGAGCTTCAGGTAAGCCCCGCGCCGCGCGCGGGCGGGACGAAAAAACTGGCTTCGACGATTGCCCGCGACATTGAGGCGGACATCGTGCGCCGCGGCTGGCCCGTCGGTGAATCGCTGGGTTCCGAACATGCGCTGCAACAGCGCTTTGGCGTGAGCCGGTCGGTGCTGCGGGAGGCAGTTCGGCTCGTCGAACACCATCGGGTGGCCCGGATGCGGCGTGGACCGGGCGGCGGGCTGCTGATCACTGAGCCCGATGCGGGGCCGGCGACCCGCGCCATCGTCATCTATCTCGAATACCTGGGCACCACGCTGGCCGATCTGCTCAACGCCCGACTGGTCCTCGAGCCGCTGGCGGCCTCGCTCGCGGCCGAACGCATCGACGAAGCCGGCATCGAGCGGCTGCGTGCAGTGCTGCACGCGGAGCAACAGTGGCGGCCGGGCCTACCGGCGCCGCGCGACGAGTTTCACATCGCGCTGGCGGAGCAGTCGAAAAACCCTGTCCTGCAACTCTTTATCGAGGTATTGATGAGGCTGACCACTCGGTACGCCCTGCGGTCGCGGACCGACTCGGCCAGTGAGGCCATCGAGGCGCTCGACTACATGCACAACGACCACTCCGACCTCGTTGCCGCGGTGACTGCTGGCGATTCCGCCCGGGCCAAGACGCTGTCCGAGCGACACGTTGAAGCGGTGAATGCCTGGCTGCACGAGCATCATCCGGGGCGCGCCGGCCGCCCCGGACGTAGACGGGGAACCGACGGGCAGGTCCCGCGCGGCAAGTTGGCAGAGGTGGTGGCGGCCGCCATCGGCGACGAAATCGGCTCAGGTGACTGGCAGGTGGGTTCGGTCTTCGGCACCGAAGCGGCCCTGCTGGAGCGCTACCGGGTGAGCCGCGCGGTGTTACGAGAAGCAGTCCGACTGCTGGAATACCACTCGGTCGCCCAGATGCGGCGCGGACCCGGCGGCGGTCTGATCGTCACCAAGCCGCACGCGCAAGCCAGCATCGACACGATCGCGCTGTACCTGCAATTCCGGAAGCCGAGCCGCGAAGATCTGCGTTGCGTGCGCGACGCCATCGAGATCGACAACGTCGCCAAGGTCGTCAAGCGGCGCACCGCACCCGAGGTGACAGCCTTCCTGCACACCCACCGGTCCGCGCTCGGCGCCGCGGTACACCTCGCCGACGAGGTGCGTCAGGCCACCTCGGAGGAAGCGCGGTTCCACATCGAGTTGGCGCGACTGGCCGGCAACGCGCTGCTGGACCTGTTCTTGAGGATCATCATCGAGTTGTTTCGCCGACACTGGTCCAGTACCGGGCAGGAGCCACCGGCCCGCGACGACGTCGTCGCGATCGAGCACGCGCACTCGCGGATTCTCGACGCGATCACCGCGGGCGACGATAGCTTGGCGCGCTACCGCATTCGGCGTCATCTGGACGCCGCCGCCTCGTGGTGGCTGTGACGAACATCCGCTTATCCGAGGCGCGTTTGTGACCACTTTCCTGCATAGGGAACGCGAGCGCTGGGTACTGGCATGGGTAATGGGGCGCGGGGATACGAAAAGGGGAGCCGGTCCGGCAGGGGGTTGGCATTGTTAATGGAAAGCGGGAGCGCCGAAATGATCAGGGGCACGGAGAACGAGCGTCAAGGCTTCGTTCATTCCGCGGTCCTCTACCACTCGCAACGCGAATACCTGGACGCCGTGGTGCCCTTCGTGCTCGAAGGGTTGGCGACGGACGAGCCGGTACTGGTAGCGGTGCCCGGTGACTATCTGGGATCGCTACGCGAGGCGCTCGGGGGTGAGGGTTCGACGAACGGGTTGCAGCTGGTCGACATCGTCGAGGCGGCGCGCAATCCGAGCCGGTTTCTCGCGCTGGAGGGCTCCTTTGTCGAGGAGAACGCCGGCCGGCGGGCGCGCATCGTCAGCCAGGTCTGCTGGCCGGAGCGCACGGCCGACGAGTTTCTGGCCTGCAAGCAGCACGAGGCGCTGGTCAACAGCGCCTTCGAGGATCGCCAGTTGACCGCGCTGTGCCTTTACGACGCGGCACGGCTGGACGACGACGTGTTGGCAAGTGCGCTTGCGACCCATCCGCTGCTGTGGAAATGCGGTGCGCTGCAACACAGCGCCGACTACGCGCCGGATGACGTGCTGGCACAGTGCAATCAGCCGCTACCGGCTAATCCGGGCGCCGTGACTTATATGGTCCGCGAATCCTCAGACCTGCGCCCAGCGCGGTCTTTCGCGGTCAACTACGCCGGCTGGGTTGGACTATCCCAGGACGGCATCGAAGATCTGCAACTGGTCGCCACCGAACTGGCCACCAATAGCTTGATGTACACCGACGGCGCCTGCCGGCTGGCCTTTTGGCGCGACGACGACCACCTGGTGTGCGAGGCGCGCGACAACGGCCGGCTCGACGATCCGCTGGTGGGGCGCCTGGACCCAGGCCCGACCGGCCCGGCCAGCCGGGGATTGTTCCTGGTCAATGCCATTTCGGACCTGGTCCGCACCCACACCGCCAGCACGGGAACGACGATTCAGGCGTATCTGCGGCTGAATTCGTCGCCCGGGCCCGTTAGCTGAAATAAGAGGCCCGCCAGGAACCGAGGTTCCCGGCGGGCCTCCTGCCCGAACGGTTAGAGACCTAGGCCGCCAAGTACTCCGCCCAAGAGCCCGCCGCTGGAGCCACCAACAAGACCGCCTCCGCCTGCGCCGCCCGCTGCGGTCGAGCACCCTGTCGGCAGTACTAAAACTGCGGCTACCCCGAGGGCGGCTGCGGTGGCTTTCAGCGTTTTCTTGGTGGAGTGCGACTTCATTGTCTTGCCTTTCCGTGAGGGGACAACCTAGCCGTTAATGGCCAATGCAAAGCCCGACTACCCCTTGTTAAACACATGTAAACCACGATTCGTGATATTTCTCACGTCAAGTTTCGTCATACCCGTACTGGCACAATGCAATTGAAGAGCTTTCCGTGGGCAGCGGGGCCGCAGCCAGAAAAATGACGTTCACGCAGGGGAAACCTTCCGGCGGATGGTTGCCGCCGGATCGCCGGTCTCGCCGGTTAGAGGGAGATGGTCAGCCCGCCGTTGCCACCCGTGCCGCCCACCGCTGTCGAGCATCCCGTCGGTACCAGCAACACCGCGACCAATCCGGCCGCGGCCGCGGCAACTTTGAAAGCGTTCTTGGCGGTCATCGACTTCATTGTCGGTTGCCTTTCATCTGAGCCGGTGGCGGCTAGGCGACGGAGGGATAGCCGCTATTGCACACAGGTAAACCGGTAGGACCGGTCAGTTCTCCGCGGCCGCTGCGCGTACCCAAGCCGACGACAAACGCGTCGGCACCAGCAACAATTCGATCAGCCCTCGCGCCACTGCCGCCGCGTCAAGCGCCTTCTCGGCTGCCGTCGACTTCATCGTCGTTGCCTTTCGCTCGGGGAAGGGGGTTCAGGCGACGACGGGATAACCACTATTGAACACATGTAAACCTGGGAGGTTCGATTGCTTCGCCGAGTGCGCAACCGATCGGGTAAGCGATTAACCGGCGCGATCGCCGGTACGGCATTCGGTGAACGCGACAAAATCGCGCTTCGCCTGGATCGATCGGTCGATGCCGATCGCGCGCAAGGGTGCGTCAGGGAATCATCGCCGGGGGCACTACGCCGCCCACGGAACCGCCGCCCGTGCCGCCGCTTACGGCACCGCCGCCGGCTGTTCCGCCGGCGGTTACCGAGCCGCAGCCTGTCGCGAACGCCATGAACATCAGCGCGATAGCCGATGTCGCCACTATTTTCTTGCTTCGTGCGGTCATCGGAAAACCCTTCGCCTGGCTGCTTTTATACTCGTGTCCAATATTAGCTGTAGCCAGGTGAACGACCACCGAACGAAGATGGAACACATCGCGCCAGGATGCCGATCGCGGTGGGTGGCGTCCGGCCGATTTCCCCCGTGCCAGGGCTTCAATCGAGTTCGCGGTGGCGAAGTCGCCGCAGCGCCGGCTCCGCTCACCCGAGCCTCGAAGGATCGTAAGTCCAGTAGCTGACGCGGTCCATTCCGGGTAGATGTCAAGAGGCTGCCGACCCCCGGTGGGGTGCGATATCCATTTGCACTATCGACGTCCGGCGCCTAATGTCGCGCTCGTGCGTCTTCTGAAGAGTGCCGTAGTAGCCAGCACCCGCAGCGGGGTCTGATCCAGACCGACCCCCCGCTGTGGGTCGGAAGCTACTACCGTCGGTCGCTCCTTTGACCAGAGAAGACCGACACCGTGACTCTTACCCAGCCTCTTTCCAGGCCTCTTTCCAGGCCGATCTCCCTTCCGGAGCACACTCCTGCCCGTGTTCCCGCCCGCCGGCGTGACGCCAACGCATGGTTCGGCGATCATTTCGGGGTTGCCGTGCCGCGCGGCCTGCGCGACCAGGCCAGCGCGATGACGTGGGAAAACTTCGTGTCGACCTACGGTCAGGCCGCGGGCCCACTGCGACTGGGGCAGTGGGTGTGCGCCGATACCGAGCGACCGACCGGGCGGCTTGGTCCGCAAGCCCGCAATTTCCGGGCGACGATCGCCGTCGGTGACTGCCTGCGCACCTCGACCGCTGCTGCCAGTGGGCCGATCGCCGCCCTGACCGCGATGCTGCATGAGCGCGGGATCGCCATCGAGACGTTGAAGTTTCACCAGATGGCTTCGAACGGATTAACCGCCACCTTCATCTGCGGCAGCGACGGCGTCCGCACCGAATGGGCGGTCGGTCTGTCGCAGGATCCGACTCAGTCGGCATTGCGCGCGCTGATCGCGTGCGCCAACCGGCTCATGGCCTGAGCACGCGGGTACGCGGGTTTACAGCGGGCGCAACACAATTGGCATGCCGTCCTTCGGCACTGGCATACCGCCGTAGTCCCACTCGCACTTGTAACCCGGGCGGGGCGGTTCCAGCCGGTAGCGGCGCAGTAGCCGGTGCAGGATCGTCTTGATCTCCAACTGCCCGAACGTCATTCCGATGCACTTGTGGGCGCCCCCGCCGAAGGGTGTGAACGCGTAGCGGTGCCGTTTGTGCTCGTTACGCGGCTCGGTGAACCGCTCCGGGTCGAATTTCAGTGGGTCCGTCCACAATTCGGGCAGCCGGTGATTCATGCCCGGATAGGCGATGACGTTGGTGCCCTTGGGGATGTAGTAGCCCAGCAGCTCGGTGTCGCGCACGGTCTGCCGCATGGCCCACTGCACCGGGGTCACCAGGCGGATCGACTCGTTCATCACCAAATCGAGTGATTCCAGCTTCTCCAGCGACTCGATGTCGACCGGCCCATCGCCCAGCCGGTCCGACTCCTCGCGGCAGCGCTGTTGCCACTCCGGGTGCTGGGCCAGGTTGTAGGCCATCGTCGTCACCGTCGAGGTCGAGGTGTCGTGGGCGGCCATCATCAGGAAGATCATGTGGTTGACGATGTCTTCGTCGGAGAACCTGTTTCCGTCCTCGTCCTCGGTGCGGCACAACACCGACAGCAGGTCGTCGCCCTGGGTGGCTCGCTGCTCCTTGACCCGCTCGCGGAAGTAGTTCTCCAGCAGCTCGCGCGCCTTGAGCCCCCGCCACCAGGTGAACGGCGGCACAGGGGTGCGGATGATGGCATTGCCGGCGCGGGTGGTGATCGCGAACGCGTTGTTGACCTTGGTCACCAGCTCGTGGTCGGTGCCCGGCTCGTGGCCCATGAACACCATCGACGCGATGTTGAGCGTCAGATCCTTCATTGCCGGGTAGAGCAGGAACCGCGCGTCGTTGACCACCCAGTCGTTGGAGACCGTCTGCGAGATGACCTTGTCCATCTGCTCGACATAGCTGACCAGCCGGGAGCGAACGAAGGCCTCCTGCATGATCCGCCGGTGGAACATGTGCTCTTCGAAGTCGAGCAGCATCAGTCCGCGGTGGAAGAACGGGCCGATGACCGGCACCCAGCCCTGTTGCGAGTAGTCCTTGTTGCGGTTGGAGTAGATGACCTGGGCGGCGTCCGGGCCCAGGGCGGCGATGCCCGGCAGCACGGGTGAATCCCCGAAGACCACCGGCCCCTTGGTGTTATAGAGGTGCATTAGATAGTCGGGCCCGCCCCGCAGCATCTCGATGATGTGCCCGATCACGGGCAGACCCGCGTCGCCGACGGCCGCCTTGAGGCCACTATCCGGCGGAGGGTCGGCCAGCTTCCGCTCGGGGAACTGGGTGTTCAGTAGCTTGCGCTCGACCATCCCCATGCCGGGGAAGTTGTTGATCGACGGTGTGAACCGGCGTTTCGCCTGGTCGAGCAGGTAGTGCGGCGTGCTGATGGTGGCGGGCATGGACGCTCCTTTGCGGACCCAGGGGCAGGTGACATCGGTCACTGTTCTTAACCTTCGACAAAAAGTTGACGGCTGTCAAGTTTGCTTTTGGGACGGTGTGGTGCAAGGTCAGGGGATGAGCAGCCACGCGGAGCCGGGCGAGCCGGCGACGCGGCGACGCGGCGACAAGCACCGGCAGGCGATCATGCAGGCGGTGCGGGAGCTGCTGCAGGAACGGCCGTTTGCGGAGCTGTCGGTCAGCACCATCAGCCTGCGAGCCGGGGTGGGTCGGTCCGGGTTCTACTTCTACTTCGACTCCAAGTACGCAGTGCTCGCTCAGATCGTCGCCGAGGCCACCCAGGAGCTCGAAGAGCTCACCCAGTTCTTCGCTCCCCGTCAGCCCGACGAGTCGCCCGAGCAGTTCGCCAAGCGCATGGTGGGCAGCGCCGCCGCCGTCTACGCGCACAACGACCCGGTGATGGCGGCCTGCAACGCCGCCCGGTATACCGACGTCGAGATCCGGGGCATCCTCGAGCAGCAGTTCGAGGTCGTCGTGGGTGAGATCGTCGCGATCGTCGACGCCGAGATGAAGGCGGGGACCGCCAATCCGATCAGCGACGACATCCCGACGCTGGTGCGCACCCTGACCGGTACGACGGCGCTGATGCTCACCGGTGATCCGGCCTTCATCGGCCGCGCCGACGACGACATCGACCGCCGCGTCCGGCTGCTCGAGCAGTTGTGGCTGAACTCGTTGTGGGGCGGCCGCCGCGGATAACCGCGGATCAGGCGTTACCGACGGTATCGTCACCCTCATGGCGCAGAGGGGATCCGCGCGGTATTTCGCGGGAAAGCGCAGTCTGATCACCGGCGCGGCCAGCGGCATCGGCCGGGCGACCGCGTTGCGGCTGGCGGCGCAGGGCGCCGAGTTGTTCCTGACGGATCGCGACGCCGACGGGCTGGCCCAGACCGTGGCCGACGCCCGCGCCCTGGGCGCGCAAGTGTCGGCGCATCGGGTGCTGGACATCTCCGACTACGACGAGGTGGCCGCGTTCGCCGCCGATATCCATGCCGCGCATCCGAGCATGGACGTCGTGATGAACATCGCCGGAGTGTCGGCCTGGGGGACCGTCGACCGGCTGAGCCACGAGCAGTGGACCAAGATGGTCGCGATCAATCTGATGGGTCCGATTCACGTCATCGAGACGTTCGTGCCGTCGATGGTGGCGGCCCGCCGCGGTGGGCATGTGGTCAATGTGTCGTCGGCGGCCGGGCTGGTCGCGCTGCCGTGGCACGCCGCCTACAGCGCCAGCAAGTACGGTTTGCGCGGTCTGTCGGAGGTATTGCGCTTCGACCTGGCCCGGCACCGCATCGGGGTTTCGGTCGTGGTGCCCGGGGCGGTCAAGACGCCGCTGGTCGACACGGTCGAAATCGCCGGCGTCGACCGCGAAGACCCCAAGGTGAGTCGCTGGGTCGACCGCTTCAGTGGTCATGCGGTGTCGCCGGAAAAGGCCGCCGAGAAGATCCTGGCCGGAGTGTCGAAGAACAGGTACCTGATCTACACGTCGCAGGACATCCGCGCGCTGTACGCGTTCAAACGGCTGGCCTGGTGGCCCTACAGCGTGGCGATGCGCCAGGTGAACGTCATCTTCACCCGGGCGCTGCGGCCGGCCCCGGCGCAATTAGGCCGGCATCACCAATTCGAGCCGGACCCCGAGTAGCCGGACCGGGCGGTCGAGTTCGAACAGATCCAGGACCCGCAGCGCCGCCGTGACGATGACGTCGGCATCGGTGGTGGGTACCGGCAGCTTGCGAATTTTGGTGCGAGTGTAGAACGTCGCGGTGCGCACGGTGACCGCGACCCGTGTGACGATTCGGTCCGCCGCGACGATTTCATCGAGCGCACGTCTCGCCAATTCTGTTACCGCCGAGTCCATTTCGGCGCGTTCGGTGAGGTCGCGCGGGAACGTGACGACGTGGCTGCGTGAGCGCGGGACCCACGGTTCGGCGCTGACCTCGGTGTCGCCGCCGCCCTTGGCGAGCAGCAGCAGCCACAGGCCGGTGCGCGGTCCGAAGGCGGACGTCAAAAGCTCGGCGTCACAATGAGCCAGCTCTCGTATCGTGGTGATATCCAGCGCCGCAAGCTTTTTCGACGTCTTGGGGCCCACGCCCCACAGTGCGTCGACCGGGCGATCGGCCATTACGTCCATCCAGTTCGCGTCGGTGAGGGTGAAGACTCCGCCGGGCTTCCCGAAGCCGGTGGCCACCTTGGCTCGTTGTTTGTTGTCGCTGATGCCGACTGAACAAGACAGCCCGGTTTCCGAAAGGACAACGGTGCGAATGTGTTCCGCGACTTCGGCGGGGTCGGCCGCCGTGACTGAAACGTAAGCCTCGTCCCAGCCCCACACCTCGACCGGGTGCCCCAGATCGCGCAGCAGCCCCATCACCTCCTCGGAGGCCTCGTCATAGGCGGCCGGGTCCGACGGCAAGAAGGTGGCGTCCGGGCAGCGCCGAGCCGCGGTGCGCAACGGCATGCCCGCATGTACCCCGAATTCGCGGGCTTGATACGAGGCGCAGGTGACGACCTTGCGTGGTTCGGTGGGATCGCCGCTGCCGCCGACGATGACGGGCAACCCGTCGAGCTCGGGATGTCGGCGCAGCTCGACCGAGGCCAGAAACTGGTCGAGATCGACGTGCAGGACCCAGCTCGTCGTCGGCGAGGCCATGTCGGTCAGGTCACCGCCCACACAGCTTGCGCGCCAGGCTTTCCCAGGCGTCGCCCAGGCTCTCCAGCGTGTGGCCGCCGTAATTCAGTTGGTGCTCAACGTAATCCACATCGAGTAAGGCCAGTAACGCATCGGTCTGCACGTCGAGATCGCCGCTGGTGTCGGCCGTCTGCAACAACACTCGCACGTGCGTGCGCTGTACCGACGCGGCGCCGGCGTGGCGGGTCAGCGGATCACCCTTGGCCGCGGACAGCAGCGCATGGTGGGTGTGCACGAAGCACAGGCGCTCGCGGCCGAACGCCAGCAGTCGCTCCATCGGCGCGGCGTCCGGACCCAGCGGCGGGGGGCCGAACAGGAACGCCTGCTGGCTGGCGCGTTCGTCCTCGTCGAGCAGCACCATCATCAGGCCGGCTCGGGTACCGAACCGGCGGAACAGCGTGCCCTTGCCGACGCCGGCGGCCGCCGCGACGTCGTCCATCGTGACCGCATCCGCGCCGCGCTTGGCCACCAGGCGGCGTGCTGCCTGCAGTAACAGCTCGCGGTTGCGTGCCGCGTCACCCCGCTCCTGTGGCAGCTCCCGCGGAGCCGACACGGGCAACTCGCCCAATCTCTCGACACCGCTCACCACTGCACTTTAACGCGGCCGGAATAAAACGGACTATAGTCCGCTTAAGCCGTGCAAGGATGTAGACCATCAACCGAAGGGAATCGAAACAGTGTCAGAGATCAAAGTCTTGGCGTTGGTAGGCAGCTTGCGGGCGGCGTCGGTAAATCGCCAGATCGCCGAGCTCGCGGTTGACGTGGCCCCCGACGATGTCACCGTGACCGTGTTCGAGGGGCTGGGCGATCTGCCGTTCTACAACGAGGAGATCGACGACGCGATGAACGCCGAGGCGGCCGCGCTGGCCCCGGTGGCCGCGTTGCGTGCCGCGGCGGCGGATGCGGATGCGGCGCTGATCGTCACTCCGGAGTACAACGGCAGCTACCCGGCAGTCGTCAAGAACGCGATCGACTGGTTGTCGCGCCCGTTCGGCGACGGCGCGCTCAAGGACAAGCCGCTGGCGGTGATCGGCGGGGCTTTCGGCCGCTACGGCGGCGTGTGGGCGCACGACGACACCCGCAAGTCCTTCGGCATCGCCGGCGCGCGAGTCGTCGAGGCGATCAAACTGTCGGTGCCGTTCGGAACTTTGGAGGGCAAAGCGCCCGCCGAGCACGCCGAACTGGTGGCCAATGTGCGCGACGCGGTCGGCAAGCTCGCGGCGGAAGTCGGCTGAATTTGGCTCCTGAATTGGCAGAAGTCAACAAGCCGTTCGCCCGGTGACCAGCAGCGTTCGGGAAAGTTAATAGCTAAAGCCGCCAGCCATGTGCTGGCGGCTTTGCTAGCGGCGGGTGGGCGCCCCGATGTCGCTCTCGTTGTCGGTGGGCGCTGCTATACCTCTACCCATGGGCGTCCCCACCGGTGTTTGTGATCTGCGACACGCCGAGGCGTGTCCGCGCGACAGGGCTTACGACCAGGGAATTTCAGAATTGTTATTCAGAACATCTTGTATCTACGGATCTTGTCAGCCACTAGGTGTAGTGTTTGGCGAGCCGGCAGATCCCAGGTTCACCAAGCCAGCGCGGCGCGGTGAACCTCTCGGAATCGGCTTCGTCAGGTCGTCAGAGCTGACCGCCGCAGACGGGAATCTTGGGGCTTGACGGATCGCTGAACATATCGGCGATGCAGTGCCCCAAGTAGTTGCCAGTCCATAGCAAATTTTCCGACCTTCTTCCCCGCAGAGGAGCGGCTTCAATGAGCATCACCGTGTACACCAAGCCGGCATGTGTGCAGTGCAGCGCCACCTACAAGGCTCTCGAGAAGCAGGGCCTGGCGTTCGAGAAGGTCGACATCAGCCTGGACGCCGAAGCGCGCGACTACGTGATGGCATTGGGCTATCTGCAGGCGCCCGTCGTGGTGGCAGGAAACGACCACTGGTCGGGCTTCCGGCCGGACCGCATCAAGGCGCTTGCTGGAGCCGCGCTCAGCGCCTGATGCAGTAGATGAGCAAGTAAGGAGGTTGCGGTGCCATGGATAGCACGCAGCGCAACCTGGATTGGATGAGTGACGACCCGCACCGCCCGGCGGCGCCGGGCTTGCGATCGTCACTGGTCTATTTTTCGTCGGTGTCGGAGAACACCCACCGCTTCGTGCAGAAGCTGGGTGTTCCCGCCACGCGAATCCCGTTGCACGGCCGCATCGAGGTCGACGATCCGTACGTATTGATACTGCCCACGTACGGCGGCGGGAAGGCCACGCCTGACATAAACAACGGTGGCTACGTCCCTAAACAGGTCATCGCCTTTTTGAACAACGAGCACAACAGGTCGTTGATCCGCGGCGTCATCGCCGCGGGCAACAACAACTTCGGTGCCGAATTCGCCTATGCGGGCAACGTGGTTTCCCGCAAATGCGGCGTGCCCTACCTCTACCGCTTCGAACTAATGGGTACCCCGGACGACGTGGAAGCCGTTCGCGCGGGCTTGGAAGAATTCTGGAAGGACCAGACGTGTCACCAACCGTCACTGCAGAGCCTGTAACCACCGGCGCCCACGCGTTGCCGGGGGAGACCGACTACCACGCGCTCAACGCGATGCTGAATCTGTACGACAAAGACGGCAAGATTCAGTTCGATAAGGACCGCGAGGCCGCGCATGAGTATTTCCTGCAGCACGTCAACCAGAACACGGTCTTCTTCCACAATCAGGACGAGAAACTTGACTACCTGATCAAGGAGAACTACTACGAGCGCGAGGTGCTCGACCAGTACAGCCGCAACTTCGTCAAGACGCTGCTGGACCGGGCCTATGCCAAGAAGTTCCGGTTCCCGACCTTCCTGGGGGCCTTCAAGTACTACACCTCGTACACGCTGAAGACGTTCGACGGGAAGCGCTACCTCGAGCGCTTCGAGGACCGCGTCGTGATGGTCTCGCTCACGCTGGCCGCCGGCGACAACGCGCTGGCCGAGAAGCTCGTCGACGAGATCATCGACGGCCGGTTCCAGCCGGCGACCCCGACGTTTTTGAACTCGGGCAAGAAGCAGCGCGGTGAGCCGGTGAGCTGCTTTTTGCTGCGCATCGAGGACAACATGGAGTCGATTGGGCGTTCGATCAACTCCGCGCTGCAGCTGTCCAAGCGTGGTGGGGGAGTTGCGTTGTTGCTGAGCAACATTCGCGAACACGGCGCTCCGATCAAGAACATCGAGAACCAATCCTCGGGTGTCATCCCGATCATGAAACTGCTCGAGGACTCGTTCTCCTACGCCAATCAACTGGGGGCGCGTCAAGGTGCGGGCGCGGTGTACCTGCACGCGCACCACCCGGACATCTACCGGTTCCTGGACACCAAGCGCGAGAACGCCGACGAGAAGATCCGGATCAAGACGCTGAGCCTCGGTGTGGTGATTCCCGACATCACCTTCGAGCTGGCCAAGAAGAACGAGGACATGTACCTGTTCTCGCCGTACGACGTCGAGCGGGTCTACGGCATGCCCTTCGCCGACATCTCGGTGACCGAGAAGTACTACGAGATGGTCGACGACGCGCGCATCCGCAAGACTAAGATCAAGGCGCGCGAATTCTTCCAGACGCTGGCCGAGCTGCAGTTCGAGTCCGGCTACCCGTACATCATGTACGAGGACACGGTGAACCGGGCCAACCCGATCGAGGGCAAGATCACGCACTCGAACCTGTGCTCGGAGATTCTGCAGGTATCCACGCCGTCGTTGTTCAACGAAGACTTGTCGTATGCCAAAGTGGGCAAGGATATTTCGTGCAACCTCGGTTCGCTGAACATCGCGAAGGCCATGGACTCGCCGGACTTCGCCCAGACCATCGAGGTGGCGATCCGGGCGCTGACCGCGGTGAGCGACCAGACGCACATCTGGTCGGTGCCGTCAATCGAGCAGGGCAACAACGAATCCCACGCGATCGGGCTGGGGCAGATGAATCTGCACGGCTATCTGGCTCGCGAGCGCATCTTGTACGGCTCCGAAGAAGGTGTCGACTTCACCAACATGTACTTCTACACCGTGCTCTACCACGCACTGCGGGCGTCGAATCGGATTGCGATCGAACGCGGTAGCAAGTTCGGTGGTTTCGACAAGTCGAAGTACGCCTCGGGCGAGTTCTTCGACAAGTACACCGAGCAGGTGTGGGAGCCGGCCACCGCCCGGGTGCGGGAGCTGTTCGCCGAGGCGGGCATCCGCATTCCGACGCAAGAGGATTGGCAGCGGCTCAAGGAATCGGTGCAACAGCACGGTATCTACAACCAGAACCTGCAGGCCGTGCCGCCGACGGGGTCGATCTCCTACATCAACCACTCGACGAGCTCGATTCATCCGGTGGCGTCCAAGATCGAGATCCGTAAGGAAGGCAAGATCGGGCGGGTCTATTACCCGGCGCCGTATCTGACCAACGACAACTTGGAGTACTACCAGGACGCCTACGAGATCGGTTACGAGAAGATCATCGACACCTATGCCGCGGCCACCCAGCACGTGGACCAGGGCCTGTCGCTGACGCTGTTCTTCAAGGACACCGCCACCACCCGCGACGTGAACAAGGCGCAGATCTACGCCTGGCGCAAGGGAATCAAGACGCTGTACTACATCCGGTTGCGGCAGATGGCTCTGGAAGGAACCGAGGTCGAGGGCTGCGTCTCCTGCATGCTGTAAGCCCGTAAGCCCTAAAGCCGCGGCGAGTGTGAATCTGGCGACGGCTCAACGGCGTGTCGCGTGGTCAGATGCACACTCGGGGTGGGTAGCCCCCATCAGTTGTAACTGTCGTCTCGTCATCGGACGACGCGGTAGCGCAGATGCGCTACGCCGGGAGCCTCGAGCACCCGAACCAGTTCGAGTTGTGGCCGACCTGACGCAAAGCCATCGAGTAGGCGCTCGCCGGATCCGAGGATCACCGGGTTTACCTGAAGATCGATCTCGTCGACGATCCCCGCCTCGATCGCCTGTCGGGCGCAGGAAGCGCCTCCCGCGATGGAGATGGGTCGGTCGCCGGCGGCGGACCTGGCTTGGCCATATGCCGATTCGACCCCGTCGGTGACAAAGTGAAACGTTGTGCCACCGTCCATCTCGATGGGGTCCCGCGCGTAGTGGGTGAGCACGAACACCGGGCAGTGGTAGGGCGGGTCGGCGCCCCACCAACCCCGCCATTGCGAATCCCCCCAGTCGCCGCGCACCGGGCCGAACATGTTGCGGCCCATGATTGTTGCACCCATCCCGTCCAACATGTCGGCGACCACGCGCCGATTCACCGGATGATCCTTGGCGGAGCCCAGATGCCAATCGTGCAGGGCTCTGCCGCCAATGCCGAGCGGCTCGTCTTCGCTCTGCTCGGGTCCCGCAACGTAGCCGTCGGCGGAGATCGACATCGAAAGATTCGTTCTGGGCATACCCACTCCGACTCTGCCGCGCAGGAAAACTCACCGGTGAGGCGCGCCGAGTGTGACTCTGACGACGGTTTCACGGCGTGTCGCGTCGTGAGGTTCACTCTCGGCGGGGCGCGTACAAGGCAGTCTGCCCAGGTCAGCGGGCCCGGCGCGGTATGGTGCTTGATGTGGTGAGAGTGCCCCGACCTGCCAGACCCCACCCGAGCGTCAAGCCGGGAGCCAAGGTCGACGCGCGCAGCGAGCGTTGGCGTGAACATCGCAAGAAGGTGCGCGGCGAAATCGTCGAGGCGGCGTTTCGTGCGATCGACCGGCTGGGACCCGAACTGAGTGTGCGGGAGATCGCCGAAGAGGCCGGCACCGCCAAGCCGAAGATCTACCGCCACTTCCACGACAAGTCCGACCTCTTCCAGGCGATCGGCGAGCGGCTTCGCGACATGTTGTGGGCGGCGATCTTCCCCTCGATCGACCTGGCCACCGACTCGGCCCGCGAGATCGTCCGGCGCAGCGTCGACGAGTACGTCAACCTGGTCGACAAGCACCCCAACGTGTTGCGCGTGTTCATTTCGGCGCGCTCCGGAGCGACCACCGAGTCGACGGTGCGCACCCTCAACGAGGGCCGTCAGATCACGCTGACCATTGCCGACATGTTCGACAACGAGCTCAAGGACTTCAAGCTCGACCATGCCGCCTTCGAACTGGCCGCACACGCGGCCTTCGGATCGGCGGCGTCGTCCACCGAGTGGTGGCTGGGGGAACCCGGCAGCCCGCGACGCATGCCGCGCGATCAGTTTGTCGCCCACCTGACGACGATCATGATGGGGGTCATCGTCGGCACCGCCGAAGCGCTGGGCATCGCGGTCGACCCTGATCAGCCGGTGCACAGCGCCGTGCGGAGTAACCCCGCGGCCAGCTGAGGACTAAAGGCCCGTTGACATCAGCAGGGCTTTCGTCAAGACTCGGTCTCAATCGATACCGTCGGTACCGGGTATCCGCGTTAGCCGGCCCAAGGTAAACATGAGGTGCGGCGGCTAATGCACGAGCCGATAAGCCAATAGAAGGACCGATCCACTGTGACCGATGCATTGACACAAGCCGAAGCAAACCCAGTTTCGGGGCGTGAGGCCCCGGCACCGGTGCATACCCGCGCGCTGATCATCGGGACCGGGTTCTCCGGGCTGGGCATGGGGATCAAGCTGCAGCAGCAGGGCGTGGATTTCGTAATCCTGGAGAAAGCCGATGACGTCGGCGGCACTTGGCGCGACAACAGCTACCCCGGGTGCGCCTGCGACATCCCGTCACACCTGTACTCGTTCTCATTCGAGCCCAAGCCGGACTGGAAAAACCCGTTCTCCTACCAGCCCGAGATCTGGGACTACCTCAAGGGTGTCACCGAGAAGTACGGGCTGCGCCGCTACATCGAGTTCAATTCGCTGGTCGATCGCGGACATTGGGACGACGACGAACACCGCTGGCACGTGTTCACCACCGATGGACGCGAATACGTCGCCCAGTTCCTGATCTCGGGTGCCGGCGCGCTGCACATCCCGTCGATCCCCGAGATCGAGGGTCGCGACGAATTCCGCGGTCCCGCTTTCCATTCCGCCGAGTGGGACCACAGCGTAGACCTCACCGGCAAGCGGGTGGCAATGATCGGGACCGGCGCCAGCGCGATCCAGATCGTCCCCGAGATCGTCGGGCAGGTCGGCGAGCTTCAGCTGTACCAACGCACCCCGCCGTGGGTGGTCCCGCGGTCGAACCCCGACCTGCCGGTTGCGCTGCGCCGGGCCATGGAGAACGTGCCCGGGCTGCGCGCGCTGGTGCGGCTGGTCATCTACTGGGGACAGGAGGCGCTGGCATTCGGCATGACGAAGCGGCCGAACGCGCTGAAATTCATTGAGGCGTATTGCAAATACAACATCCGTCGCTCGGTCAAGGATCGCGAGCTGCGCCGCAAGCTGATCCCGAACTACCGCATCGGCTGCAAGCGAATTCTGAACTCGTCGACGTACTACCGTGCGGTCGCCGACCCGAAGACCGAACTGATCACCGACCGCATCACCCGGATCACGCCCGACGGGATCGTGACGGCCGATGGCACCGAACGCCCGGTGGACGTAATCGTCTACGGCACCGGCTTTCACGTCACCGACTCCTACACCTACGTCCAGATCAAAGGACGCCACGGTGAGGACCTGGTCGACCGCTGGAACCGGGAGGGCATCGGTGCGCACCGGGGAATCACCGTCGCAGACATGCCCAACCTGTTCTTCCTGCTGGGTCCCAACACCGGGCTGGGGCACAACTCGGTGGTGTTCATGATCGAGTCCCAGATCCGCTACGTCGCCGACGCGATCAAGAAGTGCGACAAATTCGGCGCGCAGGCGCTGGCGCCGACCCGCGCGGCGCAGGACAAGTTCAACGACGAGTTGCAGGAGCAGCTCAAGGGATCGGTGTGGAACAGCGGCGGTTGCAGCAGCTGGTATCTCGACGAGCACGGCAAGAACACCGTGCTGTGGGGCGGCTACACCTGGCAGTACTGGCGTTCCACCCACTCGGTCAAACCCGAGGAATATCAGTTCTTCGGCGTGCGCAGCGGGTCACGCGCACAGCGCTCCGCGGTGGCCGCGCAGGGCTGAACCCGCTGCTGAGACAAAACCGCAGTTCAGGACTCCCCAAAAGAAGTGGGCAGGCTTTAGACTCGGAGGTTTATGAGCGCGTATCAGACCGTCGTGGTCGGCACCGATGGCTCGGACTCGTCGCTGCGTGCGGTGGACCGCGCGGCCGCGATCGCGGCGGACGATGGGGCGAAATTGATCGTAGCGACGGCACATCCCCCCGTCGCTGAGGAACGCGGTCGCTACGCCATCCCGCCGGGGAGCGACCACGGTCAGGATTACCGGACCGTGGGCCAGGCCCCCTACTACGCGATCCTGCACAACGCCAGGGAGCGGGCCCACCAAGCCGGCGCCAAGAACGTGGAGGAGAAGGCGATCGTCGGCGCCCCCATCACTGCGCTGGTACAGCTCGCCGAGGAGGTCGGTGCCGACCTGCTGGTCGTCGGCAACGTCGGGCTCGCCAGCGTCGCGGGGCGGCTGCTGGGATCGGTCCCCTCCGAAGTCTCCCGCAGGGCCAAGATGGATGTCCTGATCGTCCACACCTCCGATTGAAGCATCGGCTAGGCGCCCACCGAAGTCGTTGCGGCGCTGGGCCTTTCGGTTGACTGCTTGGCGAAGGACCGAAGGTTCGAGCGCACGATCCGGTCCAAGACCCGGTCCGAGACGACGCGGCTGACCCGCACCAGGATCGCGGCGTCACGCCCGATCGTGTAGCGAGTCCGCGGCCGAGAAGCGGTGGCCGCCTTGGCGATGACTTTCGCGGCATGCCCGGCCGAAACGCCGACCTCGCCGAACGATCGGGCCTGTGCGGTGACGGCCGCGGCGAGGTCGCCATACCGGGCGAGTTGGGTGTCGGTCATGTTGGCCTGCAGCTCTTCGGCGGTGGCGATTCCACGTTCGGCCATTTCGGTCTTGACCGCGCCGGGCTCGACGACGACCACTTTGATGCCCAGTTCGGCGATCTCACGCCGTAGCGCGTCACTGACCGCCTCGAGGGCGAACTTCGAACCGGCGTAGGCGCCGTAAGTCGGCAAGACCACCTTTCCGCCGACGGAACTGATGTTCACGACGGTTCCGGCGCTGAGCAGTAGTGCCGGCAACAATGCCTGGGTCATCGCGATGTGACCGAACAGATTTACCTCGAACTGCTTGCGCCACTGAGTAATCGGCAAGGCTTCCACCGGGGCGTTGATCGCGATGCCGGCGTTGTTGATCAACGCGCGCAACGGGCGATGCAGTGGATCGTGGGCGACCCGCTCGGCGATCGCGGCCACGTCCGATTCCATGGTGATATCGAGAATCACGGGTTCTAACCCCTCGAGCCCGTCGGCCACTAACGCGTCGGCGTCGGCATCGCGGCGGACACCGGCCAACACATGAAAACCTCTGCAGGCCAGTTCTTTTGCCGTTGCCGCTCCGATGCCGGTGGAAGCACCGGTCACGACGACCAGTTCCTGACGGTCAATGCGGTTCGAGGAATTCATGACAATCTCCATCCGGTGGCGAGCCTTTGAGTTGACGTTGTCAACTGAAGTTAGGCGGTTGAGTTGACATTGTCAACTGGAGGGCTGGCTTATGCTCGGCGGGTGACGACACGCGCGGAGAGTGCTGCGGCGACCCGCCGCTCGCTGCTGGAGGCCGCCGAGGTGTTACTCGATCTCGGCGGAGTCGAAGCGGTGACGCTGCGCGAAGTCGGTGCCCGGGCTGGTGTTTCGCGCTCGGCGGCCTATCGCCACTTCGCCGACAAGGAGTCGCTGCTGGCGGTGGTGGCGATGAACGCCCTGAGCGAATTGGGCGACGCCCTGGAGTCATTGGTCAACAGCGACGATTCGCCCGAGGAGTGCTTGCGCACCGGGCTACTCTCGTTGATCGATATCGGCCGCACCCGGCCCCACCTGTACCGGTTGATGTTCACCCCGCCGGCGGGTGACCCGACCGAGGCGATGCGGGTGGCCCAGCGCGCGCAGGATTTATTTCTGGACATCGTGGGCCGCATCACCGGTCCGCAGCAGGCGAGCCGCTATGCAGCCCTGCTGTTGACCAGCGCCCACGGCATCACGGGTTTGGACCTGAGCGGTCACATGGATTTGGACAAGTGGCACACCGACGCCGCGGAGCTCGTCGACACTCTCATCTCGGTTCTACCCAAAGCGAAGTAAATCGGCGAAAGCCTGCGCGGCGGCGTCCACGCCGCGGTCGTCGTTGGTGGCGACCAGATCCAGCAGCAGACCCCGCGTGACGGCCAGGCCGAGCCTGGCCATCGCCGGGTCTGCCGTGCCTTTCGCGGCGGCATCCACCGCGCCCAACCAGTCGTTGACGGCATTGGGAACCATTCGGGCGAAGGGCTTTTCACCCTGGGCGGCGCGCGCGTAGCACTCGAAGAACAGGCGCTCCAGCCGGCGCAGCTCCGGCCGGCGCAGGTCGGCCCACATCGTGGTGAAGCCGTCGGCGGCGTCCGACGGCAACTCGGGGAGCAGCCCCATCTGGCGTTGCTCGACCTCCTCGACGACCGTCAGTAACAGTTCTTCTCGAGAACCGAAGTGGTGCAGCAACATTCGATGACTGGTGCCGACGGCGTCGGCTATCTGACGCAGGGAGCGGTCGCCGATGCCGCCGTCGGCGAATTCGTCGATCAGCGAGTTGAGGAGCTGCCGGCGCCGCGCCAGGTCAGGGGTGCGGGCCATGGGCCCGGCTGAGCTGCTCCGAGCGGGCCTTGAGTCCGTGGGCTTCCAGTTCGAGAAAGCGCTTGGTCTTCTTGGCCATCAGCCGCCCGACGAGCGCCCCGAGGACGCCGCCCTGGTCGAGTTGCTGGCGCACCAGCGTGCGGCCGTCCGGCTGACCGATGACATCGTGGCGGGCGCGGACCAGCACGCCAGGGGAGCGTTGCACCCACGTCCAGGATGACCCCGGTTCAAGCTCGGTAACCTGCCAGACCAGCTTCTGCATGCCGGGCTGCTTGATCGCGAACCGTTTGCCGATGGCCAGGACGGGTCCGTCCAGCCCGGTAAGCGAGGTCACGGACGCGGTCCAGTCGGGCCAGTGCTCGACATCGGTGAAGACATCCCATACCAACTGCGCCGCCGCATCGATCTCGATGCTGTCTTCATCAAACATGTACCAGATGGTACATAAAACAGCACGTGCTGCCTAGGGCGCCCCGACCTTTCGGCCGATCAAATGAGTAGTGCACTACGCTATCGCGCTTGCTGGCCGCGAGATAAACCTTTTCCACACAACGGATTACACCTCACGAGAGGAGCACGACAATGTCGGATGTCATTGCGGCGGCTTCGCTGCCGAAGACGCTGGTGGCTCGCCTGCGAGAGCTCGAGAAGCGGCCTGGCTTGCAGGTGAACCGCATTCCGGTGCTGACCACAACAGTCGGTCAACGCGAGATTCTCGACACCGCGGGCGACGCGGTGGCGGATTTAAATGCTGCCCCGCTTGCGACGCTCGCCGTGCTGAGCCCGCGCCGGCCCGCGGTCGACGGAGTCGCGTGGCTCGATTTCGAGACCGTCGCCTACTACACGGCCGGCGCCAATGCTTTCGCGTCGGTCGGGACGTTCACGGGCAACCCGCAGTTTCAGCCCTATCTGCGGCTCACGCTGGCGCAGGCCCCGACGGGCCGCGGGGTCTTGGTCACCTGTCGGGCGACAAGCATCGCGGTAGGACCGCACTACCCCGGGTACTACCGCGTGGAAGGCCCTGGTGTGGCGGCCAGTTTCGAGGACACCGCCAGACCCACCACGTTCACCTTCGTCGTCCCGGCCGGCGGCAGCGGTCCTGTCGAAATCAAGATCTACACCGACGCCGACCGGATTCAGCTCTGGGCTTTCTACGACTGCACGATCACTCAGATGTAGTCGAGACCGGTCGTACCGCGATCCGTGCGTTGAGGTGCTCGAGTGCCGCTTCGGCGCCGTTCCACCCGGGGATGCCGGTGACTCCCGGGCCCGGATGGGTGCACTGGCCGCAGAGAAAGAGCCCGTCGACCGGAGTGGCGAACTTGTCGGCTCCCTCGACGACGCGACCGGTCCACAACTGGTTGGGCTGCAACAACCCATGCGAGTAGTCGCCGGCGTGTGCGCTGAATGTGCTGCCGAAGTAGCGGTTGGAGAAGACGACTCGGTTGGTCACCGAGTCGGCGAACCCGGGCGCGAACTTGTCGAAAATCCCGACGCAGGTGTCGGCGTATTGCTCTTTCCAGCTTCGGTTTTCGTCGGCGTCGAGCCCGGTGGGGAAGTAGGGCGTGAAAATCGTTGCGCTGTGCTTGCCTTCGGGCGCCAGCGACGAGTCGACCATGCTCGGTATGTACAGGTAGGTGGGAGGTGCATCGGGCAGCATGCCCTTGCGGTACTGCTCCCACGCGTCACTGATGTATTCCGGCGACGGCGCGTAAGCGACTGTCGGACACCACTGGCCGTTGTCGTGCAGGTAGGGCTGTAAGCGCTCGATCCATTGCGGCGCTTGGTCGATGGTGAGATGGGCCTGGATGTATCCCAGGTTGAAGTTGATCTCCTTGATCTTGCGGATGTAGTCGGGCGGAAAGTTCTGCGCGCCGGCCAGATTGACGAAGGTGGTGTATGGGTCCAGCGACGACAGCACCGCATCGGCGGAAATCGTTGTGCCATCCCGTAATTGGACCCCGGTGGCGCGTCCGTTCTCGACCAGGATCTCCTTGACGTGCTGTTTGCACTGTACTTCGGCGCCCAGCGACTCCGCGCGCCGGCACAGTGCGGTGCTCAGTGCGCCGATGCCGCCGCGCGGCATGATGTATTCGACGTTGCCGCCGCCGATCAGGTAGTGGTATAGCGTCGACGCATTCGAGCCTGGAGTCCAGGGTCCGCCGTCGAACGCGTCGATCGACATCGCGGCCAGCGAACCCTGGATGCAGCGCCCCTGGTCGGGTGCAAGGAATCGCCGGACGGTGTCCATCGTGCTGCCGTACCACATCTGGGCGAAGTCGTGCCGGTCCGCAGGCGTGGGCTGCGAGGCGATCACTTCGATGATGTCCAGCGGCGGACCGAACGCCGAGTCGACGAAGTAGGGCGCGAATCTTCCTATGTGCGCGAATAATCCGCCGAGCGCGGTCGCGACGTCGGCCCCGTGATCCTCGAGGAGATGGCGCCCCATCCGCTCCAAGTCGTTGTACATCACGAACGGGGTGTCTTCGGCTTCAGTGCCGGGGCCGAACGTGCACGTCGACGTCCACTGATCCATCAGCTCGAAGCCCCACCGCGTGAGCTCCAGCCGTTCGGTCATCTCCTGGCGCCAGATCAGCACGGCCCAGGCACCGACGCTGTGCTTGTAGCCGTCGAAGAGTTCGCGGGTCGCGGCCATGCCGCCGAGGAAGTGGGCGCGTTCCAGGACCAGGACTTTCGCGCCGTTCTTGGCCAGCACATTCGCGGCAACTAATCCGTTGTGACCTGCTCCGATGACGATTGCGTCGTAGTCCGCCATGCTGACTCCTCGCTGCGTGATCCCCGGCTCCACGCACAATGTCATATCTGACATAGTTGCGTCAATGCTGACATTTGGTGTCTGCTTGCCTGGTGGAATCTCGTAGTCAGCGGACGCGGCAGGCCTTGATCCAGGCGGCGATGAAGCGCTTCGTCGCCGATGGCGTGCACCAGACCAGCGTGTCCGACATCGCCGCCGATGTCGGAGTCACCGAGCGCACCTTTTATCGGCACTTCCCGTCCAAGCACGCGGTGATCTTCGCGGACTACGACATCGGCTTCGAATGGTTCGCCCGCGCACTGGCTTTGCGTCCGCACGGTGAACCCGTCACCGCCTCGGTGCGAAAAGCCGTGGACGCCTTCCCTTTTGACTTCGCGATGGTCCGCGAGGCCGCCACCATCCGGTCGCGTGACCTCGACCAGGACATCATCACCACGCACATCGGGCGGATGCGCGATCAGGTCGCCGACGAGATCAGCCGGTTCATCCACGCGCGGTCGAAGCCGACCAGCTTGGCCGTTGAAGGCGCCATGATCGCCGACATCGCGTCGCACAGCCTGGCGACGGCGGTTTTCGCCTCGCTGGAGGCGTGGATGAGCAAAGCCGGCGAGGATATCGACGAGCTGAGCCGGCTGACCGACATCGCGCTCAGCGCGCTGGAAGACGGGCTCACGCACACCCTGCGCGAAGCCGGATTGGATTGACCAACGAAACCGCTTGCCGCCCAACACCGTCGGATTGATGCGGTCCGCTCGGGGTACCCGAAAACCGTGCAAGTGATCCGCAAGCTCTCATCGCAGGCCGTTGTCTGCCTCGCCACCGCGATGATGGCAGCCTGCGGTCACGATGCGGCCGTGCCGACGTCCGCGGGATCCACGACCACCGGCATGCTGCCGCCGGGGGTTGCGACCGAAGGCACCCGCCCGCCCGCGACCGGGCTACCGCCGGCGGCCGAACCGCTCAAGGGGCCACCCATTCCCCCCGACGGGCTCGTTGGGCGGACCATCCCGGTGGGACACCAGCCCGAAGGTGTGGTCGTGGACGCGTCAACGCGAACCGTCGCGGTTGCGACGCGCGACCCCAATGAACTGGTGCTGATCGATGCGGACTCGGGCGACATCACCGGCCGGGTTTCGCTGCCGGGGACGGTCCGGCATCTGCAGCTCGCCGCGCCCGGCGGTCCTGTGCTGGTCCCGGTCGAGACCGCCAATGCGTTGGTGCAAGTCGGCTTGCCGCAAGGGAAGCTATCGCCGCCCATCGTCACCGGCACCGCGCCGCATGATGCGGCTGAGGCGACCAATGGCACCGTCTTCGTCGCCAACGAACTCGGCGGCACCGTGGCGGTGTTGCGTCATGGCCAGATCGTGAAGGTCTTCACCGACAGTGTGCAGCCGGCCGGCACGGCGGCAGCTGGGACCACGGTGGGCGTGCTCGATGTGCGGAAGAACGACCTGACCGTGTACGACGCCGAGCGGTTGACCATCGTGGGATCCACGCCGGCCGGCGCGGGTCCTACTCATCTGGTCGTTGACCAGCACGGACGGATGATCGCGACCGATACCCGCGGCAACACGGTGCGGGTGTTCGCTGCGCTGCCCGCACCGCATGAGGTAGCGAGCATTGCTCAGCCGGGCGGACCGTACGGCATTGCCTACGACGCTGTGCGCGACCGGCTTTGGGTTGCCTCTTCGGGCACCAACGAAGTGATCGGCTACGACATGAACGGGCCCACTCCCGTTGAGCGACAACGAATCCGGACGGTACCGGACCCCTACACCGTGGGCGTCGACCCGAAAAGCGGTCGTCTGTTCGTGGCCGGCGTTTCCGGTGGAGTACTGCAAGTCATCGACACCGCGCCATAACCACGGCCTTGTGGGTTTGAAGGCGCCACCCGGAGCAGACGGCACAATGGATCTCGGAGGCGACGCGAACACTCCAACGTGGCCCGGGTTGCGACACGCAAACACAACTTCTTGTGTTACGGCAGGATGTCCGACCCCAGGGGTAGTGTCTGGAGCCTGACGTCCCTCCGGCAAAACAGTGTGTGAAGTGGGGTTCTGGTGACCGAAAACATGAAGCTGATCGACCGTGCTTCGGCGATCAACTGGAACCGGGTGCAAGACGAGAAAGACGCCGAGGTGTGGGACCGGCTGACCGGAAACTTCTGGTTGCCGGAGAAGGTGCCGGTGTCAAATGACATCCCGTCATGGGGGACGCTGACCGCCAACGAGAAACAGCTCACGATGCGCGTCTTCACCGGGCTGACGTTGCTCGACACCATCCAGGGCACCGTCGGCGCGGTCAGCCTGATTCCCGATGCGCTGACGCCGCACGAGCAGGCCGTCTACACCAACATCGCGTTCATGGAGTCGGTGCACGCCAAGAGCTACAGCTCGATCTTCTCCACGCTGTGCTCCACGAACGAGATCGACGACGCCTTCCGCTGGTCCGAGGAGAACCCCAACCTGCAGCGCAAGGCCGAGATCGTCATGGAGTACTACCGCGGCGACGAGCCGCTCAAGCGCAAGGTGGCCTCCACGCTGCTGGAAAGCTTCCTGTTCTACTCGGGCTTCTACCTGCCCATGTACTGGTCGAGCCGGGCCAAGCTGACCAACACCGCCGACATGATCCGGCTGATCATCCGCGACGAGGCGGTGCACGGTTATTACATCGGCTACAAGTTCCAGCGCGGGCTGGCGATGGTCGACGAGACCAAGCGCGCCGAGCTCAAGGACTACACCTACGAGCTGCTCTTCGAGCTGTACGACAACGAGGTGGAGTACACCCAGGACCTCTACGACGAGGTCGGGCTGACCGAGGACGTCAAAAAGTTCTTGCGCTACAACGCAAACAAGGCGCTGATGAACCTGGGCTACGAGGCGCTGTTCCCGCGCGACGAGACCGATGTGAACCCGGCTATCCTGTCGGCACTATCGCCGAACGCCGACGAGAACCACGACTTCTTCTCCGGTTCGGGGTCCTCCTACGTCATCGGCAAGGCCGTCGTCACCGAGGACGAGGACTGGGACTTCTAGATTCGCAGGCCGCGATGCCAGGGCCCGACAGATCCGGGCAGGATGGACAGGTGAGCGATGACGAGCCCGTCGGCGCGGCCGACTTCCGACGCGCCTTGGCGCTCATTCAGCACGGGGAGCGCGGCGACGAAGCCGGCATGCGCGTCGTCCTCGACGACGAGGTCATTCCAAGTGAACGGCTTCCGCAGCTGATCCGCGCCACCGTGTCGATCTTCTGGCAACTGGTGGCTCAGCTGTGTGAACCGCACGAAATCGCGGAGATCGGCCAAACCCTGACCCAGGCGTCCGGACTCGACGAGGTCGAGCTCGAACGCGACAACCGGTTGGTGGCCCGGATGGCGATGGCCCAACATGCGGGAGATCCCGGCGTCGAATACGAGGTGCTGGGCGACGCGGACGCCACGCCCGACGGTCTGGTCCGCCTCGCTCTGACCGCCGCGGGTGTCGTCTCGGCGATGCTGCCGCAATTGCGCACCGAGGTCGGCCGGCAATTGCTCAACAACCTGGCGATGCAGGCCCTGCGCGAAGAGAACCGCTAACGCGCAACTATCTCGATGCCCACATTTTGTGTGGTCTTCGGTGCTCGCCGATAGCCTGCGCCCATGGCACAGGCTGTGGTCGTCACCCATGCGCAAAGGCGGGCGTTATCCCTTAGCGGCGGATCCCGCAGGCCGCGGTGCACACGACCCGCGGTCGCGGGCCGCCCACGAGCCCGGCGCGTCGCACCGGCGACGCCGCCGCCCGTCTCGAATCCGCCACCTTCCGGCAAGCCGCGCAAACACCGCGAACTGCCCTGGTTTTTCAGCGAGCTCGTCATTCCCACCGTCGTCGCGCTGGTTACCGGCGCCATCGTGGCGGTGGGGACAATCAAGGGCCAGGCCCTGCTCGACGATGCTCGAGAGGACCGGGCATTGCGGCTGGAAAATCTCCGATTCGTACGCGACCACTCTGCCGTCGACCCCTATCAACCGCGGCCATTCGGGGGTCTTGATCTGCGCGGGCAGCATCTGCGCGGACTTCAGCTGGCGCACGCCAACTTCGACGACGCGCAACTCGAGGGAGCGATATTCAATAACTCGAATCTGTCCGGCGCGAGTTTCAATTTTGCCCGTCTCGACCACGCGGATCTCGTTGCTGCGGATCTATCGGAAACTGAAATGAAAGGCACCAATTTGAGCGGCGCCGATCTGGACCGCGCCAATCTCACGGGGGCAATGTTCGATCAGACGGTGCTGTATCGCGCCAACCTGAAAACCGCCAATCTCAATGGTGCGGTGTTCAGATGCGTCCACTACGACGGTTCGACGTCGTGGCCACCGGGGTTCAACCCTCCGCCGCGCGACCAACCATGTGCGGCGGCCGAAGAGCTCCGCCGCTAGGCGTAGGAGCTTTCAGCTAATGCCGCAGACCCCGAGGCCGTCTGGGCAGTTGATGGTGCACCCCGCGGTCGTGACGGCGGCGAAGGTGAGAACCAGTGCGACGACGAGTTTGCTCGTGCGACGAGACATGACCACTCCGTTCTTCCGGGCTGGGCCCGGGCCGTTGTCGGCCCGCTCATCTTAATTCGCTGGAGCGGCAACGAGCACTGATTCGCCGGACGGCTCGTCGGCAGCCCGGCATTGGCGGGCTCCGGCACTAGATGTTCAGGTCGTGAACGGCATATGAATAGTCGCCATGGTCGTAGGCCACGGCACCATCCGTACCACGAGACTGAGGGGGTGTCGGAACATCACTCTCACAAGCACGCGAAATTTCTCAAGTCAGTGATCCGCTGGCTGGACGTCGGCTACCCGCAAGGCGTCCCCGGCCCGGACCAGGTGGCATTGTTCGCCCTGCTGCGGAGCACCCCCTTGACCGAAGAGCAGCTCGAAGAGGTCGCTCACAACATTGCCGCGAAGGAATCGCAGCCGGGAGCTGACGGCGTCGTTAGCAAGGACGAGATCGCCGAGTTCATCACCAAGACGACCCACCACGACCCGGGCAAAGAGAACATTCAGCGCGTCGCCGCCACGCTGGCAGCCGCCGGCTGGCCGCTGGCCGGTATCAGCGTCAGCGCGGTCGCGCCCGACGACGAGCACGCCGCCGCGGCCGAAGAGATCGCGTGCCGCCACGACGACGTGCCCGAGGGCGTCTCACAGGGTTGAGATGTCGATGACGAAGCGGTAGCGCACGTCGCTGGCGAGCACCCGTTCGTAGGCTTCGTTGACGTAAGCCGCTTCGATGACCTCGATTTCGGGGGTCACATCGTGCTCGGCGCAGAAGTCGAGCATCTCCTGGGTTTCGGCGATGCCGCCGATGTTCGACCCGGACAGGCTGCGGCGCGCCAGCGCCAGCGGGAACGCCCCGATTTCCATGGGGTGCTCGGGGATGCCCAATTCGACGAGCGTCCCGTCGACGTCGAGCAGGCCCACGTAGTCATCGAGCTTCAGGTTCGCCGAGACGGTGTTGAGAATCAGGTCGAAACTGCTGCGCAGCTTCTTGAAGGTGTCGCGGTCGGAGGTGGCGTAGTAGTTCTTGGCGCCCAGCCGCAGTCCGTCCTCCATCTTCTTCAGCGACTGCGACAAGACGCTCACCTCCGCACCCATCGCCGCGCCGAGCTTGACGCCCATGTGGCCGAGGCCACCCAGGCCGATGATCGCCAGCCTCGTGCCCGCCCCGGCCTTCCAATGGCGCAGCGGTGAGAACAGCGTGATGCCCGCGCACAGCAACGGTGCGGCTTTGTCCAGGGGCAACGACTTCGGAATGCTCAGGACGAAGTTCTCGTCGACGACGATTGCCTGGCTGTAGCCGCCGTAGGTCGGGGTGCCGTCCTTGTCGGTGGAGTTGTAGGTGAAAGTCGCGCCCCGCTTGCAGTACTGCTCCAGCCCGGCCTTGCAGCTGCTGCACTGGCCGCAGGAGTTGACCATGCAGCCCACGCCCACGTGGTCGCCCACCTTGTGCTTGGTCACCTCATCGCCGACGGCGGTGACCACACCGGCGATCTCATGGCCGACGACGACGGGGTAGTTCGGCACACCCCATTCGGATTTGGCGGTGTGGATGTCGGAGTGGCAAATGCCGGCGAATTTGATGTCGATTGCCACGTCGTGTGGCCCTGGGTCGCGGCGGGTGATCGTGGTCTTGGTCAACGGTTCCTTGGCCGACGTGGCGGCATACGCGGAAACAGTGCTCATTAGCAATTCCTCTTCGATTCGATTGCGTCCTAGAAAAGCTTAGCTAGGGTAAAGGTTTCAGGCCAATCGGACTGGACCCACGCATGAGCTTATGGCCATGTGTGCGTACACCGACCGGGTGGAGCTAATTGATCGCGGCGTTGACCAGGCGCAGGTCGTCGATGATGCCCCGGGCCGCGATCACGCCCTCCCCGGTCTGCCATACCTCGTCGTTGACGATGTAAACGCGGTTGTCGCGGTTCGCGGACAACTTGCGCCACGGGGCGCTGTCCAAGATCGTCGCGGCACGGTCGGCGGCAGCGCGGTTCGCGCACGACATATAGATCACGTCGGCCTCGGCCGCCGAGAAGTCCGCACCCTTGGCCAGGTCGGCGTCGCTGGCCCCGATCTCGAGGTAGGGCTTGTCGGTGAACCGCTGGGACGCCGGCCGGTCCACCCCGACCGCGCTGAGCACACTGGCCGGAAAGTTGTTGGCGCCGTAAATCCGCAGGCTGTTGACCGTCAGCTGGACGACCGAAGCCTGGAAGTGGGCCGCGTCGTGGGAGGCGCCGATCTGGTTGGCGCGCTGGGTGAAACCGCTGATCAACCCGTCGACGGCACCGCTGCGCGCCGTCGCGCCGCCGACAATGCGCAGGTTGTCCTGCCAGGCTCCGCCCGGTGCGGCGGTGAACACCGTCGGGGCGATCGCTGCCAACTTTGGATACGTCCGCGGTGTCAGCGCTACCGAGCCCAGGATCAGATCCGGGTGCAGTGCGGCGATCGCGCGCAGGTCGGGGTTGCTGCGGGTCCCCACACCGGGCAATGCGTGGACGGCCTCGCCCAGATAGGACGGCTGACTCGAGGAATCGTCCGGCAGGGCGGCGGCGACCACCCGCGACTGCAGGCCCAGTGCGCAGACGGCATCGAGCTGATCGCCGGTGAGCACCACGATGCGCTGCGCCTCCGCGGGCACCTGGACCGAGTCGGGAGTGACCCCCGCGGCGTTGTGGGCCTGCCGGGTCGCCGGCCCGGGATCGGCCGGTGCCGCATCCCGCGCGCACGACTCGTCGGGCTTGCGGTCATTGCCCAGCACCCCGGCCCCTGCGATTTGTGTGGTGGGGGTGACCAGCGACCGCGTCGACGATCCCTTGGGGCCGGGCTGCCCGGACCCGCAACCACCGCACGCCACGACCGCGGCCGCCGCGATCGCTGCGACGGCCACCAGACGTCGGTCGACGGGCCTCGGGGTGGGTCGCCTACCGCCTGATTGCACGCGTTCGACGCTAACATCCGGCCAGTTGGGAACCGGTCTGCCGACGCGGCCCGGCGTCCGCGATGAGCCAATTACGACAGTTTGTAGGACCAGCACTGCCAGCGGCTTGATCGGGCGCTAAGATTCGGGGGAACCCCTGTCTGGGATGGATGTTTGGAGGAGCTGTTGACAGCCGAAGCGCCCCCGTTGGGAGAACTCGAGGCCGTGCGGCCGTACCCGGCCCGGACTGGTCCCAAAGGGAACCTGATCTACAAACTGATCACCACGACCGATCACAAGCTGATCGGCATCATGTACGTCGTCACCTGCTTCGCCTTCTTCTTGATCGGCGGGTTGCTGGCGCTGCTGATGCGTGCCGAGTTGGCCGCGCCGGGTCTGCAGTTCTTGTCGAATGAGCAGTACAACCAGCTGTTCACCATGCACGGCACGATCATGCTGCTGTTCTATGCGACCCCGGTCGTGTTCGGTTTCGCCAACCTGGTGCTGCCGATCCAGATCGGTGCGCCCGACGTGGCGTTCCCGCGGCTGAACGCCTTCTCGTACTGGCTGTTCTTGTTCGGCGCCACGATCGCGATGGCCGGTTTCATCACGCCGGGCGGCGCCGCCGACTTCGGCTGGACCGCCTACACCCCGCTCACCGACGCGATCCACTCTCCGGGCGCGGGCGGGGATCTGTGGATCATGGGCCTGGCCGTCGCGGGTCTGGGCACCATCCTGGGCGCGGTCAACATGATCACCACCGTGGTGTGCATGCGGGCACCCGGCATGACGATGTTCCGGATGCCGATTTTCACCTGGAACATCCTGGTGACCTCGATCCTGATTCTGATCGCGTTCCCGCTGCTGACCGCGGCGCTGTTCGGACTGGCCGCCGACCGTCACCTAGGTGCCCACATCTATGACTCGGCCAACGGCGGAGTTCTGTTGTGGCAGCACCTGTTCTGGTTCTTCGGGCACCCCGAGGTGTACATCATCGCGCTGCCGTTCTTCGGCATCGTTTCGGAGATCTTCCCGGTCTTCGCCCGTAAGCCGATCTTCGGTTACACCACGCTGGTCTACGCGACGTTGTCGATCGCCGCGCTGTCCGTCGCGGTGTGGGCCCACCACATGTTCGCCACCGGAGCCGTTCTGCTGCCGTTCTTCTCGTTCATGACGTACCTGATCGCGGTGCCGACCGGAATCAAGTTCTTCAACTGGATCGGCACGATGTGGAAGGGCCAGTTGACGTTTGAGACGCCGATGCTGTTCTCGGTCGGCTTCATGGTCACCTTCCTGCTGGGCGGCCTGACCGGCGTGCTGCTGGCCAGCCCGCCGCTGGACTTTCACGTGACCGACAGCTATTTCGTGGTCGCGCACTTCCACTACGTGCTGTTCGGCACGATCGTGTTCGCCACCTACGCCGGAATCTACTTCTGGTTCCCGAAGATGACCGGCCGGCTGCTCGACGAACGCCTGGGCAAGCTGCACTTCTGGTTGACGTTCATCGGCTTCCACACCACCTTCCTGGTGCAGCACTGGCTGGGCGATCAGGGTATGCCGCGCCGCTACGCCGACTACCTGGCCACCGACGGCTTCCAGGGCCTGAACATCGTCTCGACGGTGGGCGCATTTATTCTGGGCGCCTCGATGTTCCCGTTCGTGTGGAACGTCTTCAAGAGCTGGCGCTACGGCGAAGTGGTCACCGTCGACGACCCGTGGGGTTACGGCAACTCGCTGGAGTGGGCGACCAGTTGCCCGCCGCCGCGGCACAACTTCACCGAACTGCCCCGAATCCGTTCGGAGCGGCCGGCTTTCGAGTTGCACTACCCACACATGGTGGAGCGCATGCGCGCCGAGTCGCACGTCGGCCGGGCGCACGGAAAAGAAGGCCACGACGTCACACGACTCGACGTCGAAGTCCGCAGCTAATGGCCCGTCTCGGGTGAAGACACCACCTAAGGTGTCGGTGCTCATCACCGTCACCGGAGTGGATCAACCGGGTGTAACGTCGGCGCTCTTCGATGCGCTTTCCGGGCACGGAATCGACCTGCTCAACGTCGAGCAGGTCGTCATCCGGGGCCGCCTGACGCTCGGGGTGTTGCTCTGCTGCCCCCCGGAAGTCGCCGAAAGCATCGTCCTGGGCGACGACGTGGAGGACGCCATCCACGCGGTCGGTCTCGACGTCACGATCGAGCGCAGCG
Source organism: Mycobacterium sp. NGS40 (assembly GCF_059812735.1). NCBI lineage: Bacteria > Bacillati > Actinomycetota > Actinomycetes > Mycobacteriales > Mycobacteriaceae > Mycobacterium > Mycobacterium sp. NGS40. Next base: position 33,393 of record NZ_JCALDG010000008.1, read on the forward strand.
AGGCCGTGCCGATCATCCGCGAGCCGTCGACGCACATCATCTACGTGCTGGGCCGACCGATCACGGCAGGGGCGTTCGGCGCGGTGGCCCGCGAGGTCGCAGCGCTCGGCGTCAACATCGAACTGATTCGCGGCGTCTCCGACTATCCGGTGACCGGTCTGGAGCTTCGGGTCTCGGTGCCGCCCGGAGCCGACGGCCCGTTGCGGACCGCGCTGAACAAGGTGTCCTCCAGCGAGGGCGTCGACGTCGCGGTCGAGGACTACAGCCTGGAGCGGCGGGCCAAACGGCTCATCGTGTTCGATGTCGACTCGACGCTGGTGCAGGGCGAGGTCATCGAGATGCTGGCGGCCAAGGCCGGTGCCGAGGGTCAGGTCGCCGCGATCACCGAGGCCGCAATGCGCGGCGAGCTGGACTTCGCCGAGTCGCTGCTGCAGCGGGTGGCCACCCTGGAGGGCCTGCCCGCCACCGTGATCGACGAGGTCGCCGACCAGCTCGAGTTGATGCCCGGCGCGCGCACCACCGTGCGCACATTGCGGCGGCTGGGCTATCACTGCGGCGTGGTCTCCGGCGGGTTCCGGCGCATCATCGAACCGCTGGCCGAAGAGCTGATGCTGGACTTCGTCGCCGCCAACGAGCTCGAGATCGTCGACGGCAAGCTCACCGGGCGGGTCGTCGGCCAGATCATCGACCGGCCCGGAAAGGCCAAGGCGCTGAGGGACTTTGCGCAGCAGGCCGGGGTGCCGATGGCGCAGACCGTCGCCGTCGGAGATGGCGCCAACGACATTGACATGCTGTCCGCGGCGGGGCTGGGCGTGGCGTTCAACGCCAAGCCGGCGCTGCGGGCGGTCGCCGACGCGTCGCTGAGCAGCCCGTACCTGGACACGGTGCTGTTTCTGCTCGGCATCACCCGCGGCGAGATCGAGGCCGCCGATGCCGTCGACGGCGAAGTGCGCCGCGTCGAGATTCCGCCCGAGTAGGTGCGCACTGGACCGACCCGGCAGCCATCACACACTCGCGGTACGGCACGATGATCGGGTGCCCGAAACCGGTCCCGAAAGCTCCGAAACCGGCCCCGAAACTGGCCCCGAAACGGGCACTGCCGTAGCCGATCCCGATCTGCTGATCGACTTCAGAAACGTCTCGCTGCGCCGCGGCGACCACGTCATGGTCGGGCCGCTGGATTGGGCCGTCGAACTCGACGAGCGCTGGGTGATCATCGGCCCCAACGGGGCGGGCAAGACGTCACTGCTGCGCATCGCCGCGGCCGCCGAGCACCCGTCGACCGGCATCGCCTTCGTGCTCGGTGAGCGGCTGGGCCGCGTCGACGTGTCGGAGTTGAAGGCCCGGATCGGGCTCAGCTCTTCGGCTTTGGCGCAGCGGATCCCCACCGACGAGGTGGTGCGCGATTTGGTCATCTCGGCCGGATACGCGGTGCTGGGCCGCTGGCGCGAGCATTACGAGGAAGTCGACCATCAGCGCGCCCTGGACATGCTGGAGAGCCTGGGCGCCGAGCACCTGGCCGACCGCACCTACGGAACGCTGTCCGAGGGAGAGCGCAAGCGGGTGCTGATCGCCCGCGCGCTGATGACCGATCCCGAGCTGCTGCTGCTCGACGAACCCGCCGCCGGCCTGGATCTCGGCGGCCGCGAGGAGTTGGTGTCCCGGCTGACCGACCTGGCTGCCGACCCCGACGCGCCCGCCCTGGTGTTGGTCACTCACCACGTCGAAGAGGTTCCGCCGGGCTTCAGCCACTGCATGCTGCTGTCGGAGGGACGGGTGGTGGCGGCGGGGCTGCTGGCAGATGTGCTGACCGCCGAGAACCTCTCGACCGCTTTCGGTCAGTCGATCGCCCTGGACGTCATCGATGGGAGGTACTTCGCGCGGCGTGTCCGCGCCCGCGCGGCCCATCGGAGGAGGCTGGAATGACCACCACCCCCGAGCCGCTGCCGACCCGGCCGGCGGCCACCGTGATGCTGATCCGCGACGTGCCCGGCGGCGTGAAGACCTTCCTGATGCGACGGCACGCCAAGATGGAGTTCGCCCCCGGCACGATGGTGTTCCCCGGCGGCGGGGTCGACGACCGCGACCGCACCGCCGATATCGCGTGGGCCGGCCCGGCGCCGCAGTGGTGGGCGCAGCGGTTCGGCATCGACACCGAGCTGGCCGCGGCGCTGGTGTGCGCGGCGGCCCGGGAGACCTTCGAGGAGTCCGGGGTGCTGTTCGCCGGGCCGGCCGATGACCCGGACGGGATCGTGCGCGACGCCTCGGTCTACGCCGATGCCCGCCGCGCTCTGGACGACCGAACGTTGTCGTTCGCCGACTTTCTGCGGACCGAAAACCTGGTGCTGCGCTCCGACCTGCTGCGGCCGTGGGCCAACTGGGTCACCCCGGAAGCCGAGCGGACCCGCCGCTACGACACCTATTTCTTCGTCGGCGCGCTACCGGAGGGCCAGCGGGCCGACGGGGAGAACACCGAATCCGACAGTGCCGGCTGGTCGACGCCGCAAGCCGCGATCGACGACTTCGAGGCTGGACGCTGCTTCTTGCTGCCGCCGACCTGGACCCAGCTGGACTCACTCGCCGGGCACACCGTCGCCGAAGTGCTGGCCGTCGAGCGCCAAATCGTCACGGTGCAACCGCATTTGGAGATCCAGGGGGACAACTGGATCTTCGAGTTCTTCGACTCCGACCGCTACCACCAGGCCCGGGAAAAGGGCGGCATGGGGTGGCGGCATTGAGCGAGTTCGTCCACGTCGTAGTCAGCGACGGCTCGCAGGACGCCGGCCTGGCCGTCCTGCTGGTGTCGCGGCCGCCGACCAACACGATGACCCGGCAGGTCTATCGGGAGATCGCCGCGGCGGCAGCCGAGGTCGCCGAGCGCGACGACGTCGCCGCGGTGATCTTGTTCGGCGGGCACGAGATCTTTTCCGCCGGTGATGACATGCCGGAGGTGGCGACGCTGAGCGCCGCCGAGGCGGACAGCGCGGCCCGCGTGCGTGCCGACGCCGTCGAGGCCGTCGCGGCGATCCCGAAGCCGACCGTTGCGGCGGTCACCGGCTACGCGTTGGGCGCGGGTCTGACGTTGGCGCTGGCCGCCGATTGGCGGATCAGCGGCGACAACGTGAAGGTCGGGGCGACCGAGATCCTGAACGGATTCGTCCCGGGCGGATTGGCCCGGTTGACCCGCGTCGCCGGCGAGAGCAAGGCCAAGGACCTGGTGTTCAGCGGGCGCTTCGTGGACGCCGAGGAGGCCCTGCAGCTGGGCCTGATCGACGAGATGGTGGCCCCCGACGACGTGTACGACGCCGCGGCGAACTGGGCGCGGCGATTTCTCGACGGCCCCCGCGATGCCCTGGCCGCTGCCAAGGCCGGCATCAACGCCGTTTTCGATTAGCCGGCGGGGCGGGTGGACCTAGATCGCCGGTCGCGTTTTGGCACGCGCTTCCGGCTACACAGCGGCAGCTAGGCGACTGCCGTGTGAAAATCCCGTTACATGGCGACAACCGTGCTGACAGCCCGGCGTTCATCACTGAAAATCCTCTGAAAAAGGAAAGAGATCGGTATGGACTTCGCATTGTTGCCGCCGGAAATCAACAGCGGTCTGATCTATGCCGGGCCCGGATCGGGGCCGATGTTCTCGAACGCGGCAAGCTGGTCCGCGCTGGCTGCGGAGCTGGAGTCCACGGTGACCGGCTACTCCTCGACGGTTGCGCAGCTGACGGGACAAGCGTGGACAGGGACGTCTTCGGAACTGATGACGGCCGCGGTGACCCCCTACGTGGAATGGCTGCAGGCCAGTGCCGCGGCGGCCGAGCAGACCGCCACCCAGGCCTACGGTGCGGCCGCGGCGTATGAGGCGGCCTACGCGATGACGGTGCCACCGCCGTTGATCGCGGCCAACCGCGCGCGGTTCATGGCGCTGGTCGCCACCAACTTCCTCGGGCAAAACACCCCGGCGATCGCGGCCACCGAAGCCGAATACTCGGAGATGTGGGCCCAAGACGCCACCGCGATGTACGGCTACGCCGGTGATTCGGAGACCGCGAGCACCCTCACCTCGTTTGACGAACCGCCGCAGACCACCAACCAGAATGGGCAGCTCGACCAGGCGCGCAGCGTGACCCAATCCGTCAGCAACGCCGTCAGCCGTCGCGGCGGGGGCCCGATACAGCCCGTCTCGCCCACCACCCCCACGGACGGCACGAGTGGCACCGTCGGTACCACTAATGGCACCGTGAGCGGCACCACCAATGGCGCCGTCGGTACCACCACCAATGGCCCCGTCACGACCACCTACATCACCAACACCGTCAATGTCACGAGCACCAGCCCCTACACCGTCGGAGCCAATCAAATCGTCATCGTCCAAAGCGGCGGCGCCTTCGACGTCCAATCCGGTGGCACATTAACGATTAACTCCGGCGGCACCCTCGAAGTCGCCTCCGGTGGCGCCATCAACGTCGAATCCAACGGCGCCCTCGCCAACGCCGGCACCCTCTCCGTCGACGGCACGCTCACCAACGCCGGCGCCCTCACCAACACCGGCACTCTCACCGTCCAATCCGCCGGCACGCTCACCAACACCGGGACCCTCTATGTCAGCGGCACCCTCGCCAATGGCGGTACCCTCACCAATTCCGGCACCATCACCGTCCAGTCCGGTGGCACCCTCGAAATCCAAGTCACCGGCACCCTGACCGACAGCGGTGCCCTCAACGATTACGGCACCGTCACCCTCGACTCCGGCGGCTCCCTCGAAACCGGCGGTACCGTCAACCTCGACTCAGGCGGTTCCATCACCGTCGAACCCGGCGGCACCCTCACCGACTCGGGCACGCTGATCCAGTCCGGGGGGAACCTGACCGTCAGCCCTAACGGTACTTTTGAGGTCAGCCCCAGCGGCTATGTGTCCCTTGACGGTGGCACGTTCAGCAACGGCGGTACTTTGAACGTCGACTCGGGCGGTTATCTGGCCGTCAGAGAAGGCGGCACCTTGATCGACTCCGGCCACATCACTGTCGAGGCCTACGGCGGCAACATCACCAACGCCGGCACCGTGACCGTCAACCCCAGCGGCGGTATCACCGTGCAGCCCGGCGCCTATATGACCACCGAATCCGGTGCCACCCTCACCAACTACGGCGCCATCACCGTCCAGGACAGCGGCACGTTCAACAGCTACGGCGTCGTCGCCGATTACGGCACCATCAACGTCCAGTCCGGCGGCAACGCGTTCCTCCTCGACCATGGGTCCGTCGTCGTCGAGTCCGGTGGCTCCCTCACCGACCAGGTTGGTGGTGGCATCACCCTTTACGACAACAGCGCCCTCGATGTCCTATCGCATGGCACCCTGACCGATTCCGGCACCTTCACCGACTGGGGAACCGTGACGGTCCACTCCGGCGGCACCCTGACCGAGAACGGCTCCCTCTACGTCAATTACAGCCTCGTCGATTCGGGCACCGTCACCATCAACCCCGGTGGCACCCTCGAAGTCGCCTCGGGCGCCACCCTCAACGTCGACCCGACCGGCACCCTGACCATCTCCACCGGCAGCGGCCTCACGGTCGACTCCGGGGGCAGCGTGCCCGTCGCGTCGGGGGGCATCCTCAGCCTGGGCTCCGGCGAAGTTGTCTCCGTCGGTTCCGGTGGCTCTTATGGGCCTGGCGGCATCATCGGTCAAGTCGTCGTGTCGCAAGCGACCGACCCAGCGTGGCACAACACGTCGTAGCCGAACCGTATGAGTTGCGCCGTTTTCGATTAGCCGTGCCAACAGGCCGTTAGGGTCTTGGCATGTGTGTACCCTGCCGACTCGATTGATCATCGTTCGTCAGCATGCGCATTGAAGTCGAACCCAGGCCACAACACACTGCTGTAGCTGAGCGATCTGGCGTCTTTGTCAGGGATGCGTAATAGCGCTTTTACGTCCCGAAATCGCGACGTCTCTTCGGTCAAGGCAGCGGTACTCGCTTGTGAATACGCACCGCGTCTTCCAAAGACAGCCCTACCCTGCTCACCCTGTCGTCCAGTAGGCCTCTGGTGTCGGCCAGAGACCGTCGCGGCTTAATCGTCATTAAAAGAAAAACTTCTAAGTCGACTATCGCATTTGTATCCATCGCTCACTCCACTACTTCGGCAAGAACTGAAGGCAGGGCTCAGTCCCAGTACATTGATGACGATAGAAACAGACCCCAGATGAATCGCGCGCCGTAACGCTCTCCCTTCCATGGAGATTCGTATTCTTCGTATCCAGGCGTATATTCATCGAACAGGGGCCACTTGCCGCGGAGGGTCAGGGGCGAAAATGCTTCGCGAACTCTGCGCTGTACACGCTCCAGGTGGGCATCTCAATTGGGGAAGCGACGCTCAGTGAATCATGCCGTGTATGCGAGTACCCCGAAGACTCAATCAGTTCCGTCTTCGCCCGCGGTAGCAGTAAAGTCAAATCCGGGCCACAAGGCGCTGCTGTATTTTAGTGACGAAGCATCCGGACCGACGATGCCCAGCAGCTTCTTCACGTTCTGAAAACGAGAGGCCTCGTCGCCAAGAGCTTCGGCCACTCGCTCATGAATATTCTTCGCCTGCTCGATTGTGAGCTTGTTTTCGGCGAGCTTGGCTTCCAGTAGAAATTCCTTACCAGCCATTGACATTCGCACTTTCATCGTCATAAGCAAGTGGATCTCGAAGTCAATTACCGGCTGCATAGAAATCGCTTTCATTTCCTATTTATTCACCTGCCGATGGGTCAAACTGCTTGTGATTAGCACCCGTGGCGACGGCCCCAGAACTCCATCGCTAAGGAGATGAGTCACGGAAGGCAGTGATTAGCTCCGCCACGATGCCTTGCACGTCGGTCTCTTCTTCAGGGCTCAGCTGGAAGCGTCCTTCAGCAAGCGCCAACGCATAAATAATTTCAAGCTGACCCCACTGTTGGCGCAATGTTTTCGTCCAGGATGGATTCGCGATGTCGCTAAGAGTGCGGATTATCGACTTGAGATCTCGATCTAATTGCTCGAGTTCTGCGAAACCTCCGACGTAATTCTGTAGACATTCTGTCGCCAATTGCCGGAGTAGGGTAACGCGGTCACCTGAACTCGCCTCAGTCGTCATCGCAGATCTCCATAGCTTACTGTGACAATCGACCCACTCGGAGCTTGTACGACACTAATATTGTTGGTGGGATCATAAAACACAGTTGTGCCTCCTCTGCTGGGCGCCGACAAGCCGGTTCGAAGAACGTTGTTGACGACACTCGCAGGAATGCCATCACTTTGCATTTCGTCGAGTGCGTGTCCGCTGAAGGATCTTCCATCAATCACCGCGGGAGCGTTTGTTCCGCGCGGGACATCCATCGGGCTGCCGCGCTTGCCGGTAGGGGCGGACGGTTGTGGTGGACCTTTTCCGCCGATGGGACCGCCGCCGCCCTGGACCGTTCCCGTTTTCGGATCGAACTGCGTCGGACCCGGCGAGACCGGCTCGAATGGCCCGTGCGCGGGCTGATCGGTGTAGGGGTCCCATTCGTGGTCCAGCTTGAAGCCGGCGCCGAGCGCCCGAGCCACGGCCGGCGCTTGCGATTCGGCGAAACTGACAGCACTCAGAGGTGCGCTGGCGGTGGTGATTTTGGCGGCGATCGCTTGGTCGTGGGCGACGAGCTGTGCGGCGCGTTGTCGGAGGTCGGCGGCGTACACCTGCGCTTGCGCCTGAGCGGCCACACTGGCTCGTGGTGGCGTTACCGAAAGATCTTCGCCCACAACGTATCCGGCACTGCTGGCTTCCTCGACCGCATCGAGAACGCTGCGCTTGGCGGAATCGAGGCTCTCGGCTCCTCGGCGCGCTATCTCAGCGGATTCGTGCAGGACATCGGCCAGTCCTCGTACCTTGACCAGATCGGCGAATGCTCTCTCCTGTGCGGCCTCGGCGGCGACGCCCTGCCACACCGTCCCGCCCGGCGACACGGTAACCCGATGAATCGAACTGAATGAGGACTCCCAATGCTCGGCGGTGGCTTTCCAGTCCGTCGCCGCACTTTCCAGGTGGGCGACATCCCAGGCCTGGATCTCCGAGAGGGACGGAACCCCCACGCCGCCGGCCCCCGCCACCGGTCACACCCGGGGTATCGAGGCGGCGATTGCGGCGGCCTGTTGCGCACCATCGGTGTCCGTCATGGCAAACTCGGCGCCCGCCATGGCCGATTTGACCGCGCTTGTTTGCGCTCGTTGGGCTAATACCGCGATCACGCCACCAACGGCCGCATGGGTAGCGCCGACGGCACCCGATGTCGCCTGGATCGGTAGCCCAACTTTGGGCAGCCCAGTCGCGGCCACCAGCTCCGCCGACACCGTCTCGCAGTGTGCCGCCAATACCTGCAGCCCCTCAGCACTGACCCGAAGAACGTCAGCCACGGTGCTGAGTTTAGGCCGCTGCCGCCGATTGGCACTTCACCTCGTGCCGCGCCAATCCGCCAGGCAGTTAGGCTGCCCTGCATGACCGAAGTAACTCCGGCTGCGCAGGTGACGGCCGACCAGGTCGAAGCCGCGCGGCGCGACACCAAGCTGGCCCAGGTGCTCTATCACGACTGGGAGGCCGAGACCTACGACGACAAATGGTCGATCTCCTACGACCAGCGCTGCGTGGACTATGCCCGCGGACGCTTCGACGCGGCGGTGCCCGATGAGGTTCAGCGTGAACTTCCCTACGATAACGCCCTCGAATTGGGTTGCGGCACCGGATTTTTCCTGCTCAACCTGATCCAGGCCGGCGTCGCACGGCGCGGGTCGGTCACCGATTTGTCTCCGGGCATGGTCAAGGTCGCCACCCGCAACGGGCAATCGCTGGGCCTGGACATCGACGGCCGGGTCGCCGACGCGGAGGGCATCCCGTACGAGGACAACACCTTCGATCTGGTGGTCGGGCACGCCGTGCTGCACCACATCCCCGACGTCGAGCTGTCGCTGCGTGAGGTGATCCGGGTGCTCAAGCCCGGCGGACGGTTCGTCTTCGCGGGCGAGCCGACCAAAGTCGGCGAGGTTTACGCCCGGTCGTTGTCGACGCTGACCTGGCGGGTGGCCACCAACGTCACCAAATTGCCCGGCCTGGGCGGCTGGCGGCGCCCACAGGTCGAGCTCGACGAGTCCTCGCGCGTCGCGGCGCTGGAAGCCATCGTCGATCTGCACACCTTCGCTCCGGAAGATCTCGAGCGGATGGCGACCAACGCCGGCGCGGTAGAAGTCGGCACCGCCAGCGAGGAGTTCACCGCCGCGATGTTCGGCTGGCCGGTGCGCACTTTCGAGGCATCGGTGCCGCCGGGACGCCTGGGCTGGGGCTGGGCGAAATTCGCCTTCAACGGCTGGAAGACGCTGAGCTGGGTCGACGCCAATTTCTGGCGGCACCTGGCACCGAAGGGCTGGTTCTACAACGTGATGGTCACCGGGGTCAAACCCTCCTGAGTGCTGGCCTGCGCTTCACCACCCGCGACGTCGATTACCTGCGCTCGGATTCGGGTGTCGCGGCGCTGGCGGTGGTCGCCGAATTAGCGCTGACCGACGCCACCCGGATCGCCGATATCGCCGCCGCGCGGGCCCGCTTCGGTGACCGGACACCCGTGCTGGTGGAGACCACGTTGCTGCGCCGCCGCGCCCCCGAAAAGCTGGGGAAGTTGGGTGACGTGTCGACTTGGCTCTTCACCGACGAGGCGTTGCAGCAGGCGACCGCGGCGCCGGTGGCCCAGCACCGGGCCAGGCGATTGAGCGTCTCCGGGGCAGTCGTCCACGATGCGACCTGCTCGATCGGCACCGAACTGGCCCCGCTGCGCGACGCGGGCGTCGCCGCGGTAGGTAGCGATATCGACCCGGTGCGGCTGGCGATGGCGGCCCACAATCTGGGGTCCGGCACGATTCTCTGCCGCGCCGACGCGCTGCACCCGGTGACCCGCGACGCGATCGTCGTCGTCGACCCGGCACGCCGCAGCGGCGGGCAACGCCGGTTCAACCCGGCCGATTACCAACCGGGACTGGGCGAGTTGATTGACTGCTACCGGGGCCGCGATCTCGTCGTAAAGTGCGCTCCCGGAATAGATTTCGAGTCATTAGGACGGCTCGGCTTCGACGGCGAGATCGAGGTGACGTCGTATCGCGGCTCGGTGCGGGAAGCGTGCCTGTGGTCGGGCGGGCTTGTCGAGCCGGGTGTCCGCCGGCGCGCGACGGTCCTGGACCGCGGCGAACAGCTCACCGACGCCGAGCCCGACGAGTGCGCAGTGCGCGCAGCCGGGCGCTGGATCGTCGACCCGGACGGCGCCGTGGTGCGGGCCGGGCTGGTACGCCACTATGGCGCACGGCATGGCCTGTGGCAACTCGACCCGGACATCGCCTACCTGTCCGGCGACAGCCTGCCGCCGGGCGTGCGCGGCTTCGAGGTGCTCGAGCAGCTGGACTTCGACGAGCGCCGGCTGCGGCAGGTGCTCTCGGCGCGCGGCTGCGGTGTGCTGGAGATCCTGGTGCGTGGTGTGCAGGTCGACCCCGACGCGTTGCGGCGACGGCTGCGCCCGCGCGGCAGCCAATCTCTGTCGGTGGTCATCACCCGCCTGGGTTCCGGGTCCGCCGCCCGGGCGACGGCGTATGTCTGCCGCCCGTCGTATTAGCGCCCTGTACGCTGTCGGCGGTCACTTTCCGGGGGACCTTTTCGTCGACGGGGACAATCGAGTTATGCGCTATCTGATCGCGGCCGCGGTGCTGGTCGGCACTGTTCTGCTGGGCTCACCCGCAGCCGCCGACCCGCCGTCGTGTGCCAGCGTGGGCGGCACCGTCGGGGACGGACAGCTGTGTCACATCCGCGCGAACGGGCCGAACTACACGCTGAACATGACGTTTCCGGCCGACTACCCCGACCCGCAGCCGTTGATCGACTACATCACGCAGAACCGGGACGGATTCCTCTCCGTCGCGCAGACGTCCGGGCCTCGCGACCAGCCGTACCAGCTGGAGGCGACCGCGGAGCAGCACTTCGCTGGTCAGCCACCGCACAACACCCGCAGTGTGGTGCTCAAATTTTTCCAGGACGTCGGCGGATCGCACACGTCCACGTGGTACAAGACGTTCAACTACAACCTCGGGACCAAGCAGCCGATCACCTTTGACAACCTGTTCGCCCCCAACACGCCGGCGCTCGAGGCGATCTTCCCGCTGATCCAGCGCGACCTGCAACGGCAGAACGCGTTGGGTGCAGCCATCTTGCCGTCGTCGGGCCGCGACCCGTCGCACTATCAGAACTTCGCGATCACCGACGATCAGCTGATCTTCTACTTCGCACCCGGGGAGATGCTGCCCGCATTCGCCGGCCCGTGCCAGGCCCAGGTGCCGCGCAACGCGATCCCGCCGCTGGCCATCTGACGGGTTCAGGCCGGGACGAAGCCGTATACCTGACCGTCGCTGGTGGCTGCCACGACCCGCCGATCGTTGCCGATCGCGAGGCCGACGGGATAGCCGGTGGCCGCGGGGAGCGGATAGCTGTTGATGGTATGGCCGTTGCCCGGATCGAACACCAGCAGCGACATGCCGGGAGCATCATCGTGCGGCGGCCCGCTCACCACCGCGTAGCCGACGCTCGGACCGGCCAGGCCCGCGGCCGACAACGGCGTGACGTCATCGCGCCGCCACACCTGATCGCCGTGATCGCCGGCGTCCTTGAAGGCCGTCAGCTTGGTGTCGGGTCCACCGCCGGAGACGATCAGGCCCTGCGGGGTGATCGCAGGCGGCGTCTGCGCCAGGAAGCCCAGCGGCGCCGACCACTTCGGCTTCCCGTCGGCGGAGTTGAGCGCCCACAACCGTTGGTCGCGGCCGTTGACGTAGACGGTTGATCCGTTGGCGGACAGCACCGGGCTGCCGATCACCCCGGCGGCAACGGCGTCGCTGGTCCACTCGCGGGTCATCAGGGGCGTCTGCCCTCGGTGGTATTTAAGCCCGACCAGTCCCGCCGCCGGGGCGGCCGGCTGCCACACACCGAGTACCGCCATGCCGCTGGTTGCCGAGAAGGCGGGGGCCGCCGCGACCGGGCAGCCCTGCCGCGCCGGGGCGCAATCGGCCAGCCCGCGCGTCGCGTCCGTCGGGTCGATCCCCTCGACCAGGTCCAGCGGACTGCCGACCACCATGCCGCGGTGTGCGTCGAAAACCAGCACCTGTCCCAGGTGTGTGCTGACCAGAAGTTGGCCGTCGGCGAGAAACCTTGGGGTGGAAGGCATTCCGATCACTGGCTGGCGCCAGCGCGTCCACTGCGTCACCGGGAACGACAGAAAAGCGCCCGGCTGGCCGACGTAGAGGTTGTCGAAACCGTCGAACAGGGGACCGCCGACGCCGCCGCCCTGGAACAGCCGCACACACCAGCGTTGCCGGCCGTTGTCGTTGTTCTCCCATTCCATCAGCGAGCATCCGGCCGGGGTCTGCGCATTCAGGGCGAGGTAGTTGCTCGAGCCCAGTGCGGGTCCGGCTCCGAGGCTGCCCTTGACCGACCGCGTCCATTGCAGCGACAGCTTGGTGGCGCCGGCGGTTGTCGTGTAGCTGCTGTTGGCCGCGTCGGCGTATTGCGCCGACCAGCCCGGCGCCGCCGCCGCTTCGACCCACGAGTCGGTATTGCCGCAACCGGCGAGCCCCGCCGTGAGCACGGACGCGAGCGCCGCAGCTGACCAATGCCGGAGTTGTCGGGCAAGCACCTCGATTTTCCAAATCCTTTCGGCACGCGGGTCGCTCGGTACAGGTGAGGGTAACCCGTGGCGGTTCGCGCACTGTCGATTGACCGGGTTAGGCTTTCCGGCTGTGACAAGCATGTGGGGAGCCCCGGTACACCGCCGCTGGCGGGGCCATCGGCTGCGAGACCCACGTCAGGCCAAGTTCTTGACGATGGCCTCGCTGAAGTGGGTGCTGCGCAACCGTGCCTACACGCCGTGGTACCTGGTGCGCTATTGGCGGCTGCTGAAATTCAAGCTGGCCAACCCGCACATCATCACCCGCGGCATGGTGTTCATCGGCAAGGGCGTGGAGATCCACGCGACACCCGAGTTGGCGCAGTTGGAGATCGGCCGCTGGGTGCACATCGGCGACAAGAACACGATCCGCGCGCACGAGGGCTCGCTGCGGTTCGGCGACAAGGTCGTGCTGGGCCGCGACAACGTGATCAACTGCTACCTCGACATCGAGCTCGGGGATTCGGTGCTGATGGCCGACTGGTGCTACGTCTGCGATTTCGACCACCGGATGGACGACATCAACCTGCCGATCAAGGATCAGGGCATCATCAAGTCCCCGGTGCGGATCGGCCCGGACACCTGGGTCGGGGTCAAGGTGACCGTTTTGCGTGGCACCTCGATCGGGCGGGGCTGTGTGCTCGGCTCGCACGCGGTGGTGCGCGGCGTCGTTCCCGACTATTCGATCGCGGTCGGTGCGCCGGCCAAGGTGGTCAAGAACCGGCAGTTGTCCTGGGAGAGCTCCGCCGCGCAGCGGGCCGAATTGGCCACGGCCCTGGCCGATATCGAGCGCAAGAAGGCCGCGCACTGACCTCACCGGGCCAATACGGTCCCGCGCCGACGCGTCCCGGCTGGGACGTGGCACTGTCCGTCGTGCTGATGGTCGTCGCCGTCGTCGGCTGGGGGGCGACCGCAGGCATGGAATTCATGTTCCTGGCCTTCACCGATTACTGTCCGCCCGAACACTGCAGCACCGACCGGGCAGCCACCTCCGTCCTGCTGTCGGTTTCGGTGGTGGCCGCGGCGACGGTGCTCGGGTGTATCGCCACGGTCATCCGGCTGGTGCGCCGACGGTCGGGCTGGCCGTACGCCGTCGCGACGCTGGCCATCTCCGCGCTGGCCGAATTGCTGGGCGTGGTGGGGTACTTCGCCGCGGTCGGTTACTGACCCCTAGGGCGAGGACGGCGCGTCGTCGACGACGAAGTGATAGTCGACCGTGCCGGCGTCAACGCCGGTGACGGAAACATTCACGCCGTAGTTCTGGCCTCCCGTGACAAGGCGGCACCGCAACGTCGCGCCCTGCACGCCCTTGAGGTTGTCGGGACAGGTCACCGATTCGGGCTTGGTCCCGACCTGTTGGGTGATGTTGTCGCTGATCGCTTTCTCGACCTGGGACTTGTCGACGGTCTCCACCATGTCGAATTTGACGTTGCTGCCTTCGACGCTGGTCACGGTGACGTTGACGCCGTAGGAGGCGCCCTTGACCATCATCGAGCAGTTCAGCTGCGCACCGACCTTCGCGGGCAAATCGCCGGGGCAGTCGACCGAATCGGGCTTATTGCCCTGAGCGTCGGTCAACTTCTGGGTGATCTGGCTTGCGACGTCCTTCTTGTCCACCGCGTGCGACGACGACGAACCCACCGAGCACGAGCAGGCGCCGGCGGTGGCCATCAGACCCGCCGCAGCAACAGAAATCAGTAACGTCCGAACGATCGAGTGGGCCATATCGCCTCCCTGGCGCTTTGACTTGACGACTGTGAATCGGCTGATGATTACATGCGAAATAGGTATGGGAAGCCGATTTCGGCAAAAGATTGTCTCGGCCTGCCCTACAGTGCGGACGCCAGATCAGAGCGTGGTGGCTAGGAGCCGATGTCCTGGTACCGGCGCAGCGCCTCGGCACGCTCGGTGCCGTGGTCGACGATCGGTTCCGGATACCCTTGTGGCCGTTCGCCTTTGCGTAAGTGCACATCCTCCGCGCCGCGCAGTTCGGGCAGCCAGTACCGGATGTAATCGCCTGCGGGATCGAACTTTTGGCCCTGGGTGGTCGGGTTGAAAACCCGGAAGTACGGCGCGGCGTCGGTGCCGCAACCCGCGCACCACTGCCAGCCGTGCTGGTTGTTGGCCATGTCGCCGTCGGTGAGCTGGTCCAGGAACCACTCGGCACCCCATTGCCACGGCAGATGCAGGTCTTTTACCAAAAACGACGCGACGATCATCCGTACCCGGTTGTGCATGAAGCCGGTCTCGTGGAGTTGGCGCATGCCGGCGTCGACGATCGGGAACCCGGTCCTGCCGGCCTTCCACGCTTCGAGCCGACGTTTGGCTTCCGCGCCCGTATCGGTCTGGATGCCGTCGAAGTCGCTGTTCCAATTGCGCCAGGCGCTGGCCGGCCAATAGTGCAACACCCCCGCGTAGAAGTCACGAAAGGCCAACTCCCGCAAGTATGTCTGCGCTCCAGCTGCACCCAGGTTCATCGCCGCCACCATGGTGCGGGGATGGATGGTGCCGAACTTCAGATGGGCCGACATTCGGCTGGTGCCCGGCAGGTCCGGCCGGTTCCGGTCTTCGGCGTAGCGCTGCAGCCCGTCGTCGGCGAACTGCTTCCACTGCGAAAGTGCCGCCGCCTCACCGGTTTCGAGACCCAGCTCGACGCCGGGGTCGGGGATCGCGCACTGTTTGACCACGTGGGCCGGGTCGAGCCAGCGGGCCGAATCGGCGCTCGACTGTGCGGGTTTGCGCCATCCTTCTTCTCGCCACTTCCGCAGAAACGGGGTGAACACCTTGTAGGGCTCACCGTCGTCTTTGGTGACCCGACCGGGAGACACCAGATACGGCGATCCGGTCGCAACCAACGGCACCGAACCCAGTGCGGCGCACACCTTTTCGTCGCGGCGTTTTCCGTAGGGCGCGAAATCCTCCGAAATGTGCACCGCCGTCGCGTCGATCTTCTTGGCGATGCGGGGAATCTGCTCCTCGGCGCGGCCTCGGGTCACCAGGAGCCGGCCGCCCAGGTCGTCTTGCAGTCGTCGCAGCGTGTCACCCAGGAACTGCAGGCGGCGCTGACCCGACGAGTTCTCGAGCCGGGGGTCGACCACAAAGCAGGCGAGCACGTCCTGCGATTCGGCCGCGGCGAGCAGCGCGGGATGATCGCGCAACCGCAGATCGCGGCGAAACCACAAGAGGGCAGGCACTATCGGTTCAGCCGCCAGATGTGGGTGGACAGCACAGTGGCGAACGCACACCACAGCGGGTAGGGCGCCAGGGCCGCGCCGGCGCGCGGGTCGGCCGCGGCGGCGCGGCGGGCGAGATCGGCGCTGCTGACCGTCAACGCGGCCGCACCGAGCACCGCCGCCCCGAGTTTGTGAAAACGGAAGAACAGCCAACTCCATCCGGCGTTGAGCAGCAGGTTGACGGTGAGGGCGGCGGCATAGCCGCGCGCCTTGTCGTGTTGTCCCGCTGCGCGGAACTTGTCCACGGTCACCGCGGACGTGGTCGCGATGTCCGCGTAGAGCGCGGTCCACACGATAGGGAAGGCGACGCTGGGCGGCTGGTATGCGGGTTTGCGTAGTCGCGTGTACCACCCGGGCACGCGTCGGGGGCTGGCGATGCTTCCGGTGCCCGCGGCCACGGCTACGGCAAGCGATGTCACGGCCAGAGTTGAGCGCTTCACAGCGTACTCCGTTCATATTGGATCGAATTGCGCTGTTGCGCAATGACTGTCGTTTCAGTTGGCTTTGCAGGCCACCAGATGCGATCGCCCATGAGGGCGAACAGAGCGGGTATGACCAGCGTGCGCACCACAAAGGTGTCGAGCAGGATCCCGAGCCCGACGATGATCCCGAGCTGGGTCATCACGATCAGCGGCAATACTCCCAGCACACAGAACACGGCGGCTAGAACGATTCCCGCGCTGGTGATCACGCCGCCGGTGGCCGACACGGCTCGAATCATGCCATCGCGTGCCCCGTGCCGCGCCGATTCTTCACGGGCGCGGGTGACCAGAAAGATTGTGTAGTCCACGCCGAGGGCGGCCAGGAACAGGAACGCGAACAAAGGGGTGCTGTTGTCCAGGGCCGGAAATCCGAAGACGTGCTGGCTCGTCCAGCCGCCGAGGCCGAGCGCCGCCAGCGCGCCGAGAATCGTCGCGGACAGCAGGTTGGGCGGGGCGAGCACCGAGCGCAGCAGCACGAACAGGACGACGAGTATCACGATGAGGATCGCCGGGATCAGCGTCAGCCGGTCGTGCAGGGCGGCGTCGCGGACGTCGAGGGCTTGCGCGTCGGATCCGCCGACCAGCGCAGCGGGGGAGGCGGATTTCGTCGAATTGCGCAGTGCGGCAATGGTGGCGAATGCTCGGTCCGACGAGGGCGCGGCGCTGATCACCACCGACCATTTCGTCAGGCCGGAGTTCGACTGACCCGCGTCGGTCACCGACACCACACCGGGAGTCGCGGCGATCGCCGTGCGCACCTGGGCTGCCTGGGAGCGGGGGGCCACGACCAGCGTGGGGTTGGCCAAGCCGGCGGGAAAATGCGCGGCCACGATGTCGTAGCCGGACACTGAGTCGGCTTGCACCCGGAATTGTTCGGTCTGCGACAAGCCGATTCGAGTCCCCAGCAGCCCGCTGGCCAATGCCGCCAGCACCGCTATCGCCACGACGGCGACGACGGCGGGACGACGGGCCACCTGTTCGGCGACCCGGTGCCACGCTCCGGCTTCCAGAGTGTCGGCGCCGTCGGGCCGGGGAATCAGGGGCCAGAACAGTCGCCGGCCGCACAGCGCGAGCAGCGGAGGCAGTACCACCAGGACCGACAGGGCCGCGATGACCAGGCCGCAGGCTGCCAGCGCGCCCAGGCTGCGGGTGCTGGGGGTCGACGCGAACAGCAGGGTGAGCAGCGCCAGCACCACGGTCGCATTGCTGGCGAGGATCGCCGGTCCCGCTCTGCGCACCGCGAGGCGCAACGCGTCGCGGTGGTCGGGGTGGCTCCGAAGTTCTTGCCGGTATCGGGAGATCAGCAGCAGCGCGTAGTTGGTGCCCGCCCCGAACACCAGCACGCTGGTGATCCCGGAGGTCGCGCCGTCGAAGCTCAGGCCCGTTACTGACGACACCGAGGTCCCCACCGCCGCCGCCACCCGATCCGCGAAGCCGATCACCAACAGCGGTGCCAGCCACAGCACCGGTGAGCGGTAGGTGGCAATCAGGAGCAGCGCCACCACGGACGCGGTCACCGCCAGCAGCGTGATGTTGGCGTCGGTGAACGCGTTGGCGATATCGGCGCCGAACGCCGGGCCTCCGGTGACGTGGTCCCGCAGATCGGCGGGCAGGCCGTCGTTTGCCGCGGTGCGCAGCGCTGCGACTCCCTCGTTGAGGACCATGCCGGATAGATCCGCGCGGATGGTCACGAGGCCGATGGCCGCCTTGCCGTCCGCCGACACCATCGGCGGCTGCATGTTTGCCGCCGCGAACGGTGCGACGACGCGCTGCATCCGGTCACGGGCGGCCCGGGTCGCGGTCACGTCGGCGGAGTCCAGCGGGGCGCCGTCGACACGGCTCACCACCAACAGCAGGGGAGCCTGATCGCCGCCGGGGAATTGCCTGGCCAGGGCGTCGACTTTGGCCGAGTCCGAGTCGCTGGGTAACGACAGCGGCGCCTGCCCGGCCGATGCATTTGCGCCGATCAACACGATCAACCCCATGCCCAGCAGGGCCGCTGCCAATCCCAGCCGCCACGAGCGACGGTTGCTCACCCACGAGGCGAGAGTGTTCGACATCGGCACCATTATTTCAGTCGATTAATCATTAATCAACTTAACATTCTTGGTAGGAAAGCGCTATGCTGCGATTCTGATGTACCCCAACGAGGGCTCCCCCGAACGTGTTCGGCTCGAAGCACTGATTGCGGCCGACGCACGTACCCTCAGCGCAGAGTCCGACCAGATGGGTCGAGTGTTCGCGGCGGTACACCGGTTGCATCCCAATGACTTTCGCGCCCTTTTGCACATCCTGGTGGCCGAGACTTCCGGGGCGCCACTGACATCGGGGGAGTTGGGCCAACGGATGGGCTTGTCCGCGGCGGCCATCACCTACCTGGTCGAGCGCATGATCAACTCCGGTCACATCACCCGAGATTCGGACGCAAACGATCGTCGCAAGGTCATCCTGCGGTACTCCGATCCCGGTATGGCGACCGCCCGCTCGTTCTTCAGCCCCTTGGGCATCCATACTCGTGCGGCGCTCGATGACTTACCTGATGCGGATTTGGCTGCGGCACATCGGGTCTTCACGGCAGTTATCGCGGCAATGCGCCACTTCCAGGGTGAGTTGGGCTCAGCCCAGCCCTAGCCGCGCCGCACGGTCGCCGAAGGTGCGATCGTGCCATCGTGCCAGCGGCGCGGGGGCCCACCAGTTCAGGCCGCCAAGCACATGCATGAATGCCGGCACGAGTAGCACGCGCACCACAGTCGCGTCCATCAAGACGGCGATCGTCAGTCCCAAACCGAACATCCGCATGAAGGACACCCCGGCGGAGATCAGCGCCGCGAAAGAGATCGACATCAGCAGCGCCGCGGCGGTGATGATCCGGCCCGTGCGCGCCAGACCCAGGGCGATACTTTCGTCGTTGTCCGTCCGCGTGCGCGGTGAGCTGAGCCAATACTCGCGGATCCGGGCAAGCAGAAAGACCTCGTAGTCCATCGACAATCCGAAGGCGATGCAGAACATCAGCACCGGGACGTTGACCGCCAGCGTGCCCGTCGACGTGGTTCCTGCCGCCCCCAGGTGGCCGTCTTGAAAGATCCACACCAAGGCACCGAACGTCGCGGTCAGCGACAGCACGTTGAGTAGCACCGCCTTGACCGGAAGTATCACGCTGCCGGTAAGCAGGAAGATCAGCAACATTGTGACGACGGCGATGAACGCGAACACGAACGGCAGCCGGGAGGTGATGCCGTCGATGCAATCACGATTCGTTTGTGCCAGACCGGTGATCAGGACACGTCGGTCTTGCGGCGGGACGACCGCGTGCAAGCGAGCCAGTTGTGCCTCTGACGCTCGTGTGAAAAGCGGTGCCGTGCTTTCAACGGTCAGGTACGCGCTGCCCCCCGCGATCCCGGCCGGAGCCGACGGCGGACCCTTGGCCTCACCGGCGACGAAGGTTCCGGTCGGAGAGGACACCGCAGAGACATCGGTGACTCGGGACAGCCGCATCGCGTAGTTGTCCAGCTCGGTCGTTGTCAGACCGTCGGATTCGGGAAAGACGACCTTCACTCGGGTCTCTGAATTTGTGCCGAATTCGGTACGGACTCGATCGTTGACGATTCGGGCCGTCGACGATCTCGGCAGTACTCGGTCGTCGGGATAGCCCCATCTGACGCCGAGGAACGGCGCACCGAGCACCAGCAAGACTGCCGTGAGGGCCATCCCAACTGGGATCGCGCGACGCATAACCAATTTCGCGGTTCGGTACCAGAAGCTCTGTTGCACCCCCCGTTGTGCTGACGGGCGAGGGAGGAGCCGACGACCCCATTGCCAGACGTTCAGCGCGTCGAGCCGGTCTCCGATCAGCGCGATCGCTGCGGGCGCCACCACCACCGCCGCCACGGCGGCGAACACGACCACTGCCGTCCCGGCGTAGGCGAAGGACTTGAGGAAATACATCGGGAACAGTGCCGTAGCAGCCAGTGCCAGCGCCACCGTGCTCGCCGAGAACAACACGGTCCGGCCGGCCGTGGTCACGGTTTTCACCAACGCCTCGTCGGGACCCACCCCGTCCGCACGCTCGTCGCGGTAGCGGCTGATAATCAGCAACGTGTAGTCGATGGCCAGGGCGAACGCCAGTGCCACCGTCACGTTGAGGGCAAAGACCGATACGTTCGTCAGCAACGCGATCGCGCGCAATACCGCGAGTGAACCCGCGATCGCCAAAGCGCCGACGGCCATCGGTAGTGCCGCGGCCGGTATCCCGCCGAACACCCAGACCAGCGCGATGAAACTCAGCGGTATCGCGATGACTTCCATTCGCAGCAGGTCTTTTGCGGTCTGCTGGTTGATCTGTTCAAACACCAATGCCGATCCACCCGCCCGCACCGTCACTCCTTGCCGGTCACCTACGTAACGCTCTGCGAGTGACTGGGCACGCTTGGGAGCGCTGTTCTCATCCCCGTTGAGAGCGACGAGGATCATCGCGGTGTTTCCGTCCGCGGTGAGTAAGCCGGGCGCAGGTCGGGAGTCCCACGGGGATGCCACCTGAGATACGAACGGAGATTTCACAAGTTGCCCGACGATCTCGGTCCCGACCGTCCTTGCTGAGCCGTCCCGGGCGCCGTTGGGCGAACTCACCAACAGAATGAGTTCGAGCTCACCCTGATTGAACTTTCCGGCGATTATTGCCGCGCCGCGCGCCGATTCGGAAGTTGGGTCCATGAATCCGCCGGCCGACAGGCTGTTGGCAGCGGGCAGGCCAAATACGGTGGTGGCCAACAGGACTAACAGCGCTATTGCGATAACTCGCTTGGGGTGTTTCACGCACAATCGCGCCGCTCGCGCCAGGGGGCCGCGGCCTGCATCTTCCCTCGGCGGGCGCCGGCGGGCGAGCACGCGCCCCATGCCGCGCGATGACTTCAGCGATTTCTGACGGGCGGCGGATCCCAAGGCGAGTGTGACCTCCAACCGTTGGTTCCCGCGGCTTCGGTGGCGGCGATCGATGCCGAGATTACGTTAAGTAACTGAAACATTCAAGTATTTAACTAAAACCCATCTTCCGATAGGCTGGCGTGTATTCCAAATGAGTGAGGTTGCTGTGTTCGGGTCGATAGCAAGCATGGTCGGGCAGCTGCTCGAGGCGGCGGGTTCGGTGGTCGGGTACCGTCACGGCACCGAGGAGCCCGACCATAGCGTCGAGAAGCTGACTGAGAACGTGGAAATCCGCCGCTACGGTGCACGGATCGCCGCGGAAACAACGGTGCGAGCCGACGAAGAGAGTGCCCGCAACGCGGGCTTCCGGCGGCTTGCCCGGTACATATTCGGTGCCAACCGCGACAGCCAGAAGATCGCCATGACGGCACCGGTTGAACAGCGCACCGGCAAAGGCGAGAAGATAGCCATGACTGCACCGGTGGCCCAAGTCCGAGCCGGCGACCAGGAATGGGTGATCCGGTTCTTCATGCCTGCCGACAAGACGCTGGAGTCGTTGCCGGTGCCCGACGACGCGGAAGTCAGGCTGGTCAGCGTGCCGCCGGAGACGATGGCGGTACGTCGGTTCTCCGGCAGCCGAAGTGCCCGCGCTGTTGCCGCGCAGACCGCTGAGTTGTTCAATACGTTGCGCGACAACGGATTCAAAGCCACCGATGAGCCCGCAGCGTGGTTCTACGATCCGCCGTGGACAGTTCCGCCGTTGCGGCGCAATGAAATTGCGGTGCCGGTCAAGCGGACCGGATAACAATGACGGCCGACCGCGCTGAATTGACCACACGTAAACGCCGGCACATCGACGTTTGTCTGCACGATGACGTCGGGTATCAGGGCACGACGACCGGTTTGGAACGCTACACGTTGCCCTACAACGCCTTGACCCAGACCAACCTCGACGACATCGACTTGTCCACCGAATTTCTCGGGGTGCGGTTGCGGGCGCCCGTGCTGCTGGGCGCGATGACCGGCGGCGCGCAGTTGTCGGGCACCATCAATCGGCATCTGGCCGCAGCGGCGCAGAAACTCGGCCTCGGGATGATGCTGGGGTCACAGCGGATCATGCTCGAGAGCGCGTTGGGCGAACGTGCCGCCCCCAGCTTCACCGTGCGTGACGTGGCACCAGACGTGCTGCTGTTCGGCAACATCGGGCTGTCGCAGTTCACCAAGGATACGATAGGCGACATCGCGCAAGCACTTGACCGGGTGGGGGCGAATGCCCTTGCCGTGCACACGAATCCGTTGCAGGAGGCAATGCAGGACAACGGCGATACCGACTTTGCCGGTTCACTGGACCGACTCCATGACCTCACCGATAAGCTCGGCTACCCCGTACTGTTGAAGGAGGTCGGCCACGGGATCGGCGCCACAGCGATCGCCGAACTGCTACGGCCCACCGGTGCGGCGCCGGTGGCGGCCATTGATGTGGCGGGCGCGGGCGGCACATCATGGTCGCGCGTGGAGCAATTCGTCCGTTACGGCGAGCTGCGCTATCCAGATCTGGCGGACTGGGGCATACCCACCGCGCAGGCGGTGCGCGAGGTGCGTGCGGCCCTGCCGGACATACCGTTGGTCGCCTCCGGTGGAATACGAACCGGCACCGATGCCGTCAAAGCGCTGTGTCTGGGTGCCGACGTCGTGGCCGTTGCTCGCCCGCTGCTGTCGGCTGCCGTCGAATCAGCCTCTGCGGTAACAGACTTCCTGCAGGGATTCATCGACGAGATGCGAATATGCCTGCACGGATGCGGTGCACAAGATCTGGGTGCAATCCGACAGATCGGCGTGAGCACAGTCCCGTGAGGCAGGCGCGAGTTCTTGCGTACGGGTCGCCCGCGCTAGGCCACGTGTATCCGCTGGCCGCGCTGCTGCGGGAAATGGCGGCGCGCGGCCATCAGGTGCACCTGCGCACCCAAGCCGCGCAGGTGCAAGCCATGGCGGCCATCGGATTTCGCGCCGAGCCCGTCGATCCGCGGATTGAGGCGATCACCGGGCAGGACCGGCTGGCCACCAACCCCTTTGGGATGTTGAAGTCCACCATCGACGTGCTGTGCCGGCGGGCAGTCGTTGAAGTCGACGACCTGCGCCGTGCTATCGAGTCCGTGGCACCCGACGTGATCATCGTCGACGCCAACTGCTGGGGGGCTATCTCGGCTGCCGAGGCCAGTGGCGTTGGGTGGCTGGTGTTTTCCCCCTTTACGCCGTACTTGAGTTCACGCGCAGCCCCGCCGTTCGGCCCCGGTTTCCGGCCCATGAGTGGTTTGGCCGGACGCATCCGCGACGCACAGGTACGTCCAATGGTCCACCATCTCTTCGATCGCCGGATACTGAAGAGCGTCAACCCGATTCGGGTAGCGTTGGAGGTGAGCCCGGTCGGCTCGGTGGACGAACTGATGAGACGCGCGCCGCTGCTGTTGGCGGTGGGGGGTGAACCCTTCGAATATCCGCACCCCGATTGGGACGACTCGGTGCATTTCCTTGGTGCGTGTTTTTTCGAGCCCACCCCGGCGGTGGTGCCCGAGTGGCTATCGGCCATCGACGATCCGATCGTATTGGTGAGCACGTCCTCGATCCCGCAGGCCGACGCCAAGCTGGGGCAGATGGCGTTGCGCGCGTTGGCCGATCAGCCCGTCCACGTAGTCGCCACCTTCCCGGCCGGGGTGCCCGCGGAGCTGCCGCGGACAACCAACGCCACCGTGTGCCAATTCGTGCAGCACAGCGTGATACTCGACCGTGCGATCTGCGCGGTGACGCACGCGGGGATGGGGGCCACGGTGAAGGCGCTCAGCCGGGGTGTGCCGGTCTGCGCCGTGCCTTTCGGGCGCGATCAGGCTGAGGTCGCCCGCCGCGTTCAGGTAGCGCGGTGCGGCACCCGGCTGCCGGCTAGAAGGCTGACACCCACCCGGCTCGCCGAAGCGGTCCGCAGGGCGTCGGCGATGACCGATGGTGCGCGCCGGGTGGCCGCGGGTTTCGCCGCTACCGGGGGCGTGGCACGCGGTGCCGACCTGATCGAGCAACGCTTGTTGGGCACCGCACGGCTTACTGCGCAGGGCCCTGACGCCGGTGCGGCTCCGCGGGTTCGGAGTTCGCAGACGAGTTAGGCACCGAGGTGAGGACTTCCTCCTCGAACGTCGACATCGCCGTGATCATCGCGGTGAAGACACGGTGCGCGGCCATCAAGTCGTCGTCGCTGAGATCGGCCATCGCGGTGGTGAAATGCGCACCGAGAGGTTTGAAGAAGGAATGGGCCATGGTCATACCGGTGACCTCGTAGCGCAATAGCCACTTGCGCCGGTCCTTCGGGTCGGGTTCACGCCGGATATGTCCGGCTTCGATCATCCGATCGACGAGATAGGTGATCGCCGCGGGGGACACGTCCATTCGCTGCCGTAGCTGCGCCAACGTCAACGGCTCCCCGGCCGTCTCGGCGACCATGATGTGCAGCAGCGCGTGGAAGTCGCTACTGCTGACTTCGTTCATGCGCGCGAAATGACGGCCAACCCGGTCGGATCGCGCGGTCATGGCCCGCAGATCGGCCGACAGCGATCTCTCCAGCTCAGCACGGCTGAGTTGCGGGTCATGCGCGCGGCTGTTGGTCACTTACCGGATCCTTCACTAGTTACACCAGGGTATCCGCGCGCTTTGCCGAGAACGACTCGAGCAGGCGCGTCAGAGGTGAACCTAGCGGAGCGGTCGAGGGAAAAGCGTCAGGCTCGGGTCGGGTCGTGGCCCTTGTCGGTCAATACCTGTCGCCTTTCTGTCGGTCGCGGGCCGGGTTCGGCTACCGGGCGAACGCCGCTGAAATCGCGGTCAGCTGCCGGAGCGGATCCGATATCGGCGTTCGGCGTAATCGATGTCGTCGCGCCACAGCCGCTTGGTGGCGAAGCGCACCAGGCGGGTGATGATCGGCGCCGCACGCCCGGCAAATCGGAATCCCGGTCGCTCCGAATGCGCGACGACGGCTTCAATGACGGCAACCCGCGGACGTCCATCCGGCCCCGGGCCCAGCGGCGTGGCGTGAGTTTCCACGACGCTGCCGGTTCCTTCGCCTTCGACGATGCGCATCACGACGGTGCGGGCCTCCGGGCTGGTGAATTCCGCTATCACCGGAACGCCGATTGGGCCCATCCGGAACGTGACCGCGACGATGAAGCGGTCGTCCTGCTCCGTCGGGGCGGTGAGCACCTCCAGCTCGGTGAACGAGTAAGGGTGAAACCATGCGCCGTGCCAGGGGTCGAGCCGGTTGGCGATGATGTCGGCCGGCTCGCAGTGGCCGACCAGGTGAGCGACGG
This sequence comes from Mycobacterium sp. NGS40, assembly GCF_059812735.1. Taxonomy (NCBI): domain Bacteria; kingdom Bacillati; phylum Actinomycetota; class Actinomycetes; order Mycobacteriales; family Mycobacteriaceae; genus Mycobacterium; species Mycobacterium sp. NGS40. The sequence continues at coordinate 59,101 of NZ_JCALDG010000008.1, forward strand.
TGTGCACCGTTTCGCCGGTCGGTCGGGTAGGGATGTTCGGCGCGTCCAGTGGTGCCTCGCCGCCGACGGAGTCGAGGCGTACCCAGGCCAGCACGCCATCGTCATGACTGGGATAGGGCCGCCAACGCATTTCGCATGTCTGGCCGTCCAGCGCCAGGCCGTGCCACCGACAGAACAACACACCCTCGCGCACCACCCCGGTCGAAAGGTCGGCGCCCAGATGTGGACAGCCCGCCGGCCCGACGCACAGTCGGTCGTCTTTGTCGCGCCAGGCGACGAGCTCGATGCCCGCGACGCACGCGCCGAGCGGGCGATCGCGCCGGATGTCTGCGCTTGCGGCAAATGCGTACCAGTTACCGGTCGGCCTGGACTGGGACCGAGCCAAGGCGGCCTCGATGAGGGCCGGGTTCGCGTCGCGGTAGGTCGGTCGCTGCTCGGACCACGGGCTGCGCGGCATGATCTCGACCGGCCAGTCTTTCGGCAGCCGGCGGCGTAGCTGGTCGCGGACGTTCATAGCGAGCGTCCTTGCCGTTCGGCCAGCGACCGAAGCAACCTCGACCGGCCACGGATCGGAACCGTGCACAGCTCGTGGCCGGCCAGTCCCCATCTCGCGAGCAGCCGGTTAGCGGCCACCCAGCCGGTCGTGGCGGCCCGCTCCATCAGTGCGACAGGCAGATCCACCCGAACACCGTCACCGGCCAGCATCAGGGCGGGTTGTGGTGTGGTGACGGTCGGCCGGCGCGCATAGGTGCCGGGGGCGAACAGGGGGCAATCGCTTCGGCGCAGCACACGTTCGCGCACCACTCGCGCAGTTGCGGTCTCGGGGTACATTCGGTGCAGCTGTCCAATCGCCGCTTCCTGCGGGGTATCGCTATCGATTGCATACGAATGTAATTCGACAACGGAGCCGCCGGTGCGGCGGGTCCATTCGGCCGCTTCGCGCTCATAACGCTCGAGCACGCTGATGTTGTCCAACGGGGGATGGCCGGCGGTGCCGAGGAAGGGCGCTCGCGCCGGGTCCACCGGCCGGTCCAGCCAGAGGCGATGAACCACGAATGGCGGCGCGGTCCGTAATTCGCGAATCCTGCTGTACCACTCGTCGTCTCCGAGGCCTGGGGACGCGGCCACGACTTGCTGCAGACCGCGCGTGTCGAGTGCGAGTACCACGGCATCGGCGTCGAACCGCTCGGCCGAATTCGTCTCCACCCGCAGGCAGCTGTTCGCGCCGGGGGCAACGCGGCGAACCTCTGTTCCGAGGTGCACCCGAACGCCCCGATCTTCCAGGTATTCCCGCAGCGGATCCCACAGGCTCACATTGAAGTTCGCGTTCGCAACGTCGAAGAGCAGACCTTCATTGGAACCCAGGAAGTAGATGTGGAACATCGTCGCCAGTTCCGCGGCCGACAACTGGTCGGGCGCCGCGAAGAAGCTGCGCGAGAACACCTCGAACGCGAGGTGACGCGCCGACTCCGGGAAGTTGAGGCTTTTCAGGAATGATTCGGCGTCGATGTGGTCGAGCTGCCAGTAGATGTCGGGCACCGAGACCGCAGCCAGCGGTGCCGCGGTGCGAGCATCGATGCGGGCCAGGTCGCCGAGTCGAAAAGTCGGGCTGCGCAAGGCGAATGCGAGCGCATTCCACGGCGGTGTTCGCGGCAACCCTTCGAAGGTGTCACGCCGGCCCGCGCCGTCAACCAACGGATAGTCGTCGACGCCGACGAGCATCCGCAGTTGTGGATCGACGCGGCGCAGCAGTGCGCGCAGGTTGTAGTACTGTCGGAAGAACGCGTGAAACCCGCGGTTCATCGCAAAGTCGTTGCCCGGCTGAGGTTCTCCAGGCTCGGTCCAGCCGCCGACCCGGCCGCCCAGGTAGCCTTCGCGTTCGACGATGTCGACGGTGACACCGCGTTCGGCCAGGCCGGCAGCGGCAGTCAGGCCGGCGATGCCCGCTCCGACGACCACGGCACGGGGCGGCGACGGCAGTGCCCGTGCGTCGGGCAACCCCGGCGGTGCCGGGTGAAGGTGGCGGCGGCGGTCGGTCATTGCGGCGCATCCCCCCGGAAGGTGTGGACGATGTTGCGTTGCCAGCCGGGGACCGTGTCGCTGCGCACCGAGGTGAAACCCGCGTCACGCATCCGGAGCTGGAACCGCGCGGCCCCGTCGAAGGTCAGCACGCTGCGCCACAGGTGGCGGTACAGCACAGTGTCGCGCGTTTGCAAGCCGCCAGCGGGAATGATGATGCCCCAACATACCGCATGCCAAATCCACCGCGCCACAAGCGAATCACGCACCGAGTACTCGTGCGCCACCAGAGTGCCGCCCGGACGCAGCAGGTCTCGAAACGCTGACAGCGCAGCGTCGGGATCGGCGAGGTTTCGCAGCAGATATGCCGCCAGGATGCCGTCGAATGGTCCGTCGACACCGTGCTCACCGAGCGTTTCGACGCGCGAAAGCACAAACCGCACGGATGGCGGCCATCGCTTTTTCCTTGCGGCGTCCAGCATTCCGTTCGCCGCGTCCACCGCGACGATCTCGGCTTCGGGCGCGACCTTCAGCAGCGCCGCCGTGGATGCACCGGTACCGCAACCCGCGTCCAGCAATCGCAGACCCCGGCCGCGGCCGGGAAGTTGCATACGGTGTGCGGACAGCTCCAGGGCTGAGTGGTAGCCCGGGTTGGCTCCGACCAATCGGTCATAGGCGTGCGCGCCGACGTTGAACGCCGTCGGCACGTCGTCGCGGGGCAGACCCCTGTCATCTATGCGCACGCTGGTACTCCCAGAGCAATAATACGGCCGTGACCATGGCGAACCCGAACAGGAAATCCTCGATCGGGATGTCGAACGGGAACCGAATCCCGCTGGTGTCGCGGTCGTTGTACAACACGATAGGCGCGCTGCGTTTGGTCAGCCAGCCGTCGACCGGTACTTGGAAACCGAGCACGATCACCATCGACAACCAATAGGCGAGTCGCCTGAACAGCCCGGTATGCAGCAGGGCGAACTCCAGCCCGATCACCGCCAGCACCGACACGACGGCGGGCACGGTGTAGCCCAGGCCGATCATCGGCGCCGGCCTCGCCCCAGCATGGCGGTGACCGCGTTGTAGGTCAGCAAGGCGCACAACGGAATCACCACGAAGAACAGCAACTCTTCCACCGGGATGCGAAACGGAATGTGCATGCCGCTGAGGTAGGCCGCGTTGTACGTCCAGACCCCGGCGGCGATCGCGACCGCGTCCCACACCAGGAACACGGCGGCAACCGGGAGCACCGCGCGCAGCAGGCGCAGCGGCTGGCGGTAGACGCCGGGCCTAAACAGCTCCAGCGGCGCCGTGATCGCCAGGCACAACCCCAGCACGATCAGGTACTGCCAACGGTCGCTCACACGCCACCGCGCTTCCGGTGTTCGGTGTCGGCGCCGGACTCGGCGAACCGGAGCCGCCAGGACCACAGCAGTCCCTTCGCGGCGACCTGGAGTCGTCGTGGCATCCCGACCGTCGCCCGGCCGGCGAATACCGAGAAGTCGGTTTCTTCAATGCGGTCCAGGATCTCGGAATAGAGCGTCAACGCGGTCGCGACGCAGGGCCGGGACCTGGGTGCCAGCAGCGAGATCCCATTGGCGGCGTAACGATAGATGTTGCGGGTGATGTCGTGCTGCGCCGCCAGTGCCGCGCGCACGCGCGGATCGGTTTGGCGGTGGCTGTGACACCACATCAGCAGGTCGCGATCGACACCGTGACTGGCGAGTTCGTCGGCGGGCAGATAGACCCGGTTTCGCTGCAGATCCTCGTCGACGTCGCGCAAGAAGTTGGTGAGTTGAAAGGCGCGGCCCAGGGCCGCCGCACATGACGCTGCCTCTGTCGGGTCCCCGACTATGCCGAGTATCGGAAGCATCTGCAATCCAATGACTTCCGCGGAGCCGCGCATGTAGACATCCAGTGCGTCACGGTTCGGGTAGTCGGTGACGGTGAGATCCATCCGCATGGAGGCGAGGAAGTCCTCGAACAGATCCGCGGCGATGCCGTAGCGAGCGATGGTGTGGTTGACCGCGACGAGAACGGGTTCATCCTCATGCGGGTCGGCCGAGAAAAACCGATCGGACAGCCGCTGCAGCCGCTCTGCGCGCGCCTGCGCGTCCAGGGCCGCGTCGAACTCATCGAGGATGTCGTCGGCGTGGCGGGCGAAGCCGTACAACGCGTGGACAGCCGGACGCTGATCCGGCGCCAGCAGGCGCGTCGCCAAGAAGTAGGTGCGGCCGTTGTTGGCCGCGATCTTCCGGCACTGGCGATAGGCGAGCCGAAGCCGCGGGTCGTCGACTCCGGCTGCATCCAATTCGGTGCGGATCATCGCAGCGGCGCCTTCATATCGAGAACTGTTGCGGTCCGGTTCTTTTCGATGGCAACCCCGGTAATCCGGTCGGCAGCCAGCCGCCCGGAGATCAGCGTGGTGGGCACACCCACGCCGGGCACCGTCGACGAGCCGGCCAGCACGGCGTTCGCGATTCCGCGCACGGTGTTGGCGGGCCGGAAAGGACCGGTCTGGGCGAAGGTGTGGGCCAGCGCGAACGGGGTGCCGGCCGCCATGCCTTGACGTGCCCAATCTTCGGGGGTGACGACGCCGAGGATTTCGGCGCTGTCGCGCAGCCCGGGCAGCAGGCGTTCCTGCACCGTATCCAGCAGGGTGTCCGCGTATGCGGGACCGCGGCGCGCCCAGTCGATGGGTCCGTGCGCCAGGTTCGGCGCCGGAGCCAACACATAGAGCAGATCGCGTCCGTCGGGGGCCAGACCAGGGTCGCTGACGGTGGGCCGAGTCACCAGCAAGGACGGGTCTCGCATGGTGCGTCCGTCGCGGATGATGTCGGTGAACGTCTGCTCCCAGGACTCGCCGAAAAGTATGGTGTGGTGCGCTTGTTGAGCCGCAGCGGCGGCGTGACAACCCACATGCATGACCACCGCGGACGGGGCCGGGCGTGGCGGCAATAGCCGGCGTGGTCGCCGGCCCAACAGCTGATAGGTAAGCGGCAGTTCGGTGGTCAGGACGATCGCGTCGCACTCAATGCGATCGCCGTCGGCGGTGCGCACCGCGGTGACCTGCTCACCGTCGCGGTCCAGCGCAGAAACCGTTGACCCGTAACGAAACTGGACTCCGGCCCCGATGGCGGCCGACGCGAGGGCGTCGGGCAGCGCGCGGACGCCGCCGCGGGTGAAGAAGACGCCGGCGACCGTGTCCATGTAGGCGATCACCGCGTACACGGCCAGCGCCTGCTGTGGCGCGACGCCGGCATACAGGGACTGAAAGGTGAAAATCCGCCGTAGCCGCGGGTCACTGATGTGACGCCGGACCATGGTTTCCCACCGCCGGAACCCGCCCATCGCCGCGAGTTGCACCAGCCTGCGGTTCACCAGGGACAGTGGAGAGTTGAAGTTGGATCCGATGAAGCCGTCGAATTCCGTGCGGTACAGGCGATCCAGCCAGTCGCGTAGCTGTAGGTAGCCCGACGCCTGCTGTGGGCCGGCGAACTCGCGTATCGCCGCGGTCATCGCCACGGCGTCGGTGTGGACGTCGATGCTGCTGCCGTCGGCGAACATGGCTCGGTAGGCCGGGTCGATCGGCATCAGGTCGACGAATTCCGAGCGGTCTTTACCGACCGCGGCAAACGGCTCGTCGATGATGTCGGGCATGGTGAGCACCGTCGGCCCGGTGTCGATCCGATAGCCGCCGACGTCGAGTCGGCCCGCTCGTCCACCCGGCCAAGCCTCACGCTCGACCACCGTGACCTCGCGGCCCCGTCCGGCCAGATGCAACGCTGCCGACAGGCCCGCGAATCCGGCTCCGACCACGACGACGCGGTCGCTTCGTGCGCTCACGCGGCCCGCCTGGTGCAGACGCTGGCCATGTCGACCAGTGCGCTCATGATCAGATCGTCGATCGATCCACCGGTTAGGGCGTTACACGCGGTGGCGACGCTGTCATCGATCAAACCCTCGATGAATTGCACCGCCCCGGTGGCCAAGATCATGTTGCGCCAGTATTCCACCGCGGCCTCGTCAAGGCACTCGCAATTCATCAGCTCGCTGAACTGCCGTCGGGTGGCGGCATCGGCGAGTTGGTAAGCAGCCACCACGACGCTGGTCGCTTTGCGTTCGCTGAGATCGCCCCCGTTGGGCTTGCCCGTGACGGTGGGAGAGCCGAAGACGCCGAGGATGTCGTCGCGCAACTGGAACGCCTCGCCGATGGCCGCACCGTACTGGCCAAGGCTGGTCAATACCCGTTCGTCGCAGCCCGCCATCGCCGCACCGATCTCCAACGGTCGTCGTACCGTGTAGTTGCCGGACTTCATCCGGGCCACCCGCAGGACCGAATCCATCGTCGGCAGATCGCGCAGATCGGTTGCCAGGTCGGCGAATTGGCCTACCGCCAGCTCGGTACGCATGGCGTCGTAGCGCGGCCAGGCGCGCTGCAGCGGCTCGGCCGCCAGCCCGCTGTCGCGAAGCATCTGTTCGGCCCAGACCAGGCACAGGTCGCCGAGCAAGATCGCCGCGGATTCACCGAACCGCAGCGACGAACCGGCAAGGCCGCGCTGTCGATGCCAGTCGGCGAACTGGACGTGCGCCGCCGGACGGCCGCGCCGCGACGGCGAACAGTCCATCACGTCGTCCTGCAGTAAGGCGAACGCCTGCAGCAACTCTAGACTGGCTGTCGCCGACAGCGCCGCGCTGTCCGGCCCTGCGCCACACAGCCAGCCCAGATACATGAACGTCGAACGCAGGCATTTTCCGTCTGTGACGAATTCCAGCAAAACATCGCCGGCGACGTCGACGCCGGAGGGGGCCAAGTCGTCGGCGCAGCGCACGGCGACGAACCGCGTCAGCTCGGCGAGGACGGCTTCTCTCAGGCCGGTCCGCCACGCTCGCAGTTGACCCGGCTGGGGTGGCAGTAGAGCAATCGACGGCAGCGCTTCGACCGGTCGTACTTGCGGAAACGAACGCACCGTGCCCACCGAAGCACCCCCAGCACGGTTGGTCGGCCGCTGTTGCGAACGGCTCAGATTCACGCGTTGGTACCCCTTCGACGAGACAACAAACGGGCGACTGACGGTTCTAGGGCGAGGTCTGTCCACCGGTCAGTTGCATATGAGTTCTGGTTCATCTGCTTAAACATTAAATTATTGAACGACCGAGCGCATCCCCCACCCTACGGGTTTGATCGGCTTTAGGCCGGGTACCTGCAGCGACACGGCAATCACACGCACCGCAGGGCGTTATTCGCACAGCTCAGGCACTGTTTGTGTGGTTCCTTAGATGTTTCTAACAACCGAAAAAAGGAGTCCGCCGGTGAGTGTTTCCGACGTTGTCGCGCTGCCGTTCCGATTGGGATCGGCGGTGCGCGGTCGCCGGTTCTTTCATCCCGCCGGGGTACTGGCCAAAGGCCACGCGGAGCGGGTCGCACCGGCCCAATGCGGTCTGCCATTCCCGTCGGGTGACGTTGTCGTGCGCTGGTCTAAGGCCGTGGGCACACCCGGGTCTCTCCCCGATTTCATCGGCTTGGCCATCCGCATCGCGGACCCGCAGCCACGCGCCGGACTGTGGGACATTCTGCTCGTCTCGGCCGGTTCCGGAGTAGTGACGCGTGCGGTGGCGTTGCGGCCGGTCGCATCGTGGACTGGGCAGACGATGACCAATCTCATGCCCCTGCGCTACCGGGAAAGGCCCTGGTGGTTGCGCGCCCGCATCGATACCGAGATCGGTGGCACCGGCCTGTCCCTCACGGACGTGGCCGGCCGGATCCAGTCCGGCGGAATCGATGTCACCCTGGACCAGGCCGGGGGCAGAGGTGATTTCACACCGTTGGCACGGCTGCACGTGTCCGATCTCGTCGACGCGGGGCGCGCGGATGTCTCGTTCGATCCCGTCCTTAATACCGCGCCCGGCGTGACGCTGTATCCGGGCTGGCTTGCCGATCTTCGTGGCCGGGCTTACCAGCGCAGCCGGGAAGGCCGGTTCTCCGGGCTGTTCGCGGCACGCCGCGAGTCCTAATTGCGCACAGTTTCGCGACCGAGCAGGTGGCGTAGGGCGCCGTCCAGCTCGGGTTGGCGGAAGCGGTGCCCGGCGCGGTCCAGCTTCTCTGGCGCAACCCGCTGATTGGCCAGGGCGAGTTCCCGGGCCCCCTGCTCGCCGAGCAAGATTCGCGGCCCCAGCGGCGGAACCGGCAGTACCGCGGGCCGCCGCAGCACGTGGGCCAGCGTGCGGGTGTACTCACTGTTGCGAACCGGTTGCGGCGCAACAGCATTCACCGGACCAGAAAGCTTGGTGTCCCACAGTGCCCGGTGATAAACATCGATCAGGTCGTCGATCCCTATCCAGGACAACCACTGCCGGCCATTGCCGAGCCGGCCACCGAGACCGGCGCTGAACAGCGGACGCATCAGTTTCAGTGTGCCGCCGCGGGGCGATTGCACGATGCCGGTGCGCACCTGCACCACCCGCGCCCCGGCCTGGGCGGCCGGCGCGGTCGCATCCTCCCAGTCCGCGACGACGTCGGCCAGAAATCCGTCGCCACGCTCGCTTGCCTCGGTGAGGTTCTCGTCGTCGCGGTCGTATCCGTAGTAGCCAATGGCCGAAGCCGAGATCAGCATCGGGGGGCCGGCGGTTATGCTCGCCACCAGTTCGGCCAGCCGACGGGTTGGACCAATCCTGCTGTCGTGCACCGCTTTCCGGTGTTCTTCGGTGAACCGCCCGGCGATCGATGCGCCGGCCAGATGGATCACCGCGTCGACCCCGGTCAACAGATCCGGGTTGGGGTCGTCGGGATTCCACTGTCGTTCGTCGTCGCCACGCGCCCGGTGGCGGACGAGTCGCAGGACGCGATGGCCGCCGGTACTCAGGAACGCGCACAGCGCCGACCCGACCAGTCCCGACGACCCGGTGACCGCCACGGTCAGCGGGTTGAGCCCGCGCCGGGCCGCCAGCCGATGAGCCGCCAAATCGTCGGCCAGCTGGCGGTGCCGATAGACGAACATGGGCCGCAAAGCGGCGCCGGGCACCGGAGTCTGGACGCGGTCGATCACCTCGGTCCGGTTGTCGCCGAGGTCTTCGAATTCGTGGATGTGTCGCCACCGCACGGCGACGCGGGCGGGCAGCGAGGCCAGCCCGTCACTGCCGATGGAGTCGACGAACCGCCGTGGCGGGTCGTAGCCGTCGGCCTGGTGCTGGGCCACCCAGCGCAGCCCACCCGGCAGGGCGAGTTCGGCCCTTCCGTCTTCGAGTGAGGCCGCCTCGGTGACCAATCGCATCGGCGACCATGGGGGCGACAGCCGCTCGAAGGCGCCCGGGCGTGCGTACCAGGCGAACACGTCCTCGCGCGGCGCATCCACCACGCTTGAATATTCGAGTCCCATCGTTCGATTCTTACCCGATGACGACGAAGGCATGCCTTGCGCCGTGGTGGGTAACTCAGACGGCATGAGTATTAACGGCGCCCTGCGGTCCCTGCTCGACACCGCTCTGGACCGGTCGATCGTCGGAGGCTATACCCGTGTCGGCTATCAACTGCGCAGCCTGGGATGGCCAGACGACCCAGCGCCGCACGCGCTGAAGGGAAAAACGGCGCTCGTCACCGGGGCCAACCGGGGCATCGGCAAGGCGATTGCGACAGGCCTGGCGGAGTTGGGAGCGAGCGTGCTGTTGACGGTGCGCGACGAGACGAGCGGTGAGCTGGCCCGAAATGAGATCGTCGACGCCAACCCCGAGGCCGACGTGCAGGTGGAGGTGTGCGACGTCGCCGACCTCTCCGCAGTGCGTGCCTTCGCGGCTGAGTTGTCCGCGCGGGTGTGGGAATTGGACGTGCTGATCCACAACGCCGGGGTGTTGCCGCCGCAGCGGGCCGAGACCGCCGATCGCCATGAGGTCACCCTGGCCACCCACGTGCTGGGGCCGGTGCTGTTGACCGAGTGCTTGCTTCCGGTCCTGCGCGGCGCCGAGAACCCGCGGGTGATCTTCATGTCCTCGGGCGGGATGTACACGCAGTCGCTGCCCGCCGACGACCCCGAGTACTCCGACGAGCCGTACAGCGGGGTCACCGCGTACGCACGGACCAAGCGGATGCAGGTGGCGTTGACGCCGATCCTGTCCCGCCACTGGGCCGACGACGGCATCCGCGTCTATTCGATGCACCCCGGGTGGGCCGATACGCCCGGGGTGGCCACGTCGCTTCCCGGTTTCCGGGCGCTCACCGGTCCGCTGCTGCGCACGCCCGAACAGGGAGCCGACACCGCGATCTGGCTGGCCGCCACCGAACCGGCGCCACCCAGCGGTGGTTTCTGGCATGACCGGCGGCCCCGCCCTGAGCACTATCTGCCGTTGACCAGACACGGCGAGCGTGAGCGCGAACGCCTTTGGCGCTATTGCGCCTATTCGATCGGCATCGACAACGCGTGAGACTCAGCGGTCGGGCAGCGCGTGCTCGGAGATCGGCAGCCGGGGCAACGGCTGACGCTCGCCGCGCTTGGCCGCCACATACACCTGCGCGGTGTGCCCGGCGACGGTGCGCCAGTCGAAGTCTGAGGTGAGCCGCTCGCGGGCGGCGCGAGCACGCTGCTGCGCGGCGGCCGGATCGTCGAGCACCGTGCGCACCGCCGCGGCCAGTCCGGTCACGTCGCGCGGCGCGCACGACACCCCGGTCTGCCCGTTGATCACCGCTTCACCCAGGCCGCCGATGTTGGAGGTCACCAAGGGCGCGCCGGCCGCGGCGGCCTCCAAGGCCACGAGCCCGAACGGCTCGTAATGGCTTGGGAACACCGCGGCGTCGGCCCGGTGCAGCGCCGCCAACAGTTCATCGTGGTGCAGGTGCCCGACGAAGCGAGTTGCCTTGAGTACCCGGTGTTTACGGGCCTGCTCGACGAGCCAGTCCTGCTGGGTTCCGTCGCCGGCGATGGTCAGCGTGGTGCCCGGGTTGGTGCGCCTGATCCGCGGCAGCGCGGCGATCAGGTCGTGCACACCCTTCTCGTACTCCAGCCGCCCCACGTAGAGGAGTTCGGCGGGCCCGGTGCGGGGGCGCCGCAGCGCGAATGGCCAACGGGCCGCGTCGATTCCGTTGGGGATCACCGTAGTTTCGGCCAGGCCGGGTCCGAACAGTTCGGTGATCTCGTCGCTCATCGACGCCGAACATGTGATCAGCGAATCGGATTCACGCACCAGCCACGATTCGACCGCGTGCACCTGACGGCTGATCGCTCCGGAAACCCAGCCCGAATGCCTGCCGGCCTCGGTCGCGTGGATCGTGGAAACCATTGGTACGTCGTAGTATTGGGCGAGCGTGATGGCGGGATGGGCAACCAGCCAATCGTGCGCATGCACCACGTCGGGTTGCCACAATCGCTGCGTGCCCGGTTTCTTGAGTGCGAGCCCGGCGCGGATCATCGCGTGCCCCATCGCCAGGGTCCAGGCCATCATGTCTGTGCCGAAAGCGAATTCGTGCGGATCCTGGGCGGCGGCGATCACCCGTACACCCTCGCTGATCTCGTCGGAGGACGGGTGCGTGCTGGGGTCGGTGCCGGTCGGGCGGCGCGACAGCACCACCACGTCGTGGCCGGCGGCGGCCAGCGCGGTCGACAGGTGATGCACGTGACGGCCCAGGCCGCCTATCACGACCGGCGGGTACTCCCAGGACACCATCAGGACTTTCACGCGCAGCCCCCTTGTCGCCGAGACTGCGCCCACGGCGTGGATTTGGCTCCGAAGCACACCGTGGCCGCAGTCTCGGCGCCACCGCTGCAGACTCGGCGCCGGGCTGTCATCGCGGCAGCCTTCGGGCATCCAGCGCGCCGAATAGACCGTCGGCGCGGTTCCATCCGTCGGCCAGCCGTTGCGCGGTGTCGCGGCGGCCCGAGGCCAGCGCCCCGGCGATCTCGCGGGTGGCGTGCGCGTGCAGATGGGCGCGGTAGCGGGCGTAGTCGGCGGCGGAGTCCTTGCTGACCATGAACGGCCAGTCGCTGGACACCGTCAGCAGCGTCTCCCGCAGGATCTGGTCGGCGACGCGGTCGCGCGGGGTCGGGCCGTCGCAGTTCTGCGACAGTGCCTTGTCCACGGTGCTCAGGGCGGTGTCGACGACCTCGGTGTTGAGCTGGACCAGGTCGGCCACCTGCTCCCCGGCCCACACCTGCCAGTCCTTGCCCGAGCCCCACGAACTGGGCGGCAGCGCCACCGACTCGCCGACGAATCCGCCGTCCAGCGCATCGGACAGCGTGCCGACCCGCACTCCGGCGGCGGGCAACGCCCGCAGCACCCGGGCCAGCCACGTCGGGCCCTCGTACCACCAGTGGCCGAACAGTTCGGTGTCGAAGGCGGCGATGACGTGAGCCGGGCGCCCGATGCGCTCGGACTCGCTGCGCAGCCGGTTGCGCACGACGTCGACAAAGTCGGCGACATGCACGTCCACCGCGCGCTCGGCGCGCTCGGGGTCATACGGCGCCTTGGCATCCGAGGACACGTTGCGTCCGGTGACCCGCGCCGGCTTGAGCCCGGTGAGGTGGTCGTAGGTGTGGAAGTCGCGGTACGCGGCGTGGCCGGGGTAGCCGGATTTCGGCGACCACACCCGGTAGCTGACCTGCAGGTCGCGCCCGAACGCCACGACATTCGTGTCACCGACGGGTCGTCCCAGCGCCGTGTCGCCGTGCAGCGAGGGACCGTCGACCATGAAGTGGGTGATCCCGGCGCCGGCGTAGTCGCGTTCCATCCTCGGGGCGTAGGCGCACTCGGGCGCCCAGATGCCGCCGGGGCGGTATGCCAGCCGTTGCTGCGCGTCGGCCAGGCCCTCGCGCAACGCGAATTCACGCAACCGCGGGGCGAGCAGCGGCTGGAAGGGGTGGGCCAGCGGGCCGCCGAGCAACTCCACGGTTCCGGCGTCGATCAGGCTGCGCAGTAGCGGGCTGGCGCCGTGCTGCCACAGCGTGGCGTAATCCTCGAGCGCCCGATCCGCCTCCGCGCACTCGCGAATTCCGAACTCCCGCAACGCTTCCGGTGTGCAGGATTGGTAGCCGGCCGACTTCGACTTGGGGATCGACCGCACGCTGGCGGCCTCGGCCGCCCGCAGCCTCCAGTTCGCCAGCCAGTGATGCATGCCGTCGAGGCAGTACGGGTCGTCGAGTTGCGCGTTGACCACCGGGGTGACCCCGAGGGTGACCAACCGGTGGCGATCCTCGTCGGCCAGGGTGCGCAGCACGCGCAGCAGCGGCAGGTAAGCCGCGGCCCACGATTGGTACAGCCATTCCTCGCCGACCGGCCAGCGGCCGTGGTGGGCCAGCCACGGCAGGTGGGTATGCAGCACCAGAGTGAACATGCCGGGCACCGGTGTCGCGGAATTGCTCACGGCCGCACCGCAATCGCGACCAGATCCAGGCTGTCGTCAATAGGATGCGTGTCCCGGTCCCCGGCGCCGACGAGCTCGAAGTCGTCGATGGTGACCGCGGCGACGTCGGCGGCCAGCTGCGGCGGCCATGGCACTCCCTCGTCGCCGGCCACCGCCAGTGCGATCTGCGCCTCGATAATCGAACCGCCGTGACGCAAATCCATTTCGCGCAGGCGGGCGCCGTGGAACAGGCCGCTGACCGCCACCCGGGTGAACCCGGCGTCGACCAGCAACTCGGTCAGCTCGTCGGCGTTCAATTCCCTGGTATGGAACGGGTTGATCGGGGTGTCGCGGCCGGGGGAGAAGGTGATGCGGTTGGGCGTCGACATCATCAGCAACCCGGACGGCCGCAGCACCCGCGCGCATTCCTTGACGAACTGGGTCTGGTCCCACAGGTGTTCGATGACCTGGAAATTCACCACGACGTCCATCGAGGCGTCCGGCAACGGGAGCTCGGCCAGGTTGGCCTGCATGACGTCCACCCTGGGGTAGCGGCTGCGGACGTGAGCCACCGCTGCCTCGTCATAGTCCACCGCGATCACCCGGCGGGCGACGTCGGCGATCAAATCCGCGCCGTAACCTTCGCCACATCCGGCCTCGAGCACGTCACGGTCCACACAGTGCTTAGCCAGCCGCTGATAAACCACTTGATGGCGGCGGAACCAATAGTTCTCGATGTCCAGGTCAGGAATCGTGCGCTCGCCCGTCAGCGTCAACACCCCCGGATTAGCAGGCAAGACCTCCGGCGCTGTGCCGGCGGGCGGGTGCTGGGGGGCGTCGGGGACGAATGCGCTCATTGCATAGGGAGGCTAACGCGAAGTGCCGGATTCGCGAACCGCTCAGCGGGTAGGCCAGGGTCGCGGGGGGAGGCGGGCCTGCAAGAACCTGCAGTACGACCCGCTATGGTGTGAGAGCAGGCCGCACAAAGTTACCCAGTAGTAACACCCGTGTGCGTTGCGAAACACGTACTGAAAAGTCTCGTTGCTCACTGCCGCGGGACTCCTTCGAGGAGGACGAACCACACTCATGACGAACATCGTGGTCCTGATCAAGCAGGTCCCTGACACCTGGTCGGAGCGCAAGCTGAGCGACGGCGATTTCACGCTGGATCGAGAGGCCGCCGACGCCGTGCTGGACGAGATCAACGAGCGCGCCGTCGAAGAGGCCCTGCAGATCCGCGAGCGTGAGGGCGGTGAGGGTTCGGTGACGGTGCTGACCGCCGGACCCGAGCGCGCCACCGAGGCGATCCGCAAGGCGCTGTCCATGGGTGCCGACAAGGCCGTGCACCTCAAGGACGACGGCCTGCACGGATCGGACGTCATCCAGACCGGGTGGGCCCTGGCGCGCGCGCTGGGCACCATCGAGGGCACCGAACTGGTCATCGCCGGTAACGAGGCCACCGACGGTACGGGCGGCGCGGTTCCGGCGGTCATCGCCGAGTACCTGGGCCTGCCGCAGCTGACCCACCTGCGCAAGCTGTCCATCGAGGGCGACAAGGTCACCGGAGAGCGCGAGACCGACGACGGCGTCTTCACGCTGGAGGCCACCCTGCCCGCGGTGGTCAGCGTCACCGAGAAGATCAACGAACCGCGCTTCCCGTCCTTCAAGGGCATCATGGCCGCCAAGAAGAAAGAGGTCACGGTGCTGACCCTGGCCGAGATCGGCGTCGAGAGCGACGAGGTCGGGCTGGCCAACGCCGGGTCCACCGTGCTGTCCTCGACGCCGAAGCCCCCCAAGACCGCGGGTGAGAAGGTCACCGACGAGGGCGAGGGCGGCAACGACATCGCCAAGTACCTGGTCGGCCAGAAGATCATCTGACACGAGCACCCACCCAAGACACGAGAAGAGCGAGATAACCCATGGCTGAAGTTCTGGTGCTCGTTGAGCACGCCGAAGGTGCGGTCAAGAAAGTCACCGCCGAATTGATCACCGCCGCCCGCGCGCTGGGCGAGCCGTCCGCCGTCGTCGTCGGCGCGCCGGGCACCGCCGCGCCGCTGGCCGACGGACTCAAGGAGGCCGGCGCCGCCAAGATCTACGTCGCCGAGTCCGACGACGTCGACAAGTACCTGCTCACCCCGGTCGTCGACGTGCTGGCCTCGCTGGTCGAATCCGCTTCTCCGGCAGCGGTTTTGCTCGCCGCCAACGCTGACGGCAAGGAGATCGCCGGCCGGCTCGCGGCTCGGCTCGGGTCCGGCCTGCTCGTCGACGTGGTCGAGGTCAAGGAAGGCAACAAGGCGACCTACTCCATCTTCGGTGGCGCGTTCACCGTCGAGGCGCAGGCCAACGGCGACACCCCGATCATCACCGTCCGTGCCGGTGCGGTCGACGCGGAGCCGCAGGCCGGCGCCGGCGAAGAGGTCAAGGTCGAGGTCCCGGCGCCCGCCGAGAACGCCACCAAGGTCACCTCGCGTGAGCCCGCCGTCGCCGGCGACCGCCCGGAGCTGACCGAGGCCACGATCGTGGTATCCGGGGGCCGCGGTGTCGGCAGTGCGGAGAACTTCGAGGTCGTCGAGAAGCTGGCCGACTCGCTCGGCGCGGCCGTCGGCGCGTCGCGTGCGGCCGTCGACTCCGGCTACTACCCGGGCCAGTTCCAGGTGGGCCAGACCGGCAAGACGGTGTCGCCGCAGCTGTACATCGCGCTGGGCATCTCGGGCGCCATCCAGCACCGCGCGGGCATGCAGACCTCCAAGACGATCATCGCGGTCAACAAGGACGAAGAGGCGCCGATCTTCGAGATCGCCGACTACGGCGTGGTGGGCGACCTGTTCAAGGTCGCGCCGCAGCTGACCGACGCGGTCAAGACCCGCAAGGGCTGATTCTTTCGTCACGCAAACGCCCCCGCACGCACGTCGCGTCGGGGGGTTTTGCGTGCCCGGTCTACCCGCGCGTCAGCATCTCGTCGATGCGCCGCAACGCGATCGCGCACACCGTCGCATAAGGCGCCGCCCACCACGGCACCTCCATGCTGGCCCGGGTGCCGTCGGTAGCCGGGTCCACCCGATGCCGCGTCGCGGGGATCCCGGCCACCCGCCACGCCCAGGAACGGCCCGGCTCGAATTCGGTGATCACAAACGGCGCCGCAACCAGCAACGACGTCTGCACCGTGCCGGTGGCATGCAGCGCCAGTTCTGCGTACGGCTCGTCAAGCCGGGCCCGGCGGATCGTCGGGCCCCAGCGTGGCCACGCGTCGAGGTCGGCCAGCAACTCCCATACCACCGGCGGCGGCGCGGCGATCGTTCTGTCGACGGTGAGCACGCTAGGGCGCCGCTTGCCCGAGCCGGCGCTGCTGCGCGACGACCTCGTCGACATCCTTCAACCGCCGCAGCCCGGCCAGGGGTTGGTTCATTCGCCGGTTGCCTTCCAGGCGTCGCCGGTTGCGGTGCAGGAACCACCAGTAGCCGGCGGTGTACGGGCAGGCGAGTTCGCCGACGCGCTCGGAGGGGTGATACCGGCATTGGCCGCAGTAGTCGCTCATCCGGTTGATGTAGGCGCCGCCGGCGGCATACGGCTTGGTGGCCATCAGCCCGCCGTCGGCGTGCTGGGACATGCCGACGACGTTGGCGACCATCACCCAGTCGTAGCCGTCGACGAAACAGCGGTGGAACCAATCGGTGACGGCGGCGGGATGCCATCCGCGCTGCAGCGCGTAATTGGACAACACCATCAACCGCGGAATGTGATGGACCCAGCCATGATCGCGGACCTGCGCCAGTACATCCCTCAGGCACCGGGCTTGTACCGCGTCGGCGTCCAGATCGCTGAACCAGTCCGGCAAGCCGGCTTGCGCCTGCAGTGCATTGCGACGGCGATAGTCGGCACCGAAGTGCCAATACACGTGCCAGATGTAGTCACGCCAGCCGATCAGCTGGCGGACATAACCCTCCACACTCCCGAGTGAGGCATGCCCGCCACGGTAGGCATCTTCGGCCGCATACGCGCACTCCAGCGGGTCGAGCAGACCGAGGTTCATCGGAGCGGACAGCAAACTATGAGCCATCAGGCGGTCCCCGCTGAGCATTGCGTCCTCGTGAGGGCCGAAGTGCGGCAAGCGATCTCGCAGAAAGATCTGCAACGCCGACTGGGCCTCTGTTGCGGTGACCGGGAATTCGCGCGGCCCATCGCATCCGACGAAGGCCACTGCACCCTCGCGCTCCCAGCGATCGAGATCCGCGCGCACCTGCTCGTCGATCTCGTCCTCTTCGGCTTGCCACGGCGCGGTGATGCCCAAGGTGTCGGTGTTCTTCGGGGCCGGCTCGCGATTGTCGGCGTCGAAATTCCACCGTCCCTGCGCGGGTTCGTCCCCGTCCATCAGCAGATCGAACCGGCGGCGTGCATCGCGATAGAAATTCTCCAGTAACAGCGTGCGCTGTCCGCGTGCCCACTCGTCGAACTGCGCACGGTCGGTGCAGAATCCGCGCGCAGGCAACACCTCGACTCCCGGCATCGAGCGCACGAAGCTGTCCGCGGCCCGGGAGGTCGGCTGGCAGACGCTGAGCGGACCGGTGACCGTGTCCAGCGCCTCCCGATAGGTGCGGGTCTGCAGAAACACGGCCTGATCGCCGAGCTCCGCGGCCCGATGACGCAGTGCGGACAGCACGAGGTGAGCCTTGCGACGGTGGAATCGGCGGCGGCCGAACGCCGCTCGGGATTCGATCAGCAGCACCGGTTGGTCGGGGTGGTCGAGGAAATGCGGGCCGAGCTGATCGGCGAAACACCACCTTCGCCCGGTCTCCGCGACGTTGTTCACCGCAACGGCCTACCCGCGGCCGGATCCGGCTAATCGCCGATGTTGGCGTTGACCCAGTCGACGACTTCGCCCACGGTGTCCAGCGGCGTCTCGGGGTCTTTGAGCCGCATCTTGAGGTGACTTTCCAGGGTTGCTACCAGTTCCATCTTGCGGGGCGAGTCGTAGCCCAGGTCGTCGACGAGATGCGAGTCGCCGGTGACCTGAGCCATCCGGTCCGGCGCCAGCCGGGTGACGATCGACACGACGGAATCATTGACGCTACTCACAGTGCTTCGACCTCTCCTAAGACCTCTCCTAAGACCTCTCCTAAGACCTCTCCCAAGACCTCTCCGAACATTTCTTTGGCCGCGACGTGGCGGATCTTGCCCGACGGTGTCTTCGGAACCTTGCCCTTGCCGACCAGCAGCACCGTCGGGCTCAATCCCGTTGCGCTGCGGACCTTTCGGCCGATTTGACGACGGATCTCGTGCGCGGCTTCGCCCGGATCCTCCTGGACCGTCTCGGCGACGATCCGGATCTCCTCGCGCTGATCGGCGAGCGTGACCCCGAACGCGACAACGCCACCGCGCCTGATGCCGTCGACCGAGGCGGCCAGTCGCTCGATGTCGGACGGGAAGATGTTGCGGCCGGCGACGATGATGACGTTCTTGCGGCGCCCACACACCACGATCTCGCCGTCGTCGGTGAGGTAGCCGAGGTCGCCGGTGTAGAACCAGCCGTACGCATCGACGGCGGCCACCTCGCCGTGCGCCGTCAGGTAGTGCCGGGTCACCGCGTCGCCCCGGATGGCGACCTCGCCCAGGTGCCGAGCCGGCCGGGTGCCCCGGTCCTCGTCGGCGATGCGGACCTGAACCCCGGACATCGGACGACCCAGCAGGACGAATTCCTTCTTGGGCGCCCCGCAGACGCAGCCGGTGACCGCGCGGCCGTGGGTTTCCAGTTCGTCGGCGCACACGTTCTCGACCGCCAGCGGTCGATCCACCCGCGAGAAGGACACCGCGACCGTCGCTTCGGCCAGACCGTAGGCCGCGCCGATCGCCGAAACCCGCATCCCGAACCGCGCGGCCTGCTGGGCGAACTCGTACATCGTGACCGGGTCGATGGGTTCGGCACCGGAGACCACGCAGCGCAGCGCGCTCAGGTCGTAGGCGCCGTCGCTGACCGCCCGCAGCCTGCGGCTGACGATCGAATAGGCGAAGTTGGGTGCCGCGGTGACGGTGGCCCGCTGCTCGGTGAGGATTTGCAGCCAGGCCAGCGGTGACTTGACGAACTCCGTGGGCGGTATGTACACGGCCGCGTTGCCGGCGAACATCGGCGAGAGCAGATAGGCGATCAGGCCCATGTCATGGGAGAGCGGAAGCCAGCTCATCGTGACGTCGACGCACGCGTCGATGCGGACTTCGGCCACCATGGCGGCGATATCGGCATACAGGTTGCCGTGCGTGATCGCCACGGCCTTGGGATCCCCGGTCGATCCCGAGGTGAGCTGGTAGATGGCGACGTCGTCCTCGCCGGTGGGCTCCTCGGCCGCGTCGGCCCCGGCCCACGTGTCGGGCACCTCGATGACCCGGTATCCCGAGGCCCGCAGGGCGTCCGCGACCGCGACGAACGGCCGCCCCACCAGCACGCAGTGCGCTTCGAGCAGGCTCAGCGCCCGCAGGGTTCCCTCGTGCCACTCGCTGAGGTCGGCTTGCGACGTGGGTTGCTGCAGCATCGTCATCGCCGCACCCAGTTTCCAGATGCCCTGGACGACGGGTGCGACATCTTCGGCGTTGGCGGCCAGCACGCCCACCCTGGCCCCGCGCGTGACTCCCTCGGCGGCCAGCCGGCCCGCGACCTTGCCCGCCGACTGATTGATGTCATGCCAGCTCGCGAAATGCAGATTGCCGGCGGTGCCGAAGCGAAGGCCCAACGCGGAATCCGCGGCCACCTTTGCGATGCGGTCAGTGAATTTACTCATATCCCTTATGCGCCAGAATTATTCGTGTCTTCAGCATTGAGCACGGCCGAGGCGATGACGTCGACGGCACGGTCGATCTGCGCCGGCGAGTGGGTGGCGGACACGCAGCAGCGCATCAGGGCGTCGTTCTCGCCGACCGCGGGTGCGACCGCCAGTGAGCAGAAGACGCCGTTGTCGAATGCGTCATTCCAGGCCGCGATCGCGCGCGCTTCCGGACCGATCCACACCGATACATGCGGGGCCACGACGTGGGAGCCGTCCGCACGAACGATGCCCGCCCGCACCTGCAGGCCGTGCGACATCAGGCCGTCGCGCAGGGCGCGGGCGTTGGCCAGCACCGCTTCGGCGCGCTGGGAGCCCTCCGGGCTGCGAATGATGTCGATCCCGGCGATGCTGGCCGCCATCGCCGCCGGCGCCCCGGTCGCGGTGAACATGTGCTGGCTGGAACGTAATCGGAGCACATCGATCAGGTCGCGCGAGCCGACGATGAAACCACCGGTGGACGCGATCGCTTTCGACATGCTGCCCATCAACACGTCGACGTCCTTGGCGCAACCGTATTCTTCGGCGATCCCGGTTCGGTTGGGCCCGAAGACGCCGAGGCTGTGCGCCTCGTCGACGTAGAGGGCGACATTGTATTTGTTGGCCAGCGCGACAATGCTTTCCATCGGCGCCACGTCGCCCTGCATCGAGTAGAGGCCGTCGATCACGATCAACTTGGTGCCGCCGCGCTCCGCGGTGCGGATCAGGTTGCGTTCCAGCGAATTCAGGTCGTTGTGCGCGAAGTATCGGGAACTGGCGCCCGAAAGCCGGATGCCGTCGTGCAGCGACGTGTGGGCCTCGCTATCGGGGAACGCGAGATCGGCCGCGCCCAATAGGGCAGTGATGGCACCGACATTGGCCAAGTAGCCGCTGTTGAAGACCAGCGCCGCTTCGGTGCCGTACCAGTCGGCCAACAACTCCTCGAGCTCGACCTTGACCCGCAGCGTGCCGCAGTGCGGAGGCGCGCCGCCACAGGCCGGCCCATACAGTTCGGTCGCCCGATTGGCCGCATCGACCAATCGCCGATCGCCGCACAAGCCCAGAGAATTGTTCGACCCGAACATGATTCGAGTCTTTCCTTCGATGACCGACGTCGGACCGGGAGCGGATTCGACGCGCCTGAAGAACGGCAGTCGGTTGCACGCGGCGTAGTAACGCAGGCTGGCCAGTCGGCTATCTTCTTGTGCCCGCGCTTGGATATTCAACTTCGAGGTCTGCAGCACGCCTACATCAAACATGGCGCGCTGCACTCGGGTATCCGATTCGCTCGAAATTGGCGAGCACGTTAATAGCGACCGACGTGCGAGTGTTTATTGCGTTGCCGCTCTTACGAATACGCGGACAAATCCGCCTGGCGCGGCATTGTATTGGCGCTATCTCGGGCGCTTGCGTACGGTGAGCGTCAGCGTTACGTACGCCACACTTCACCGTGGGCACACATTTCGTCATCTTGCGTGCACCAACACGTCATAGCGCCGATGCCGATTCGCTCCTCGATTACGCCACGTTGTTTCCCATGAGCATTGCTTCTGTCCTGATACCGAGTGATACGCCGGACGGAGCCGCGACCAGCTCGTCTGGGCCGCGTTACTCGCTGTTGCTGTCCACAGACCCCAGTTTGGTCGAGGCGGCGCAGCGGCTCCGGTACGACGTATTCACCAGCACGCCAGGTTTCGCGTTGCCGGAATCGGGTGCGGGGGACCGGGACGTGGACCGCTTCGACGAGTTCTGTGATCACCTGCTGGTTCGTGACGACGACACCGGCGAGCTGGTGGGGTGTTACCGGATGCTGGCGCCGGCGGGCGCGATCGCGGCCGGGGGCCTGTACACGGCGACGGAATTCGATCTCGGCGCGCTCGACCCGCTGCGGCCGTCGCTGGTGGAGATGGGCCGTGCGGTGGTGCGTGACGGGCACCGCAACGGCGGTGTCGTGCTGTTGATGTGGGCAGGGATTCTGGCCTACCTGGACCGCTACGGCTACGACTACGTGATCGGGTGTGTGTCGGTGCCGATCGGCAGCGAAGCCGATTCCGAAACGGGGCAGGACGCGCCGGGCAGCCAGCTTCGGGGTGTGCGCGACTTCGTGCGCAGCCGGCATGCGGCGCCCCCGGAGTATCGGGTGTACCCGCACCGGCCGGTCGTCGTGGACGGCAAGTCCCTTGACGAGATCGCGCCGCCGCAACGGCCTTCGGTTCCGGCGCTGATGCGCGGCTATCTGCGGCTGGGCGCCAAATCCTGCGGCGAGCCGGCGCTTGACCCCGACTTCGGTGTCGGCGATTTCTGCGTGCTGCTGAACAAACGCCAGGCCGATACCCGATATCTGCGACGACTGCGGTCGGTCTCGGCGGCTTCGGAGATGGCGGGCGGCGACCGATGAACGCTCCCGCAGTCACCACCGACCACGCCTGGCTGCCGCGCGCGACGTGCGACAGCAGCTGTGTAGGGGTCGCCCCCGCCTCGTCGAGGTTGGTGGTGGTGCTGCGGGTGACCCTTCGCGTCATGCTGGTGGTGTTGCTGCTGCTGGGGGCGCCGATGGCGCTGGTGCCCTGGCGGGGGCAAATGCGGGTGCGGCAGTTCTACTGCCGGATGGTGCTGCGCGTTTTCGGGGTCCGGATCAGCGTGTCGGGTGCCCCGATCCGAAACCTGCGTGGCGTCCTGGTGGTAGGTCCGCACATGTCCTGGCTGGACGTCTTCTCCATCGGCGCGGTGCTGCCCGGCTGGTACGTCGCACGCGCTGACATGTTCGGCGAGCTCACGCAGCGGCTGCTGAAGATCATTCCGATCGAACGGTCCAGCCTGCGGCAGTTGCCCGCCGTGGTGGAAACCGTCGCGGACCGGCTGCGCGGCGGTGAAACCGTGGTGGCCTTTCCCGAGGGCACCACGTGGTGCGGGGTGGCCTGCGGCTCGTTCTACCCGGCGATGTTCCAGGCCGCGATCGACGCCGGCCGCCCGGTTCAGCCGCTGCGGTTGACATATCACCACGTCGACGGCCTGATTTCGACCGCTCCGGCCTTCGTCGGGGACGACACCCTGGCGGCGGCGATGCGCCGGCTGATCACCCAGCGCCGCACCCTGGCGCACGTCCACGTGGAGTCTCTGCAGCTACCGGGCGCCGACCGGCGGGGGCTGGCGCGCCGCTGCCAGTCGGCGGTGGGCGTCGGCGTGGGGCGGCGCCCAGGTCAGCGCTCAGATCGAGGCCACGTGCTGGCCGCTTAGGGTATCCGGGCGGCCCGGTATCCTGGGGCGCGTCATGGTCTACCTCGATCACGCTGCCACCACCCCGATGCACCCCGCTGCCATCGAGGCGATGACGGCCGTGTTCGGCATGGTCGGCAACGCCTCGTCGCTGCACACCAGCGGTCGCACGGCGCGGCGCCGCATCGAGGAGTCCCGCGAGCTGATCGCGGACAAGTTGGGCGCGCGGCCGTCCGAGGTGATTTTCACGGCGGGCGGCACCGAGAGCGACAACCTGGCCGTCAAGGGCATCTACCGCGCCCGCCGCGAGGCCGATCCGCGTCAGTTGCGCATCATCACCAGCCAGGTGGAACACCACGCGGTGCTGGATTCGGTCGACTGGCTCGTCGAGCATGAGGGCGCCCAGGTGAGCTGGCTGCCCACGGCCGCCGACGGCTCGGTGTCGGCTGCCGCGCTGCGGGAGCTGCTGGAGAGTCAGGACGACGTCGCGCTGGTCTCGGTGATGTGGGCCAACAACGAAGTCGGCACCATCATGCCCATCGCCGAACTCGCCGCGGTCGCAGCCGAATTCGGCGTTCCGATGCACAGCGACGCCGTGCAGGCCGTTGGGCAGCTGCCCGTCGACTTCGCCGCGAGTGGGCTGTCGGCGATGAGCGTCGCCGCGCACAAGTTCGGGGGGCCGCAGGCGGTCGGTGCGCTGTTGTTGCGCCGAGACGTGGCCTGTGCGCCACTACTGCACGGCGGCGGACAGGAGCGCGACATCCGTTCCGGCACGCCGGATGTCGCCGGTGCCGTCGGAATGGCCGCCGCGATGCGGCTCGCCGTGGACGGCCTCGAGGCCAACAGCGCACGGCTGCGCGCCCTGCGTGATCGGCTGGTCGAGGGGGTGCTGGCCGAGATCGACGACGTCGGCTTCAACGGATCCCGTGATTCGCGACTTCCCGGCAACGCCCACTTCACTTTTCGTGGCTGTGAAGGCGACGCTCTGTTGATGTTGTTGGATGCCAACGGAATCGAATGCTCGACCGGTTCTGCGTGCACCGCCGGAGTTCCGCAGGCCTCACATGTGCTGATCGCGATGGGTGCCGACGCCGCGACCGCGCGGGGATCGCTGCGGTTGTCGCTGGGCCACACCAGTGTCGATGCCGACGTCGACGAGGTGCTGCGGGTACTGCCGGCCGCGGTGGATCGGGCCCGGCGCGCGGCGCTTGCCGCCGCGGGGGCGTCGGGGTGAAAGTTCTTGCCGCAATGAGCGGCGGCGTCGATTCGTCGGTCGCCGCGGCTCGGATGGTCGATGCCGGACATGACGTGGTCGGCGTGCACCTCGCGCTGTCGTCGGCGCCCGGCACGCTGCGCACCGGCTCGCGGGGTTGCTGCTCGAAAGAGGACGCTTCGGATGCGCGCCGCGTGGCCGATGTACTCGGAATCCCCTTCTACGTTTGGGATTTCGCGGAGAAGTTCGCCGAAGACGTGGTCGACGACTTCGTGTCGTCCTACGCGCGTGGCGAGACGCCCAACCCGTGTGTGCGCTGCAATCAGCGCATCAAGTTCGCCGCACTGTCGGCGCGTGCCCTGGCCCTGGGCTTCGATACGGTCGTCACCGGCCACTACGCGCGTTTGTCGCAAGGCCGGCTGCGCCGCGCCGTCGACCACGACAAGGATCAGTCCTACGTGCTGGCGGTGCTGAGCGCAGAGCAGTTGCGCCATGCCGCTTTTCCGATCGGGGATACCCCCAAGCCGCAGATCCGGGCCGAGGCGGCTCGTCGCGGTCTGGCCGTCGCCGACAAGCCGGACAGCCATGACATCTGCTTCATCCCGTCGGGGGACACCCGGGCGTTTCTGGGGGAGCGCATCGCGGTGCGCCGCGGCAACGTCGTGGGTTCCGACGGCTCGGTGCTGGCCAATCACGACGGCGTGCACGGTTTCACGATCGGTCAGCGCAAGGGCCTGGGCATCGCCGGGCCGGGGCCGGACGGTCTGCCGCGCTACGTGACGGCAATCGACGCCGACACCGCGACGGTGCAGGTGGGCAGTGCCGCCGATCTCGAAGTGCATGCGCTGACGGGACGGGACCCGGTCTTCACCGCGGGAGCCGCACCGGCGGGGCCGATCGAGTGCGCCGTGCAGGTGCGGGCCCACGGCGAAACCGCGAGTGCGGTGGCCGAATTGGTCGGCGACGAGCTCTGCGTGCGGTTGCGCGTCCCGCTGCGCGGGGTGGCGCGCGGTCAGACCGTCGTGCTGTATCGCCCGGATCCGGCCGGCGACGAGGTGCTCGGCAGCGCCACCATTGCCGGCACCTCGCGCTGATTCCCCTGCTCAGCGGCCATCGCTGCGGCTTCCAAGGATTTTCCAAGAGCTTGCGGAGAACATTCGTCTCGTAATTGATCGACCCCTGAGCGGGGAAGGAACGAATGACGATGAACGACAACCACATCACCGCGCAGGCGCAGGCAGTACAGACCAACGGCCTTGCCATTGCGGCGTTCGTGCTCAGCATCATGGGCATGTACGGCAGCCCGATCCTGAGCAGCGTTCTCGCTCTTGCCGGCATCTGGCAGGTCAGGCGCCGTGCGGAGCAAGGCTTTGCGCTGGCGATCACCGCTTTGGCGGTCTCCGCGGCTGTCACGGCCCTGCATGTCGCGATGTGGGTCCAGTGCGGCCACCAGAACTTCGCGTTGGAGACCACGGCGCACTGGTGAAAACCCCTGTCGCATAAGCAGGTTAGCGAAATCTACCGCGGGAAGTTGGCGACAATGTTGGTCATCACGATGTCGGAGACCGACTGCGGGAAGCCGCAGAAGGTGACTTCCACCAACGCCACCGACTGGACCCGGTAGTCGCGGCCGCAGCCGCCCGGACCCAGGTGCAGCGAGCTGGCATCGGATTTCCAGTCGCCGACGAATGCTTCGCCGGCCGAGCCGTTCGCGCAGTCGGTGACCGTCGACACCAGTGCGGCGAAGGCGTGCTGCGCGGTCGCGCCATCGCGATAGGCCGCGGCGCCTTCAGAGATCAGGGCGCCGTCAGGCGGATCCTGGAACGTGGTCTTGTGGAACTCCTCGATGTCGGGCCCGAACGTCGCGGTCTCGGCGAACAGGAACCGGCAGGCGCGCGGCGTGGTGTCGGCGAGCGTGTCGATGTCGACCGGGGTGCGTCCGTCCATCGACGGAATGATCGACAGGTGCTCGCCGGCGCCGGTGATCGCCTGCATCCTCGCCTGGTCCAGCAGGATCGTGTCGACATTGACCCCGTTGATGCCCTTGGCGCCGCCGGTGAACCCCGGCACTGCCGCGCCGTCCACCACCCGGGTGCACGCCGCATTCAGCACCACCGCGCCACACATCAGCAGCGGCCACGCGAATCTTGCCTTGCGCCACACCGTTTTGCACCCCTCTAAACCCCCGAGCCTAGCCGTGTTGGCCGGCCACAACACACCCCTGGCCGCCCGCTCGTGATGCGACGTCGAATACGGTTGCCGGGTGAGTGTTTTCGCCTCTCCGTTCGCGACGGCCAGCGGCGTCGGTTCATGGCCCGGCATCGCGATACGGCCGGCGACGGAGGTCGTCGTCGGTGAGTTGGCGGCCGCGATGGCTCACCTGGTCGAGCTGCCCGCCAGGGGAGTGGGCGCCGACCTGCTGGGGCGGGCCGGCGCGCTGCTCGTCGATGTGGCGATCGACACCGTGCCGCGTGGTTACCGCATCGCCGGTCGGCCCGGCGCGGTGACCCGCCGGGCCGTCAGCCTCCTCGATGAGGACATGGATGCCCTCGAGGAAGCCTGGGAGACGGCGGGCCTGCGTGGTGGCGGACGGGTGGTCAAGGTGCAAGCGCCGGGCCCGATCACACTGGCCGCCGGGCTGGAGCTGTCCAACGGCCACCGGGCGATCACCGACCCGGGGGCGGTGCGCGACCTGACGGCGTCGCTGGCCGAGGGTGTTGCCGACCATCGTGCCGCGCTGTCGCGCCGCCTCGACACACCGGTGGTCGTGCAACTCGACGAGCCGTCGTTGCCGGCGGCGCTGGGTGGCCAGCTGAGCGGAGTCACCGCACTGAGTCCGGTTGCCGCGCTCGACGAGTCGGTGGCTCAAGGGCTGCTCGACCATTGCGCGCAGGCGGTGGGCGCCGAGGTGGTGGTGCACAGTTGCGCGGCCGGATTGCCGTGGGATCTGTTGGCGCGCAGTGCGACTAGCGCAATATCGGTCGACGCCGCAACGCTGCGGCCCGCGGACCTGGACGGGATCGCGGCGTTCGTCGAATCGGGTCGCGCGGTGATGCTGGGCGTGGTGGCCGCCACCGCTCCGCAACGCCGGCCCGCGGCCGAGGAGGTGGCCGCGGCCCTCGTCGCGGTGACCGATCGGCTCGGCTTCGGCCGCTCGGCGCTGCGCGAGCGCATCGGCGTCACCCCGGCATGTGGTCTGGCCAATGCGACGCCACAGTGGGCCCGCACCGCGATCGAGCTGGCCCGCAAGGCCGCCGAGGCGTTCGCCGAGGACCCCGACGCCATCTAGGTGGCGAGCCGCTTGTCACATCCGCCGCACCCGTCGCGGTAACCGGACCTGTACCTTTTTGCCCGCCTCCGAGCGACAACTCTCGCGGCGACCGCCCGCGTGCTCCGATTGTCGCTGTGAGGCGGGCACAAAGGACACGTCGGCTTTTCCTGGTTGCTGGTACGGCAGACGCGACCGGGCGTCACCGGCGGGCACTGTCCCCACCCTTCGATAGCCTGCCAAGGTGAGTTCGCCAGAAGCTGACCCTGTCGCGCCCGAGGTCCGGCGTCAATGGCGTGAATTGGCCGACGAGGTGCGTGAGCACCAGTTTCGCTACTACGTGCGCGATGCGCCGGTCATTTCCGACGCCGATTTCGACGACATGCTGCGCCGGCTGGGCGCTCTCGAGGAGCAATACCCCGAGCTGCGCACCCCCGATTCACCGACACAGCTGGTCGGTGGCGCGGGATTTGCCACCGATTTCACCTCGGCCGAGCATCTGGAACGGATGCTCTCGTTGGACAACGTGTTCAGCACTGAGGAATTCGACGTGTGGGCCACCCGCATCCACGCCGAGGTCGGCCATGACGTGCCCTTCCTCTGTGAGCTCAAGATCGACGGCGTCGCACTGGCTCTGGTGTACCGCGGTGGCCGCCTGGTCCGCGCGGCCACCCGCGGTGACGGCCGCACCGGCGAGGACGTCACGAACAACGCGCGCACCATCGAGGATGTCCCGGAACGGCTGACGCCCAGCGACGACTACCCGATTCCCGACGTCCTCGAGGTCCGCGGCGAGGTGTTCTTCCGGGTCGCCGACTTCGAGGCGCTCAACGCCGCCCTGGTCGAAGACAACAAGGTCCCGTTCGCCAACCCGCGCAACAGCGCCGCGGGCTCGCTGCGGCAGAAGGATCCCGCGGTGACCGCTCGCCGCAAACTGCGGATGATCTGCCACGGCGTCGGGCATGCCGAGGGATTTCGGCCGGCCAGTCTGCACGACGCCTACCTGGCGCTGGGCGCCTGGGGGCTGCCCGTCTCCGGCCACACCGCCCGGGTCCCCGACGCCGGGGGTGCGCTGGAACGGATCTCCTACTGGGGAGAGCACCGCCACGACGTCGATCACGAAATCGACGGTGTCGTCGTCAAAATCGACGACTTCGCACTGCAGCGCAGGCTGGGGTCGACCTCGCGAGCGCCGCGCTGGGCGATCGCGTACAAGTACCCGCCGCAAGAGGTGCAGACCAAGCTGCTGGATATCCGGGTCAACGTCGGGCGGACGGGACGCGTCACACCGTTCGCGGTCATGGTGCCCGTCAAGGTCGCGGGTTCGACGGTCGAAATGGCCACCCTGCACAACGCCTCCGAGGTCAAACGCAAGGGCGTGCTGATCGGCGACACCGTGGTGATCCGCAAGGCCGGCGACGTGATTCCCGAAGTGCTGGGCCCGGTCGCCGATCTGCGCGACGGCACCGAACGCGAATTCCTGATGCCCACCCACTGTCCCGAATGCGCCACCCTGCTGGCCCCGGCCAAGGAGGGCGACGCCGACATCCGCTGCCCCAACTCCCGATCCTGCCCAGCGCAGTTGCGGGAGAGGGTATTTCACGTCGCCGGCCGCGGCGCCTTCGACATCGAGGGGCTGGGCTACGAGGCCGCCATCGCGTTGCTGCAGGCCGAAGTGATCACCGACGAGGGAGACCTGTTCACCCTCACCGAGGACGACCTGTTGCGCACCGAATTGTTCACCACCAAGGCCGGCACGCTGTCGGCCAACGGTAAGCGGCTGCTGGCCAACCTCGACAAGGCCAAGGCGCAGCCGCTGTGGCGAGTGCTGGTGGCGCTGTCGATCCGGCACGTCGGCCCGACCGCGGCGCGTGCCCTGGCAACCGAATTCGGCAGCCTCGACGCGATCACGTCGGCGTCGACCGACGAGCTGGCCGCGGTCGAGGGCGTCGGGCCGACCATCGCCGCCGCGGTCACCGAATGGTTCACCGTCGACTGGCACCGCGCGATCGTCGACAAGTGGCGGGCGGCGGGCGTGCGGATGGCCGACGAGCGCGACGCGAGCACCCCGCGGACGCTGGCCGGGCTGAGCATCGTGGTCACCGGGTCGCTGACCGGGTTCTCCCGCGACGAGGCCAAGGAGGCGATTGTGTCCCGTGGCGGCAAGGCCGCGGGTTCGGTGTCGAAGAACACCGCCTATCTGGTCGCCGGCGATTCGCCGGGCTCGAAGTACGACAAAGCGGTCGAGTTGGGTGTGCCCATCCTCGACGAGGACGGCTTTCGCCGGCTGCTGACCGACGGGCCCGCGGCCGACAACACAGCCGATTAACAGCGCAGTACTGGTCCGTACCGGTGTTCCGGCTTTATGGTGGGCGCTATGACCCAGACGGCCGATCAGTGCACGGAGCCATCGCCGTGGTCTCCGCGCGAGGCCGAACTGTTGGCGGTGACGTTGCAGCTACTGCAAGAACACGGCTATGACCAATTGACGATCGACGCGGTCGCCAGTGCTGCCCACGCCAGCAAGGCCACGGTGTACCGGCGATGGCCCTCGAAGGCCGAACTGGTGCTGGCCGCCTTCATCGAAGGTGTCCGCCAGGTCGCGGTCGCGCCGAATACCGGTAGCCTGCGCGACGATTTGATCAATCTCGGCGAGGTGTGCGGCGAGCACGGACGTCAGCACGCCAGCACCATCCGCGCGGTGATGGTCGAGGTATCGCGCCATCCGGCGCTCAACGAGGCCCTGCAGGATCAATTCCTCAAGCAGCGCAAGGCCTTGATCAAGCACGTGATGCAGCGGGCCGTCGATCGTGGCGAGATCGCCAAAGATGCTTTCGTTGACGAACTTTGGGACCTGCTACCCGGCTATCTCATCTTCCGGTCCCTCATTCCCGACCGGCCGCCCACGCGCCAGACGGTGCAGCTGCTGGTCGACCAGTTCCTGATGCCGGGTCTGACGCGGACCGCCGGGTAACGCGGCCGCCTGCACGTCGTCCGGCTGTTGAAAATGTGTACGCGCGCGTCTCTTGTCACAGTACGGTCCAGTACCGTACTGTGAGATCCGTCCGTTCGCCCTTGCGCGGGGCAGCGGTCGTAGTCATAGAGTGATCGAGAACGCCCGACCATCGAAAGGCCGAGGGTGAAGGCGATTTCAATGTCCAACCTGCTTCGGCAGGGCTGGATAGTCTTGGTCGCGATACTCGTCGTCGCCGTCGCGGGATTCGGCATCTACCGCCTGCACGGGATCTTCGGCTCGAACTACAAGACCTCGGCCAACAGCGGCCTGTCCAACGAGATCGTCCCGTTCAACCCCAAGCAGGTGGTGCTCGAGGTCTTCGGTGCGCCGGGTGCGGTGGCGACGATCAACTACCTGGACGTCAATGCCCAGCCGCAGCAAGTCAAGAACGCGCCGCTGCCCTGGTCGTTCACGATCACCACGACGGAGCCCGCGGTCGTGGCCAACGTCGTGGCGCAAGGCAACGGCGACACCCTCGGTTGCCGCATCACCGTCAACGGTCAAGTCAAAGACGAACGCACCGTCAACAAGGTCGACGCCTACACCTTCTGTCTGGATAAGTCGGGATGAGCAACCAAACCAACGAACAGCAGACGCGGCCTGCGGTGCCGCGCAACATCCGACGGCTCGCGCTGCCGATCCTGCTTTTCTGGGTGGCGCTGGCCGCCATCACCAACATCGCGGTACCGCAGCTGGAAGAGGTGGGCAAGACCCACAACGTGGCGCTGAACTCTCCGGATGCCCCGTCGCTCAAGGCAATTAAGCGCATCGGCCAGGCGTTCCATGAGTTCGACACCGACAGCTCGGCGATGATCGTGCTGGAAGGCGACAAACCGCTCGGCGCGGACGCCCATCGTTTCTACGACGAGATGATTCGCAAGCTCGAGCAGGACAAAAAGCACGTCGAGCACGTTCAGGACTACTGGGGCGACACGCTCACCGCGGCGGGATCGCAGAGCACCGACGGCAAGGCCGCTTATGTCCAGGTGAACCTCGCGGGTAATCAGGGCTCCGCGTTGGCCAACGAGGGTGTCGGCGCCATCCGCGACATCATCGACCACATGAAGCCGCCACCGGGCGTCAAGACCTATGTGACCGGCGCCGCGCCGCTGATCTCCGACCAGTTCGACGTGGGCAGCAAGGGCACCGCGAAGGTCACCACGATCACCATCGGGGTGATCGCACTGATGTTGTTCTTCGTTTACCGCTCGGTACTGACCACGCTGCTGGTTCTCGCCACGGTGCTGATCGAAATGTCAGCTGCCCGAGGCCTTGTCGCGTTCCTCGGCAACGAGGGAATCATCGGCCTGTCGACCTACGCGACAAATATCCTGACGCTGTTGGTGATCGCCGCCGGAACGGACTACGCGATATTTTTCGTGGGCCGCTACCAGGAAGCGCGCGGGACCGGTGAAGACCGCGAAAAAGCCTTTTACACGATGTATCACGGCACCACGCACGTCGTGTTGGGATCCGGGCTCACCGTCGCCGGCGCGGTGGCCTGTCTGAGCTTCACCCGGCTGCCGTACTTCCAAAGTCTGGGAATCCCAGCAGCATTGGGTATCCTGGTGGCGCTGTTCGCCGCGCTGACACTGGGGCCCGCGATTCTCACCTTGGGTGCCAAGGCCGGCATCTTCGACCCGAAGCGAGCGATACAGACGCGCGGTTGGCGGCGGATCGGCACGGCCATCGTCCGCTGGCCCGGCGCCGTTCTCGCGGCCGCGAGTGCGCTGGCCCTGGTCGGTCTGATCGCCCTGCCCGGATACAAGACCAGCTACGACACCCGTCCCTACATGCCCGCCGACGCTCCGGCCAATATCGGTTACACCGCCGCCGAGAAGCACTTCTCGCGAGCCCGGCTGGAGCCGGAACTGCTGATGGTCGAATCGGATCACGACATGCGTAATCCGGCCAGCATGCTCATCCTGGACAAGGTGGCCAAGGCCGTGTTCCACGTCCCCGGGGTCGCCCAGGTGCAGACCATCACCCGGCCGTTGGGAACCCCGCTGGTCCACAGCTCGCTCGCGTTCGTGGTGAGCAATCAGAGTGCCGCCCAGCAGCAGAACCTGACCTACCAACGAGATCGGGCCGACGACGCCCTCAAGCAAGCCAACGAACTATCGAAGACGATCGACATCCTGCGACAGCAGTTCGTCCTGCAGCAGCAGTTGGCCGGCACCACCCACGACGAGACCGAAAGCTTTCGCGATACGCTCGCGACGATCAAAGACCTACGCGACAAGATCGCGAATTTCGACGACTTCTTCCGGCCGATTCGCAGCTATTTCTATTGGGAGAAGCACTGTTACGACATTCCTGCCTGCTTCGCGTTCAGGTCGCTGTTCGACGCCCTCGACGGCATCGACCAGCTGACCGAAAAATTCGAGAACCTGACGGCTTCGCTGGACAAACTCGACGCACTGCAACCAAAGCTGGTGGCGTTGATACCGCCCCAGATTCAAAGCCAGGAGACCAATCGCGATCTGACACTGGCGAATTACGCCACGCTGTCCGGCATCTACGCCCAGAACGCGCGTGCGCTGGAGAACTCGACGGCGCTGGGGCAGGCGTTTGACGCCGCCAAGAACGACGACACCTTCTATCTGCCGCCAGAGGTGTTCGACAACCCCGACTTCAAACGCGGGCTCAAACTGTTCCTCTCACCCGACGGTAAGGCCGCCCGCATGATCGTCACGCATGACGGCGATCCCGCTACCACCGAAGGTATTTCGCACATCGACCCGATCGCGAAGGCCGCGCACGAGGCCTTGAAGGGCACGCCGATGGCGAACTCGGGGATCTATCTCGGCGGCACCGCCGCGACGTACAAGGACATCCAAGAGGGCGCCAAGTACGACCTGATGATCGTGGCATTCGCCGCGTTGAGCCTCATCCTGCTGATCATGATGATCATCACGCGCAGCCTGATCGCCGCGCTGGTCATCGTCGGCACCGTCGCGCTATCCCTGGGCGCTTCGTTCGGGCTGTCAGTTCTGGTGTGGCAATACATGTTTGGTATCGAGCTGTATTGGGTCGTGCTGGCACTGGCGGTGATCTTGCTGCTGGCGGTCGGTTCGGACTACAACCTGCTGTTGATCTCCCGGTTCAAAGAAGAAATCCATGCCGGTCTCAATACCGGCATCATCCGGGCGATGGCCGGCTCCGGGTCGGTGGTCACCTCGGCCGGCATCGTCTTCGCCGTCACGATGTGTGCGTTTGTTTTCAGTGGTTTCCAGGTGCTCGGTCAGATCGGGACTACGATCGGGCTGGGCTTGTTGTTCGACACGCTGATCGTGCGCTCATTCATGACGCCTTCTGTCGCAAGGATTCTCGGGCGCTGGTTCTGGTGGCCGCAACGGGTGCGTCCGCGTCCGGCCAGCACGATGCTGCGGCCCTACGGTCCGCGTCCGGCGGTTCGTCAGCTGCTGCTGTGGGAAGACGGCGATGCCGCGGCACCCAAACCCCCGGTGGCCGCGCGCTGATTCAGCGCAACATGGTGGCCACGATGCCGGACAGGTAACCCAGGCGGGCCACCTCCGACGGCCGGAATTCGGGGCCCGGACGGCCCAGCACCACCGCGGTCTGCGGGTCACCCAGTGGCGCGGCGACCATCGTGATGTCCATGTCGCGCCAGGCCTGCGGCACCCACTCGGCGGTGCCGTCCAGCGTCGCGGCCTCCTGGATCGGCAGCCAGGGGGCCGATACCGCACGGGTCTCGGGCGCCCCCGGGCTGGCGGCGAGGCGCCGCAGCTCACCCTCGGCGCCCTGCAACACCGTGCACCAGCTCACCCGCAGCACCCGGGGTGCCTCGTCGGCCAGCACCTGCAGCCGCGCCGCCTTGTCCTTGGCCGCGGCGACGTGGTCAAGAAGTTCCAGCTCGCGATGCGCTTCCAGCAGACCGGTGTGCGGGCGCACGCTGTCCACCCGGACGCCGTTGAGGGACTCGGCCGCCGTGATCAGCGTGTCGGGCATCGCGCCGGCGGGCAGTTCGATGACCAGGTCGTCGGTGGCATACCCCGCGCTGCGGTCGACGACGTCGAGCGACAGGATGTCGGCGCCCACCGAACCGAGTGCAACCGCCAGCGCGCCCAGGCTTCCCGGGCGGTCGACGAGCTCGATGCGCAACAGATACGACGGCACGCGCCCACTGTCGCACAGAGCCGCGCGTCCGGCATTTCCGCAGGGTGGGTGCCAGCTGCACGCGCGTGACCGCAGCACCGATAGGCTTTTCGCTCGTGTCCCAGATCTCCCGCGACGAGGTCGCGCACCTGGCCAGGCTGGCCCGGCTGGCATTGACCGATACCGAGTTGGACAGCTACGCCGGCCAACTCGACGCCATCCTGACCCACGTCAGCCAGATCCAGGCGGTCGACGTCACCGGCGTCGAGCCGACCGACAACCCGCTCAAGGACGTCTTGAAAGACGCCACTGGCACCCGCCCCGACGAGACCAGGCCCAGCCTGACGCAGCAGGAGGCGCTGGCCGCGGCGCCCGCGGCCGTCGACGGCCGCTTCGCCGTCCCGCAGATCCTCGGAGACAGCGAGTGAACGAGATCATCCGTTCCGACGCCGCGACGCTGGCTGCCAAGGTCGCCGCCAAGGAGCTGTCGTCGGTCGAGGTCACCCAGGCATACCTGGACCGGATCGCGGCGTCCGATGACCGGTACGGCGCGTTTCTGCACGTCGCGGCTGACGAGGCGCTGTCGGCGGCGGCCGCGGTCGACGAGGCGGTGGCGGCCGGGGAGCAGCTGCCCTCGGCGCTGGCCGGCGTTCCGCTGGCGCTCAAAGACGTGTTCACGACCGTCGATATGCCCACCACCTGCGGATCCAAGATCCTTCAGGGCTGGCGCTCGCCCTACGACGCCACCGTCACCGCCCGGCTGCGTGCGGCGGGCATCCCGATCCTGGGCAAGACCAACATGGACGAGTTCGCGATGGGCTCGTCGACGGAGAACTCCGCCTATGGCCCCACCCGCAACCCGTGGGACCTCGAGCGGGTGCCCGGCGGCTCCGGCGGGGGCAGCGCCGCGGCGCTGGCCTCCTTCCAGGCGCCGCTGGCCATCGGCACCGACACCGGGGGCTCGATCCGTCAGCCGGCCGCGCTGACCGCGACCGTCGGGGTCAAGCCCACCTACGGCACGGTGTCGCGCTACGGCCTGGTGGCCTGCGCGTCGTCGCTGGATCAGGGCGGCCCCTGCGCGCGCACCGTGCTCGACACGGCGCTGCTGCATCGGGTGATCGCCGGCCACGACCAGATGGACTCGACCTCGGTCGATGCCGCGGTGCCCGACGTGGTCGGCGCCGCTAACGCCGGTGCCGCAGGCGATCTGAGCGGCGTGCGAATCGGTGTGGTCTCGCAGCTGCGCGGCGAAGGCTATCAGCCCGGAGTGCTGTCGTCGTTCGAGGAGGCGGTCAAACAGCTGACCGCGCTGGGTGCCGAGGTGAGCGAAGTCGACTGTCCGCATTTCGATCACGCGCTGGCCGCCTACTACCTGATCCTGCCGTCGGAGGTGTCGAGCAACCTGGCGCGCTTCGACGCGATGCGTTACGGGCTGCGGGTCGGTGACGACGGCAGCCACAGCGCCGAGGAAGTGATGGCGCTGACCCGGGCGGCCGGCTTCGGTCCAGAAGTCAAGCGCCGCATCATGATTGGCGCCTACGCGCTCTCGGCGGGCTATTACGACGCCTACTACAACCAGGCGCAGAAAGTGCGCACCCTGATCGCCCGTGACCTCGACGAGGCCTACAAGTCCGTCGACGTGCTGGTGTCGCCGACGACCCCGACCACCGCGTTCCGGCTGGGGGAGAAGGTCGACGATCCGCTGGCCATGTACCTGTTCGACTTGTGCACGTTGCCGCTGAACCTGGCCGGGCACTGCGGAATGTCGGTGCCGTCGGGACTCTCGCCGGACGACCAGCTACCGGTGGGCCTGCAGATCATGGCGCCCGCGCTGGCCGACGATCGCCTTTATCGCGTCGGTGCCGCCTACGAAGCGGCGCGTGGACCGTTACCGGCCGCGCCGACCGTCTAGCCCGCACACCGCCCGATTTGCCCCGACGGCGGCCCAGACAGGCAAGATAAGAGGATGCGGATCGGAATTCTCACCGGGGGCGGCGACTGTCCGGGGCTCAACGCCGTCATCCGGGCGGTGGTGCGGACCTGCGACGCCCGGTACGGCTCGTCGGTGGTCGGCTTCCAGGACGGATGGCGCGGGTTGCTGGAGAACCGGCGCATCCAGCTGCAGAACGACGATCGCAATGACCGGCTGCTGGCCAAGGGCGGGACAGTGCTGGGCACCGCTCGCGTGCATCCCGACAAGTTGCGGGCCGGGCTGGATCAGATCAAGCAGACCCTGGACGACAACGGCATCGACGTGCTCATCCCGATCGGCGGCGAGGGCACGCTGACGGCCGCACACTGGCTCTCGGAGGAGAATGTCCCCGTCGTCGGCGTACCGAAGACGATCGACAACGACATCGACTGCACCGACGTCACTTTCGGGCACGACACCGCGCTGACCGTGGCCACCGACGCCATCGACCGTCTGCACAGCACCGCCGAGTCGCACCAGCGAGTGATGCTGGTGGAGGTGATGGGCCGCCACGCCGGCTGGATCGCGCTGAACGCCGGGCTGGCATCCGGCGCGCACATGACGCTGATTCCCGAGCAGCCCTTCGACATCGAGGATGTGTGCCGGCTCGTCAAACGCCGTTTCCAGCGCGGGGATTCGCACTTCATCTGCGTGGTGGCCGAAGGAGCCAAGCCGATCCCCGGGTCGATTCCCTTGCGGGAGGGCGGGATTGACGAATTCGGCCACGAGAAATTCACCGGCGTCGCTGCGCAGTTGGGCGTTGCCGTGGAGAAGCGGATCAACAAGGACGTGCGAGTGACCGTGTTGGGCCACGTCCAGCGGGGCGGCATCCCGACGGCCTACGATCGCGTACTGGCCACCCGGTTCGGCGTCAACGCCGCCGACGCCGCGCACGCCGGCGAATACGGGCAGATGGTGTCGCTGCGCGGGCAGGACATCGGCCGTGTCTCGCTGGCCGACGCCACCCGCCACCTCAAGCTGGTGCCCGACGCACGCCACGACGAGGCCGCCGCGTTCTTCGGCTGAGGCCGCCGCGGCGGGCAAAGCACCGGCCGCCAATGGTGAACAATTCCGCCGGTTGAGACGTTCCTAGCGAGCATGACCAGTAGCAAATCCGGACAACGCAGCGCCAAGGAGCGCTTCGATGTCTTTCACCAGCTGGTTCGCGACACGTTCGTCCCGGTGGTGCTCTCGGTTGAGGACACCGACTCCTTCCACGCCTCGCTGCAGACCTCGAGCCTCGGCACGTTGCGGATCAACCGGCTGCAATTCGACGGTGACATCGTGCTGCGCCGAACGCGTGGGCAGTTGCTGCGCGGGACGCCTCAGCTCATCGACCACCACAGCCGCGAATATCTGAAGGTCGGCGTGCACGTGGGGGGCCGCTGCGTGGTGCGGCAGGACGGCCGCGAAGCAAACCTGTCGCCTGGAGATTACGTCGTCTACGACACCACGCGACCGTTCGACTTCGCGGTCAGCGGCAAATTCCGGATGTACAGTGCGCTCCTTCCTCGCGAGTTACTGCGGATCCCGGCCGCACAGCTATCTCAGCTGACGGCCCGTCGCTTCGACGGTCGCCAGGGGATGGGCGCGCTGCTGGCACCGTTTCTTGTCGAGCTCGGCAGACAGGCCGCCAAGGGCCCCCAAGTGCTCAATCTCCACGTCGCCGACGCGGTATTCGACATGCTCGAGGCATCGTTGGGCGAGCAATTGGCGTGTGAACGCCCGCAGCGTCGCGATGTGAGCCATCAAATGCTCGCGATACTCGCATTCATCGAACGCAACCTCGGCGACCCGGACCTGGATGTGCCGGCGATCGCAGCGGCGCAGCACATCTCGCTGCGCCAACTGCAACGGTTGTTCGAAAACGACGGCCGCACCGTCACCGACTGGATCCGGAGCCGCAGGATCGAGCACTGTCGCAAGGACCTTGCGAACGCCGAACTCACGACGGTGCCGGTGAGTGTGATCGGTGCGCGGTGGGGTCTGGTGAACGCGGCGCATTTTTCCCGGCTGTTCAAGGCGGCGCACGGGAGAACTCCGCGAGAGTATCGGCTCTGGGCACAGAATTGCGCACGCCGGCAAGATCCCGGCGCGAACGGGCAAGACATGCATGACGGTCGCGCCGATAGTGGGTAGCGACATCAACTGCCCACTTGGGGGACCAAATGCAGGAAACAGCAATCGAATTCGATGTGGACCGGGAGTTCGCTGAGCGGGTGGCCGCGAATCAGGCTTCGCTGAGCGCTGTGCTCAAGCAGCGGTACGACTTCATCGTGTGCGGTTCGGGCTCGTCGGGGTCGGTAGTGGCTCGACGGTTGGCCGAAAACCCGGATGTCGACGTACTGCTGGTCGAGGCCGGCGGCGACGACAACGTCACCGAAGTCATCGACCCCGGGCAATGGGTGGCCAACTTGAATTCGCAGCGCGACTGGGGGTTTCGCAGTATGCCGAACCCCAGTATCAATAACCGCTCGATCGTGCATTCGATGGGCAAGGTGCTGGGAGGCAGCTCGAGCATCAACGTGATGGGATGGATCCGCGCCCACCGCGACGACTGGAATCACTTCGCCGCCGAAACGGGCGATCCGGCGTGGAATTACGAGTCCATCCTCGCCATTTATCGGGAGATCGAAGACTGGCACGGCGCACCGGATCCGGCATACCGGGGAACCGGTGGCCCGGTTTTCATCCAGCCGCCCCCGAACCCCCATCCGCTTGCGCTGGCGACGTTGGACGCGGCGCGGGCCAACGGCCTCGCGGTCTACCCGTCGGCCAACGGCTCAATGATGGAGACGACGAGCGGTGCTGCGCTGGGAGATCTCTGCATCCGAAATGGGCAGCGCCAGTCGATATTTCGCTCGTTCACCTTCCCGTTGATGGATCGGCCCAACCTCACCGTCCTCACTCACGCGGTCGTGCAGCGCGTGGTGATTCAGGACGGCAAAGCCGTCG
Organism: Mycobacterium sp. NGS40; assembly: GCF_059812735.1. Taxonomy (NCBI): domain Bacteria; kingdom Bacillati; phylum Actinomycetota; class Actinomycetes; order Mycobacteriales; family Mycobacteriaceae; genus Mycobacterium; species Mycobacterium sp. NGS40. The sequence goes on from NZ_JCALDG010000008.1 coordinate 98,987, forward strand.
GCGTCGAAATTCGTCATCGAGGAAGCACCCGCCGCATCGACGCCGACGCGGAGGTTGTCCTGTCGCTGGGCGCGAACCACACCCCCAAGGTCCTGATGCTGTCCGGCATAGGAGACCAAGACGAGCTCGGCCGGGTCGGGATTCCGATACATCAACATCTGCCCGGGGTGGGGCGCAACCTGCAGGATCACGTGGCCTTTGACTGCATGTGGGAATACCGCGACGCGCAGCCGCCGCGGAACAATGCGGCCGAAGTGGTGATAGTCGGGCAGAGCGAGTCCGGGCTGACACACCCCGACCTCTTCGCCTGGCAGGTAGAAGTTCCCTACGCCACCGACGAGACCGCCGCCCGGTTCGGGCTTCCCGAAGCCGGCTGGACGTTTCATGCCGCGCTGGCTCATCCGAAGAGCCGGGGCCGCATCCGGCTGAGCGGCCCCAACCCCACGGATCCGTTGTGCATCGACGCCAACACGCTGGGGGATCCCGACGATGTCCGAAAGGGAATCGCCTGCGTGCAGTGGTGCCGCGAAATCGCCAACAGCGCGCCCCTGCGGCCGTACGTGAAACGCGAGGTCATGCCGGGAAACCTGCGCCCAGCGGCGCTGGAAGAGTTCGTCCGGGACGCGGCGAACACCTTCTTTCACCAGGTCGGCACGGCCAAAATGGGCCGCGACGCGATGTCGGTGGTCGACGGCGACCTGAAGGTCTACGGAATCGACAGCCTCAGAGTGGCCGACGGCTCCGTGATGCCGGAGATCACCACCACCAACACGATGGCGCCGTGTGTGGTCATCGGGGAACGTGCGGGCCGGATGCTGAAGCAAGCACATCGGCTCTAGCTGACGCCGCGGCGGGCAAACGTCGGATGGCAGCAGCCTGACGACCGAATGAATTTGCCGGCTCAACCTGCCAGCACTCCTGGACGGGCCGAATTTCCGGGTTTAACCACCAGGTCGAAGTGGCTACACCTGCCGTTATGAGCAACCGCGAGGGAGTTCGCGGAGTCAACGCGCTGTCTGCTGCGCCGGCATATCCGTCGAGTTCCGCGGGTCCGGCGGCTTCGGTGCCGAGCTGGCGAGCCAACGCCGACCCGACGGCGGCCACGGTGCCCGAGCCGCGCCCGCCCGCGAAACCGGCCAGGTCAAGCGGCCCGGCTACGCCCAACCGGCTGGCGCGGGCTCGGCGAGCCGCCGTGCCGTACCGTCGCGATCTGACCCTGGGCGGGACCGCCCTGGACGGCCTGGACTTCCGGGAGGGCTCGGAGCCGAGCAGGTTCAACTGGCGAGCGGTGATCCACCGGGTGACCGGAATCGACCTCGGCCCCGGCAAACAGGCCGCCTACGAGCGGGAGCTGCGCGAGCGCATCGGTGTGCCGATCGGTGGGGCGTTTCCGATCGCGGTGCTGAACTTCAAAGGCGGCGTCGGCAAGACCGCGGTGGTCGAGGCGCTCGGCTCGACGCTGGCCGAGGCGCGCGGCGACCGGGTCATCGCCGTCGATATCGACGCCGGCGACCTGGCGGAGCGCCACGGTCGCCGCAACCCGCTGGGCCTGGCCGACCTGCTCGCGCGCGATTCGGTGACCCAGTATGCGGAGGTGCGCGCGCACACCCACATGAACAGCTTCGGCCTCGAAGTGCTGGGCCTGCCTGACTACGGCCGCACCGACTGGCGGCTGGAGCGCCAGGACATCGCCAAGACCTTTTCGATTCTGCGCAAGCACTATTCGCTGGTGCTGGTGGATTGCGTCAAGGCGATCAACTCCGGCGTGATGGACGCGGTGCTGCCCGAGGCACGCGCTCTGGTCGTGGTCTCCGGCACTTCGATCGATGCGGTGCGCAAGACCAGGACAACGCTGGAGTGGTTGTCCAACAACGGACATCGCCGCTTGTTGAAGGCGACGGTGCTTGCGATGAACTACACCGAACCGGCCAAGCTGGACGGCGTGGTCACCAAGGAGTTCGAGGCGCTGTCGGCGCGCGTCGCGGCCACGGTAACGCTGCCATTCGATCGGCACGTCCGCGAGGGCAAAGAGCTCGGGCTGGACCGGCTGAGCAAGGAAAGCCGGCGCGCCTACCTGGAGCTGGCCGCCGCGCTGGGCGACTTCGTCGCCGGCCGGCCGGAGCGCGAAGCCGCGCTGCGGTCCTGGCGCTGACGCGCCTTGTCCTGAGCCTGGGCTGTTATGCCCCCGCTGGGCCACCATTAGGATCGTTGCCATGACTGTTACCTCCGGAGCGGCCGAGCTGCTGGATTACGACGACGTCATCGCACGTTTCGATCCCGTGCTCGGGCTGGAAGTACACGTCGAGCTGTCCACCGCGACCAAGATGTTCTGCGGCTGCTCAACCACATTCGGTGCCGAACCCAACACCCAGGTGTGCCCGGTGTGCCTGGGGCTGCCCGGTTCACTGCCCGTGCTCAACCAGAAAGCGGTGGAGTCGGCGATCCGCATCGGACTCGCGCTCAATTGCGAGATCGTGCCGTGGTGCCGCTTCGCCCGGAAGAACTACTTCTATCCGGACATGCCGAAGAACTACCAGATCTCGCAGTACGACGAGCCCATCGCCATCAACGGCTACCTCGAGGCGCCGCTGGAAGACGGCACCACCTGGCGGGTCGAGATCGAACGCGCCCACATGGAAGAGGACACCGGCAAGCTCACCCACCTGGGCAGCGAGACCGGACGCATCCACGGTGCGACGACGTCGCTGATCGACTACAACCGCGCCGGCGTTCCCCTGATCGAGATCGTCACCAAGCCTATTGAGGGAGCCGGAGCCCGGGCGCCGCAGATCGCGCGGGCTTACGTGACCGCCTTGCGAGACTTGCTGCGCGCCTTGGAAGTATCCGATGTACGGATGGACCAGGGCTCGATGCGTTGTGATTCCAACGTCTCGCTGAAACCTACCGGCGCCACCGAATTCGGCACCCGGACCGAGACCAAGAACGTCAACTCGCTGAAAAGCGTCGAGGTCGCGGTGCGGTACGAAATGCAGCGCCAGGCCGCTGTTCTGCTTTCCGGCGGCTCAATCACGCAGGAAACCAGACACTTTCACGAGGCGGGGTACACCAGTCCCGGCCGCGCCAAAGAAACGGCGCAAGATTACCGCTATTTCCCCGAGCCCGACCTGGAACCCGTCGCGCCCAGCCGAGAGCTGGTCGAGCAATTGCGCCAGACGATCCCCGAGCTGCCCTGGTTGAGCCGCAAGCGGATTCAGGACGAGTGGGGCGTTTCCGACGAGGTGATGCGCGATCTCGTCAACGCCGGCGCGGTCGAATTGGTCACCGCCACCATCAAGCACGGCGCCTCCAGCAAGGACGCACGCTCCTGGTGGGGAAACTTCCTGGTGCAGAAGGCCAACGAGGCGAACATCGAGTTGGACGAGCTGGCCATCACGCCCGCTCAGGTCGCCGCGGTGATCGCACTTGTCGACGAGGGAAAGCTGTCCAACAAGCTGGCCCGCCAGGTCGTCGAAGGTGTGCTGGCCGGAGAAGGCGAACCCGAGCAGGTGATGACCGCACGTGGCCTGGCGCTGGTGCGCGACGACTCGGTCACCCAGGCGGCGGTGGACGAGGCCCTGGCCGCCAATCCCGATGTGGCGGAGAAGATCCGCGGTGGCAAGGTTCAAGCCGCCGGCGCGATCGTGGGCGCGGTCATGAAGGCCACCCGTGGCCAGGCCGACGCCGCCCGGGTGCGCGAGCTGGTGCTGGCCGCCTGCGGGCAGTCCTAGCGCTCCAGTTCTGCGCGCGGCCTTTTCGTCAGGCTTTGTCGTCGTTGTTACGCGGGAAGCCGCCACCCTGCGGGAACAGCGGGAACACCACGTCGTCAAGCTTTTCGGCATCGCCGGCGGTTTTGTTGATGGTGGCGCCCCAGATGTTTCCGTCCGGCGACATCCGCAGCGCCCACGCGTGGGCGTGGGTGTCCTTGCGGACGACGTCGGGTTCACCGGTGACCGCACCCGATTTCGGGTCGAGCCGCACCGCCACCGTCATCTTGGTGTTGACCAGGTTGACCATCACGGTGCCGTCCATCGCCGCGCATCCGGCCACGCCGGGTTTGTCCGGCCACGTCCACACCGTGGAGACCTCCGAGGCCTTGGTGATGCGCTGCAACCGGTCCGCGGTCGGCGTGCGGTCGGCGACATACAGCGAGCCGTCCACCGGGTCGACGCACAGTCCGCCGCCCGAGCCGACGCCGGACAGTGCGGTGGTCGGTGGCGCCTGACCGACCGTGGTCGGCTGCTCGATGCGCAGCACCTTGCCCGCCAACGACTTCGGATCGGCGGCCATGGCAGGGTTGCCCGCATCGCCGGTCAGCACCAGCAGCGTCGTCGGGCTGGTGAACAGCAGTGCCCCACTATTGCCGTTGGCGCCCTTGGGGATCCCGGTCAGGATGTCCTTGGGGATATCGCCGTCGGCGATGCGGATGACCCGGTTATCCGTGGGCGTGCTGATGTAGGCGTACATCAGCCGGTCCTGGGAGTAGGTCGGCGACAGCACGATGTCCATCAAGCCGCCATCCCCGGATCCGTCGACGGGGATGACCAGCTTCACCTTCGGCTCGGCGCTGACCGAGATCTCTTTGACCGCGCCGGTGGTGCGCTCGGCGACCAAGGCGGTTTTGCTGTCGGGCCCCATGATCAGGCCGCTGGTGCTCTCCAGGCATCCCTGCATCACCCCGGGGGCGGGGCAGGCTTTGGGGAACGGCGTGGGCGGCAGCGGCGGCGGCGGGGGAGGCGTCGAGCTCGGCTGCGGCTTGAGTTCGGGGGCGGTGGTGAACGGCGCGGAGGCGGCGTCGTTGAACCGCGCGCAGCCCGTCGCGACCACCATCGCCGCGCACAGCGCAGCGAGCCCGCACCGAACCGGCCACCCCAAACGCATGATCGACAGGCTACGGACAGGGCGGGCACCGGCGCCACAGGCGGGCCTGCGTGGGCGCCGCGACGCCACTCCATCGGCCGGTGGCGAGCTGGTTTTCAGCACGCGTTCACCATTTCGGAACCCCGCCGAGTCCATTTGGAGTCAATCCGGGCCCATTTAATGGTCTAGCCGCCGATTACACGGCGAAAGCGCCGCTCAAATCCCCAATTCGGGCCTAAATGCCCTTACCCTGACACCCGTGACCGGTCAATCGAATGACGCATCTTGGCAGCGGCCCGGCGAAGTTCCCGGGCAGGTACCGGGGCGCCCCGCCGCGGCGCGGTTGGTCGACCCCGAAGATGACCTGACCCCCGTCGGGTATCCGGGCGACTTCGGAACCACCTCCGTGATCCCCTACCAAGACCCGAATCAGGTCGCCGCCCCCGCCGGGCCGTCCTATAACGTCCTCGACCAGCAGGAGCCGCTGCCCTACGTGCAGCCGCAGCCGGCGCCGCGGCATTTGGCGGCCGAGCCCGCCGAGATCGACCCGAGCGAGGACTACGAACGGCAACGCGCGATCGGACGGCGCGGCACCCAGAGTCTGGGTTTGCTGGTGCTGCGGGTCGGCCTCGGGGTGGTGCTCGGCGCGCACGGGCTACAGAAGCTGTTCGGCTGGTGGGGCGGTCAGGGCCTGACCAGCTTCAAGAACTCACTGTCCGACGCGGGCTACCAGCACGCCGACATCCTGTCCTATGTCAGTGCCGGGGGCGAGATCGCCGCGGGTGTGCTGCTGGTGCTGGGTTTGTTCACCCCGGTGGCCGCCGCGGGCGCGCTGGCCTTTTTGATCAACGAGCTGCTGGTCAGCGTGTCGGCGCGACCACACACGTTCGCGTACTTCCTGCCGCAGGGGCACGAGTACCAGATCACGCTGATCGTCCTCGCGGTTGCGATTATTCTGGCCGGGCCTGGCCGTTATGGCCTGGACGCCAACAGGGGATGGGCGCACCGGCCCTTCATCGGGTCGTTTGTGGCCCTGCTTGCCGGCATCGCCGCCGGTATCGCGGTGTGGGTGCTGCTCAACGGCGTCAATCCGATCGCCTGAATCGCCCGTCAGCCGGTCATCGGTAGGGGTTGGGGACTCGCCCCGAACTGGCCGCCGTCAGCTGCGGGAGTGTCGCGAAAGTCACCGCCGGCAGGCGTAGTTCCGTTCCGCTCTTGAGCCTGGCGCGTGCCCACGAACCGCGGTGGAAGCGCAGCCCGTCGATGTCGTCCCAGCCGACCGTTTGGCTGCTCGTCAGGTTCCGCACCGTCACACCCTGGTTGTCGGCCACGGTGCGCAGCCGGATGATCAATGCGGACAACAGCACCGGGATCAGCAGCAGTGGGGTCGACAGCGGCCAGGCCAGCACCGGGATCAGCAATCCGAGCGTCAGAAATCCCACGGCGAGGTGCGCCATCGGTGAGATCTTGATCACTACGGGCACGGGTGTCGGGGCTGCAGAACCGGAGGCCACCCCAGCATCATTTCACCCCGGGTTGCGCCGGTGACTTCGTGGCGCCGCGGGTGGTGCCGGCGCGGCCATGACGGGGCCCCGTCGCACCGGATTTGACGGTTGAGCAGTGCGAAGGCTACCGTCGGGGGCTATGGAGACCACCGGAAAGCCCGGGATGCTCGTAGTAATTAGCCGCGCGTTGGTGCGTGACTAGTTCCTTCAGCATGTGAAGCGATCCGGCACCAACGCGCAACCCTCGATCAGCGAGAGCTGACGGGGGTTTTTTCTTGCGTATCAACGAAACTTCCCCAGCCAAATCAGGACTAAGAGGACAATCACCAGAGTGAGCGCACCCACCAGGTCACAGACACCCAAGTCGCACAATGGAGACGACTGGGCGCCGGACGCCACGGAAAGCACCGAAGACGCCGCAAAAGTTCCGGCCAAGCAAGCGAAACATGTTGCACCGCAGCAAGTTACCGGTGCTCAGTCGGTAATCCGGTCGTTGGAAGAACTCGACGTCGAGGTCATCTTCGGCATCCCGGGTGGCGCCGTGCTGCCGGTTTACGACCCGCTGTTCGACTCGAAAAAGCTGCGGCACGTGCTGGTTCGGCACGAGCAGGGTGCCGGTCACGCGGCAAGTGGCTATGCGCACGCCACCGGAAAGGTCGGCGTCATGATGGCCACGTCGGGTCCCGGTGCCACCAATCTGGTGACCCCGCTGGCGGATGCGCAGATGGACTCGATCCCCGTCGTCGCCGTCACGGGGCAGGTGGGGCGGTCACTGATCGGGACCGACGCCTTCCAGGAGGCCGACATCTCGGGTATCACAATGCCGATCACCAAGCACAACTTCCTGGTCCGCTCGGGTGACGAGATTCCGCGGGTGATGGCCGAGGCCTTCCACATCGCCGCTTCGGGGCGTCCGGGAGCGGTGCTCGTCGACATCCCGAAGGACGTGCTGCAGGGTCAATGCACGTTCAGCTGGCCGCCGAAAATGGATCTGCCCGGTTACAAGCCGAACACCAAGCCGCACAGCCGGCAGATCCGCGAAGCCGCCAAGCTGATCGCGCGTGCGCGCAAACCGGTGCTGTACGTCGGCGGCGGCGTGATCCGCGGCGAGGCGACCGAGCAGCTGCGGGATTTGGCTGAGCTGACCGGGATTCCGGTGGTCACCACGCTGATGGCGCGGGGCGCGTTCCCGGACAGCCACCGGCAGAACCTGGGGATGCCGGGCATGCACGGCACGGTCGCCGCGGTGGCCGCGCTGCAACGCAGCGATCTGCTGATCGCGCTGGGCACCCGCTTCGACGACCGGGTGACCGGAAAGCTCGATTCCTTTGCGCCCGAAGCGAAGGTCATCCACGCCGACATCGACCCGGCCGAGATCGGCAAGAACCGGGTCGCCGACGTGCCGATTGTGGGCGACGTCAAGAACGTCATCACCGACCTGATCGCGATGCTGCGCCAGTACGAAACCCCGGGCAAGATCGACATGACCGCCTGGTGGGGATATCTGGACGAGGTGCAGTCGACCTATCCGCTGAGTTACGGCCCGCAGAGCGACGGCAGCCTGAGCCCGGAATACGTGATCGAGCAGCTCGGCAAGATCGCCGGGCCCGACGCGATCTACGTGGCCGGCGTGGGGCAGCACCAGATGTGGGCGGCCCAGTTCATCTCTTATGAGAAGCCGCGCACCTGGCTCAACTCCGGCGGCCTGGGCACCATGGGCTTCGCCATCCCGGCGGCCATGGGCGCCAAGGTCGCTCGTCCCGAGGCCGAGGTCTGGGCGATCGACGGTGACGGGTGCTTCCAGATGACCAACCAGGAGTTGGCCACCTGCGCGATCGAGGGCGTGCCGATCAAGGTGGCGCTGATCAACAACGGCAACCTGGGCATGGTGCGGCAGTGGCAGAGCCTGTTCTACGAGGAGCGCTACTCGCAGACCGACCTGGCCACGCACTCTCACCGCATCCCGGACTTCGTCAAGCTGGCCGAGGCGCTGGGTTGTGTCGGAATCCGTTGTGAGCGTGAGGAAGACGTCGTCGAGGCGATCAAGGCGGCGCGCGCCATCAACGACCGCCCGGTGGTGATCGACTTCATCGTCGGCGCGGATGCACAGGTGTGGCCGATGGTGGCCGCCGGGACGAGCAATGACGAGATTCAGCACGCCCGCGGAATCCGGCCGCTGTTCGACGACGAAACCGAAGGGCACGCCTGATATGTACGCCAAAACGCACACACTTTCGGTGTTGGTCGAAGACAAGCCGGGTGTGCTCGCGCGCGTCGCGGCGCTGTTCTCGCGGCGTGGTTTCAACATCGAGTCGCTGGCTGTGGGTGCCACCGAGCAGAAGGACATGTCGCGGATGACCATCGTGGTTTCCGCCGAGGAGACTCCGCTCGAGCAGGTCACCAAGCAGCTCAACAAGCTGATCAATGTCATCAAAATTGTCGAGCAGGACGAGGACAACTCGGTGGCTCGCGAGCTGGCGCTGATCAAGGTGCGGGCCGATTCCGGTACCCGCAGCCAGGTAATCGAAGCGGCAAACCTGTTCCGCGCCAAGGTAGTCGACGTATCGCTGGATTCGCTGACCGTCGAGGCGACCGGTACCCGCGGCAAGCTCGAAGCGCTGCTGCGAGTGCTGGAACCGTTCGGTATCCGCGAGATCGTCCAATCGGGAGTGGTGTCGCTATCCCGTGGGCCGCGTGGAATCGGCACCGCCAAATAAGCGATACACATTCCAAAAGTCCAATAAGAAAGAGAGATTCACCGTGCCACTAGAGATGTTCTACGACGACGACGCCGACCTGTCGATTATCCAGGGTCGCAAGGTCGGCGTGATCGGATACGGCAGCCAGGGGCATGCGCATTCGCTGAGCCTGCGCGACTCCGGTGTGCAGGTGCGTGTCGGGCTCAAGGAGGGTTCGAAGTCGCGGGCCAAGGTTGAGGAGCAGGGCCTGGAGGTAGACACTCCCGCCGAGGTCGCCAAGTGGGCCGACGTCATCATGCTGCTGGCGCCCGACACCGCCCAGGCCGACATCTTCAAGAACGACATCGAGCCGAACCTGAACGACGGCGACGCACTGTTTTTCGGTCACGGTCTCAACATCCACTTCGATCTGATCAAGCCGCCCGGCAACGTCACGATCGCGATGGTCGCCCCGAAGGGGCCCGGGCACCTGGTGCGCCGTCAGTTCGTCGACGGCAAGGGCGTGCCGTGTCTGATCGCCGTCGACCAGGACCCGACCGGCGAGGGCGAGGCGCTGGCGCTGTCCTACGCCAAGGCCATCGGCGGCACCCGGGCCGGCGTCATCAAGACCACCTTCAAGGATGAGACCGAGACCGACCTGTTCGGCGAGCAGGCCGTGTTATGCGGTGGCACAGAGGAATTGGTGAAGACCGGTTTCGACGTGATGGTCGAGGCGGGCTACCCGCCGGAGATGGCGTACTTCGAGGTGCTGCACGAGCTGAAGCTGATCGTCGACCTGATGTACGAGGGCGGCATCGCCCGGATGAACTACTCGGTGTCCGACACCGCGGAGTTCGGCGGCTACCTGTCGGGCCCGCGGGTCATCGACGCCGGCACCAAGGAGCGGATGCGAGAGATCCTGCGCGACATCCAGAGTGGTGAATTCACCAAGAAGCTGGTCGCCAACGTCGAGGGCGGCAACAAGCAGCTCGAGCAGTTGCGCAAGGAGAACGCCGAGCACCCCATCGAGGTCACCGGTAAGAAGCTGCGCGACCTGATGAGCTGGGTCGACCGCCCGATCACCGAAACGGCTTAACCCTCTTACGCCGAACGCCCGGCTGGCCGGGCGGCCCGCGTCGGGTGCCCGGCTGGCCCGCGTACAGCTGCTACGACTCCAGACGATCGGCGATCGTTACGACGCGGCGGGCCAGATGATCCAGCGCGTTGCCGGTGGCGTCGTCGAATGCCTCGATGTTGTCGTGCGTGGTGAGCAGGCTGGCCCCGTAGGGGTTGCCGTCGACGAACTTGCTCGGATCGGTGTAGCCCGGCGGCACCAGGATGCCGCCGAAGTGCATCAGCGTGAGGTAGAGCGCGACGAGCGTGGTCTCCTGGCCGCCGTGCGCGGTGTTCGAGGACGTGAAGCCCGCGTACACCTTGTCGGCCAGCTTGCCTTCGGCCCACAGCCCGCCGAGTGAGTCCAGGAAGTTCCGCAGCTGCGACGCCGGAGAACCGAATCGGGTGGGCGAGCCGAAGATCACGGCGTCGGCCCACACGATGTCGTCGCCGGTGGCCGCGGGCAGGTCCTTGGTGGCGTTGTAGTTCGCCGCCCAGGCGGGGTTCTGCGCGAAGGATTCCGGATCACGCGTCTCGGCGACGGGACGTACCCGGACTTCCGCGCCGGCGGCCTGCGCCGCCGCGGCGACACGGTTGGCCATCGTGGTGCCGTGGCCGGTGGCCGAGTAGTAGATGATCGCGAGTTTGGTCATGGCGCCAGCCTAGGCATGTCCAACCCGAACTCGCGGCGCAGCAGGCTGCGCGCGGCGTAGTAGCCGGCCATACCGTGCACGCCGCCGCCCGGGGGTGTGGCCGCCGAACACAGAACGTCTTGGGAATCGTTGTGGGCTAGGGGTTTAGGCGCGGCGTGGGCCCGGCGATCGCGCGCCACGCGGAATTGCCGCCCATTCCCATGTCGCCGCCTTTGCGTAGTGTTCCGGTAGCGCTGCACCGTATATCCGCAGCGGTGCGGTGGGCGCGGTGTCGTAGGCGACAACTCCGGGCGACGGCCCGGGCGGCGCGCTGATTTCGATGCCGGTGGCCACCTCAGCGCCGTGTGCGCGCAGGTCGGCGAGCAGCGCGTGGGTGATCACCTGGCTGCCGCCCACCGGGATCGGCCAGCCGACCGCATGGCCGAGGGTCGCCAGCATCAACCCGGCACCGGCCGCCGTCAGGGACGGCATCCGCGAAAGCACATGGGCGGCAACGCCGGTGAACAACGCACCGCCGTCCCCTCCGCCCAACCCCCCACGCCGGCGTGCCCTGAGTCCGCATCCGCAGCCCAGGCGCAGCGCGTCGGACAGCTCGGCGCAGGTGCGCTCGAGGTCGCGGTAGGCGATCGCGGCGGGTCGGCCCGGCAGCGGGTTGCCGTAGGCGATGTCGCAGACCTCCAGCCGCCCGCCGCGCGCGGGCAGTTCGAACTGCGCGAAGAACGGCGACGCCAGCGCCCGCGGATGCGCCGCCGAGCAGATGTCGTGTTCGACTCCGGGAAATTCTGGGTCGGCCGCGGTGCGCGCACCGCCGCCCCAACGTGGGCTGCGCCTCGACGACCTGCACTTTGAGTCCCGCGCGGGCGGAGATCACGGCCGTCGAAAGCCCGTTGGGTCCACTGCCGACTGTCGTCACATCGAAGGTGACGTCCATCGGACAATTACAGCCCAGACCCCGGCCTATAACCTGGTCGGGTGAACTTGCCTGTTGTGTTAATCGCCGACAAACTCGCTCAATCAACTGTCGCCGCCCTGGGCGACCAGGTCGAGGTGCGCTGGGTAGACGGTCCGGACCGGGAGAAGCTGCTGGCAGCGGTGCCCGAGGCCGACGCGCTGCTGGTGCGCTCCGCGACCACCGTCGACGCCGAGGTACTCGCGGCCGCCCCCAAACTCAAGATCGTCGCCCGCGCCGGGGTGGGTCTGGACAACGTCGACGTCGACGCGGCCACCGCGCGCGGCGTCCTGGTGGTCAACGCCCCGACGTCGAACATCCACAGCGCCGCCGAGCACGCTCTGGCGCTGTTGCTGTCGGCGGCCCGGCAGGTCCCCGCGGCCGACGCATCGCTGCGCGAACACACCTGGAAACGGTCGTCGTTCAACGGCACGGAGATATTCGGCAAGACCGTCGGGGTGGTGGGGCTGGGCCGGATCGGCCAGCTGGTCGCCCAGCGGATCGCCGCGTTCGGCACCCACATCGTGGCCTACGACCCCTACGTGTCGCCGGCCCGCGCGGCGCAGCTCGGCATCGAATTGCTCTCCCTCGACGACCTGCTGGCCCGTGCCGACTTCATCTCGGTGCACCTGCCCAAGACCGCCGAGACGGCCGGCCTGATCGACAAGGAGGCGCTGGCCAAGACCAAGCCCGGCGTCATCATCGTCAATGCCGCGCGCGGCGGGCTGGTCGACGAGGCCGCGCTGGCCGAGGCGATCACCAGCGGGCATGTGCGTGCGGCCGGTCTCGACGTGTACTCCAAGGAGCCGTGCACCGACAGCCCGCTGTTCGAGCTGTCGCAGGTGGTGGTGACACCGCACCTGGGCGCATCGACGTCCGAGGCGCAGGACCGGGCCGGCACCGACGTCGCCGAGAGCGTGCGGCTGGCGCTGGCGGGGGAGTTCGTGCCCGACGCGGTCAACGTCGGCGGCGGCGTGGTCAACGAGGAGGTGGCGCCCTGGCTGGACCTGGCGCGCAAACTCGGCGTGCTGGCCGCGGCACTGACCGATGGCCTGCCCGCGTCGCTGTCGGTCCAGGTGCGCGGCGAGTTGGCGTCCGAAGACGTTGAGGTGCTGAAGCTTTCGGCCCTGCGCGGTCTGTTCTCGGCGATCATCGAGGATCCGGTCACCTTCGTCAACGCGCCGGCGTTGGCGGCCGAGCGCGGCGTGACCGCCGAAATCAGCACGGCCACCGAGAGTCCCAACCATCGCAGCGTCCTGGACGTGCGTGCCGTCGCCCACGACGGCTCGAGCGTCAACGTCGCGGGCACGCTGTCGGGTCCGCAGTTGGTCGAGAAGGTCGTCCAGATCAACGGCCGCAACTTCGACCTGCGGGCGCAGGGCAAGAACCTGGTGATCAACTACATCGACCAGCCCGGAGCGCTGGGCAAGATCGGCACCCTGCTGGGGGCGGCGAGGGTCAATATCCAGGCCGCACAGCTCTCCGAGGACGCCGAGGGTCCGAGCGCGACGATCCTGCTGCGGCTCGACCAGGACGTGCCCGCCGACGTGCGCTCGGCGATCTCGCAGGCGGTCGGCGCCAACAAACTGGAAGTTGTTGACCTGTCATGAAATTGGCGATCATCGGTGGCGACGGCATCGGGCCCGAGGTAGTCGCCGAGGCGGTCAAGATATTGGATGCCGTCAAGCCGGGCGTCGAGAAGACCGAATACGACCTGGGCGCACGGCGTTTCCACGCCACCGGCGAGCTGCTGCCGGAGTCCGCGCTCGCCGAGCTGCGCCAGCACGACGCGATCCTGCTCGGCGCGATCGGTGACCCGTCGGTGCCCAGCGGCGTGCTGGAGCGAGGGCTGTTGTTGCGCTTGCGCTTCGAGTTGGACCATCACGTCAACTTGCGTCCGGCCCGGCTGTACAAAGGCGTCAGCAGCCCGCTGGCGGGCAACCCTGAAATCGATTTCGTGGTAGTGCGCGAGGGAACCGAAGGGCCGTATACGGGTAACGGCGGCGCGATCCGGGTCGGGACCCCGCATGAGGTCGCCACCGAGGTCAGCGTCAACACCGCGTTCGGGGTGCGTCGCGTCGTGGCCGACGCGTTCGAGCGGGCCCGGCAGCGTCGCAAGCATCTGACGTTGGTGCACAAGAACAACGTGCTGACCTTCGCCGGGAAACTGTGGTCGCGAGTCTTCGCCGAAGTCGGTGCGGGCTACCCCGACGTCGAGGTGGCGTATCAGCACGTCGACGCCGCCACCATCTTCCTGGTCACCGACCCCGGCCGCTTCGACGTGATCGTCACCGACAACCTGTTCGGCGACATCATCACCGATTTGGCCGCCGCGGTGACGGGCGGAATCGGCTTGGCCGCCAGTGGAAATATCGATGCCACACGGACCAACCCGTCGATGTTCGAGCCGGTGCACGGCAGCGCGCCCGACATCGCCGGCAAGGGCATCGCCGATCCGACCGCGGCCATCGTGTCGGTCGGGCTGCTGCTCGCTCACCTCGGTGAGACCGAAGCCGCTAGCCGGGTGGACCGAGCGGTCGAGACGTATCTGGCGTCTCGGGGGAACGAGCGGCGCTCCACCGCCGAAGTCGGGGAGCGGATCGCGGCCGCGCTGTAGCTGCGCTGGAATCCAAGCCCGGCGGCAACAGCTTGGCCGGCACCAATGGTATTGCCGCCAAAGGGAACAACCCACACAACGCCCAGGCCGTCGGATATTTGGCCGCGTCGATCAGCACACCGAACAGCGGGGCTCCCGCGGCCGCGAACAGCCGCTGGGTGGTGTTCTGGATTCCCAGTGCGCGTCCGCTCCAGAACTGCCCGGCGAATTCGGTGATCGCGGTTGCCTCCAATCCGTTGTCGAGCACCGCGATCACCGAGACGACGATCATCACCGGCACTTCGAAACCCCAGTCGCCGTCGTCGGCGAGCGTGAGCAGCAACAAGCTCAGCGTCGCGGCGACGGCGATGATTCGCACCGGGCGCATCCGGGAGCCCACCCGGTCCGACCACCGGCCGACCTCGACACGGCCCAGCGCGCCAAGGGCCTGCGAGAGGGTAACCACACCGCCGGCTTCGGCGACGGTCCAGCCATGGTGCCTCATCAACCACACCAGCATGAACGTCACGGTCACGGTCTGCGGCATCATCAGCAGACCCGCCACCGCGTGAATTCGCCACAGCGTCAGCGACTTCCGGTAAGGGCTGGCCAATTCCTGCGCAGTGGCCACTTTACGGTGTTTGCGCGGCGGGTCGACGATTCCCACGGCGCTGGCCACCGCCGAGAAGGTGCATGCCAGTGCCGGGAACATCAGCCCGGCGTGCAGTCCCCGTTCGGCCAGCTCGGGCATTACCAATGCGCCCAGGGCGATTCCCAACGGCTGGGCGGTCTGGCGGATGCCCATCGCCAGGCCACGCTGGTGCACCGGGAACCACGCCGACACCAGCCGGCCGCCGGCGGCGTTACAACTCGCCGCGGCCATGCCACCCAGGAACAGGTAGGCACCCACCAACACCATCGACTGGGCCGACGCCGCGGCATAGGCCGCTGCCGCGGTGAGCGCCGAGCCCACGGTCAGCACGACCCGCTCGCCGACGCGGTCGAGCAGGTAGCCCCAACCGATCAGGGTCAGGACCATTCCCCAGCTCGGCATCGACGACAGCAGACTGGCTTCGGTCAGCGGAATCCCGCGTTTGGCCTGGAGCGAGGGAATCAAGAACGCGATGCCGTTGATGAAGAGGAACGAACTCGCCGTCACCCATAGCGAAATGACCATGATGGACCAGCGGGCGCCAGCACTCAGTTGGCCCGTGACTCCCGGGTCCGTGGGCATCCCTCATCGTGGCACACGCGTCGTCCCGCCCGGCTGCTGTCAGGCTCACGGCCGTCATTAGGCTCAACGAAATGCGCCTAGGTCGAATCGCCAGTCCGGATGGTGTCTCCTTCGTCAGCATCGAGGGTCCGCTGGAGGATCCCAGCGCGATGACTGCCCGTGAGATCGCCGAGCACCCGTTCGGCACCCCGACGTTCACCGGCCGCTCGTGGCCGGTGGCCGACGTCCGGCTGCTGGCCCCGATGCTGGCCGGCAAGGTGGTGTGCGTCGGCAAGAACTACACCGACCACATCGCCGAGATGGCGAACTTCGCAACGGGCCCGGCCGCGGCCGATCCGATCATCTTCCTCAAGCCCAACACCTCCATCATCGGACCGAACGTGCCGATTCGCTTGCCCGCCAACGCATCACCTGTGCACTTCGAAGGAGAGTTGGCTGTGGTGATCGGCCGGCCGTGTAAGGACGTGCCCGCCGCCCAGGCCGCCGACAACATCCTGGGGTACACGATCGCCAACGACGTGTCGGCGCGCGATCAGCAACAGGCCGACGGCCAGTGGACTCGCGCCAAGGGGCACGACACCTTCTGCCCGGTGGGGCCCTGGGTCGTCACCGATGTCGACCCGGCCGACCTCGCGTTGCGCACCGAGGTCAACGGCCAAGTCAAGCAGGACAGCCGCACCTCGCTGATGATTCACGACGTCGGCGCCATCGTCGAATGGATCTCCGCGGTGATGACCCTGCTGCCCGGTGACCTCATCCTCACCGGGACCCCGGCCGGCGTCGGCCCCATCGAGGACGGCGACACCGTCGCCATCTCCATCGAGGGGATCGGTACCCTGTCCAATCCCGTGGTCCGAAAGGGAAAGTCGTGACCGCGCCGGGGACTGTCCGGGTTCGGTTCTGCCCGTCGCCCACCGGCACCCCACACGTCGGGATGGTCCGCACCGCGCTGTTCAACTGGGCCTACGCGCGGCACACGGGCGGCACTTTCGTCTTTCGCATCGAGGACACCGACGCCGAGCGGGACAGCGAGGAAAGTTATCTGGCGCTGCTCGACGCGCTGCGTTGGCTCGGGCTGGATTGGGACGAAGGCCCCGAGGTCGGCGGACCCTATGATCCGTACCGGCAGTCGCAGCGCGGCGACATCTACCGCGAGGTGGTGGACAAGCTGCTCGCGGCGGGTGAGGCCTACCATGCCTTTTCGACACCGGAAGAGGTCGAGGCTCGCCATATCGCCGCCGGCCGCAATCCCAAACTGGGCTACGACAACTACGACCGCGAGCTGACCGAGGAGCAGCGTGCGGCGTATCTGGCGGAGGGCCGTAAGCCGGTGGTGCGGCTGCGCATGCCCGACGAAGACCTCGCGTGGGATGACCTGGTGCGCGGCAGGACCACCTTCGCGGCCGGCTCGGTGCCCGATTTCGCGCTGACCCGCGCCAGCGGAGATCCCTTATATACCTTGGTCAACCCCTGCGACGACGCACTGATGAAGATCACCCACGTGCTGCGCGGCGAGGACCTGCTGCCGTCGACGCCGCGTCAGATTGCCTTGTACCAGGCGTTGATGCGGATCGGGGTGGCCGAACGGGTCCCGGAATTCGCGCACCTGCCAACGGTATTGGGGGAGGGCACGAAAAAGCTGTCCAAGCGCGATCCGCAGTCGAATCTGTTCGCCCACCGCGATCGCGGCTTCATCCCCGAGGGGCTGCTGAATTACCTTGCGCTGCTGGGCTGGGCGATCGCCGACGATCACGACCTGTTCAGCCTCGGCGAAATGGTGGCCGCGTTCGACGTCGTCGACGTCAACTCCAATCCGGCCCGCTTCGATCAGAAGAAGGCCGACGCGCTCAACGCCGAACATATCCGGATGCTCGACGTGGCCGACTTCACTGGCCGGCTGCGCGACTACTTCGCCGTGCACGGGTATCGCCTGGAGCTCGACGAAGCGGATTTCGCTTTTGCGGCCGAGCTGGTGCAGACCCGCATCGTGGTGCTCGGTGACGCGTGGGACCTGCTGAAGTTCCTCAACGACGACAAATACGCGATCGACCCCAAGGCCGCGGCCAAGGAGCTGGGTCCGGAGGCGGGCGCGGTGCTGGACGCCGCGCTGACGGCGCTGGACGGCGTGCCGGACTGGAGCGTGGCGGCGATCGAGGAGGCCCTCAAGACCGCGCTGATCGACGGTCTGGCGCTCAAACCGCGCAAGGCGTTCGGCCCGATCCGGGTCGCCGCGACCGGGACGACGATCAGCCCGCCGCTGTTCGAGTCGCTGCAGCTGCTCGGTCGTGACCGTAGCCTGGAGCGGCTGGGGGCGGCGCGGCAAGAGGCGGTCTAAATCTTTGGTAGTCTGCACTGCGGTTTGCAAAGGCCGACAACGGCTGGCGGCGGCGGACTCCCAGGCTGGCAACAGCCCGTGAAGAAGTACGGGAAAACGCTCTGAACAGCGGTTTTAGGCAGCCAATGGGGTATGGTGTAATTGGCAACACAGCTGATTCTGGTTCAGCCATTCTAGGTTCGAGTCCTGGTACCCCAGCAAAGTCGGTTCACTGCAAGCGATTAGGTGGCCCCCGTCGGGTGAGCTATGCTGGCAGCTCGGATCGGTTCTGGCCCCGTCGTCTAGCGGCCTAGGACGCCGCCCTCTCACGGCGGTAGCGTGGGTTCGAATCCCATCGGGGCTACATATTTATTGGCCGGTCCCCAGCACGGCCGGTGCGGTGGAACCACCCACCGGCATCGGCGGCAATCCCAGTTTGCGGTGATCCCACGAGCGCGCACGCCGCGCGACGATGCGCACGCAGACGCGCTTGTTCATCATCTGCTCGACGAACGGCTTCATCTCGTCGGTGTAGGGGCCGGTGTAGCGCTCCCAGACACTGACGCCGACCCGGTGCGCGACGTCCGGATCGTCGACGATCTCGGCCACGCCTTCGAAGGCAACCCCGCGCAGCGTGTCATAGGTGTCGCCGTCCTCGATCAGGAAGGTCACCCGGGGGTCGCGGGTCAGGTTGACCGCTTTCTGAGACTTGGCCTTCGTCTCCAGCCAGATCTCTCCGTCGACGACGGCGTACCACATGGCGGTCAAGTGCGGCTGGCCGTCCGAGCCAATGGTGGCCATTGTTCCGGTGCGGCTCTTGACGACGAAATCGGCGATCTCATCGTCGGACATGACGATGCTGGCGCGCTGGTTGGTTCCCATCGCGTCAGTCTGTCAGCGGCGGATTTTGAGTGTGCGCTCAGGGCGTCCTGGACGCACACTGACCGTCCTGGACGCACACTAGAGACGGCGAGCCATGGCGTCGGCGGCCGATAGCAGGTCGGCCGCCCAGCGCGCGCCCGGGCGCCGGCCGATGCGGTCGATGGGGCCCGATACCGAGATGGCGGCGACGACCACGCCGCGACCGTCGCGCACCGGCGCCGAGACGCTCGCGACCCCCGGTTCGCGCTCGGCAACGCTTTGCGCCCAACCGCGCCGGCGTACTTCGGCCAGCGTCCGGTCGGTGAACTTCGCCGTCGCCAGCACCGCTTTCTGAGTAGCGACATCGCTGTGTGCCAGCAGCACTTTGGCTCCCGAGCCCGCCGTCATCGGCAACCGCGCGCCGACCGGAACCGTATCCCGAAGGCCCGCAGACGGTTCCAGGGCGGCCACGCAAACCCGCGATGTGCCCTCACGCCGATACAGCTGCACGCTTTCGCCGGTGGTCTCGCGCAATTGGGGGAGTACCGCGGCACCGGCCGCCAGCAACGGATCGTTGACGTGCGCGGCCAGTTCGCTCAGCGCGGGACCCAGTTGCCAACGACCTTCGTCGTCACGGGCCAGCAGGCGATGTACCTCCAGCGCGGCCGCCAGCCGGTAGGTGGTGGCCCGCGGAAACCCGGTTCGCTCGCACAGTTCGGCTAACCCGCAGGAAGATTCCGCGACGGTATGCAGCACATCCACGGCTTTATCCAGGACGCCGATGCCGCTATGCTGTCTCATAGAGAGATACTAGCGTCTCGCATTCTGAGATCACCAGCCCTGTTGGTCATCGAGGCGCAACAAGTGATTGAGGTGACTCCGATGGCAGCTGCGCACCAGCCGCGCACCCTGGCCGAAAAGGTTTGGGACGACCACGTTGTGGTATCCGGCTCGACAGGCGACGGGGTCAGCGCGCCCGACTTGATTTACATCGACCTGCATTTGGTGCACGAGGTCACCAGCCCGCAGGCGTTTGACGGCCTGCGCCTGGCCGGCCGGCCGGTGCGCCGGCCCGATCTGACGCTGGCCACCGAGGACCACAACGTGCCGACCGTCGATATCGACCAGCCGATCGCGGACCCGGTATCGCGCACTCAGGTCGAGACATTGCGGCGCAACTGCGCCGAATTCGGTGTGCGGCTGCATCCGATGGGCGACATCGAGCAGGGCATCGTGCATGTGGTCGGACCCCAATTGGGGTTGACCCAACCGGGAATGACGATTGTCTGTGGGGACAGTCACACATCTACCCACGGCGCATTCGGCGCGCTCGCGATGGGCATCGGCACTTCGGAGGTCGAGCATGTGCTGGCCACTCAGACATTGCCGTTGCGCCCCTTCAAAACAATGGCGGTCAACGTCGACGGCGAATTGCGGCCCGGCGTTACGGCCAAAGACATCATCCTGGCGCTGATCGCCAAGATCGGCACCGGCGGCGGGCAAGGCCATGTCATCGAATACCGGGGCAGCGCGATCGAATCGCTGTCCATGGAAGGCCGGATGACGGTCTGCAACATGAGTATCGAAGCCGGGGCGCGGGCCGGAATGGTGGCACCGGACGAGACCACCTACGAATTCCTGCGGGGCCGCCCGCACGCGCCGACCGGTGCGCGGTGGGATGCCGCGTTGCAGTATTGGCAACAGCTGCGCACCGACGACGGTGCCGTCTTCGACACCGAGGTCTATCTGGATGCGGAGTCGTTGACCCCGTTCGTCACTTGGGGCACCAATCCGGGCCAGGGCGTGCCGCTGGGTGCGGCGGTGCCGGACCCCGAATTGATGACCAACGACGACGAGCGGCAGGCCGCCGAGAAAGCGTTGGCGTATATGGACCTTCGGCCCGGCATGCCGATGCGCGAGATCGCCGTCGACGCGGTGTTCGTCGGGTCTTGTACCAACGGTCGTATCGAAGATCTTCGGGTGGTGGCCGATGTGCTGCGTGGTCGCACAGTGGCCCAGGGCGTGCGGATGCTGGTCGTGCCGGGTTCGATGCGGGTGCGCGCACAAGCCGAAGCCGAAGGCCTCAGTGAGGTATTCGTCGCCGCCGGCGCCGAATGGCGGCAAGCCGGCTGCTCGATGTGCCTGGGCATGAACCCTGATCAGCTTGCGCCCGGCGAGCGTTGCGCCGCGACGTCCAACCGCAACTTCGAAGGGCGCCAGGGCAAAGGGGGCCGTACGCATTTGGTATCGCCGGCCGTCGCGGCGGCGACCGCGGTCCGCGGCACATTGTCTACCCCGGCCGACTTGAACTGAAAACGAAATCGAGGACGAAAATGGAAGCCTTTCACACCCACACCGGGATTGGCGTGCCGCTGCGGCGCTCCAATGTCGATACCGACCAGATCATTCCCGCGGTCTATTTGAAGCGGGTCACCCGAACCGGTTTCGAGGACGGCTTGTTCGCGACATGGCGCTCAGATCCGTCATTCGTGCTCAATCTCAGTCCATTTGACCGAGGTTCGGTCTTGGTCGCCGGACCCGACTTCGGGACCGGATCGTCGCGCGAGCACGCGGTGTGGGCGTTGATGGACTACGGGTTCCGGGTGGTCATCTCGTCTCGATTCGGTGACATTTTTCGGGGCAACGCGGGCAAGGCGGGGCTGCTGGCGGCCGAAGTCGGCCAAGACGGTGTCGAACTGCTTTGGAAGCTGATCGAGCAGAGTCCAGGACTGGAAATCACTGCCAATCTTCAAGATCGAAATATCACCGCGGGAACGACGGTGCTGCCGTTCAAGATTGACGACCACACCGCTTGGCGACTGCTCGAAGGGCTCGACGATATAGCCCTTACGCTGCAGAAACTCGACCAGATCGAATCTTTTGAGTCGGCCCGTCCGGACTGGAAACCGCGCACGCTGCCCGCCCCGTGAACGGTTGATCGGGGTGCCAATTACCCCGATCGCCTTAGCTAGCAAGGCTTATTTTTCGCCCGCGTCACCGGCCAAGGGCGGCAAGCAGATTCCGGAATTTCCTGTCGCATAGCCGTGAAATTGCGCGTGGCGCTTGGCAATTTGCTAGGTGAGGGTTTACCGTGTTCGCTAGTCGGTTCCCAAAATGGGACCACTGGCTTCGGAGGGTTTTGGATGAACAAAGCAGAGCTCATAGATGTGCTCACACAGAAATTGGGCTCGGACCGTCGGCAGGCGACCGCCGCCGTCGAGAATGTTGTCGACACCATTGTGCGTGCGGTACACAAGGGCGACAGCGTGACCATCACCGGGTTCGGTGTGTTCGAACAACGGCGCCGCGCAGCGCGTGTGGCCCGCAACCCGCGGACCGGTGAGACGGTGAAGGTAAAGCCGACGTCCGTCCCCGCGTTCCGCCCGGGTGCTCAATTCAAAGCGGTTGTTGCTGGCGCACAGCGCCTCCCGTCGGAAGGACCGGCCGTGAAACGTGGTGTTGTCGCAGGGGCAGCCAAGAAGGTTGCCAAGAAGGCTCCCGCCAAGAAGGCTGCGGTGAAGAAGGCCGCGACCAAGGCTCCCGCCAAGAAGGCCGCGACCAAGGCGCCGGCTAAGAAGGCCGCGACCAAGGCGCCGGTCAAGAAGGCCGCGACCAAGGCCCCGGTCAAGAAGGCCGCGACCAAGGCGCCGGTCAAGAAGGCCGCGACCAAGGCTCCGGTGCGTAAGGCCGCGACCAAGGCTCCGGCTAAGAAGACTGCTGCCAAGAAGGCGCCGGCCAAGAAGACGGCCGCCAAGCGCGGTCGCAAGTAACTCAACCGAGTTCAGACGCGAATACCCTTCGGGCGGCATTGCTGCCCCCGAAGGGTATTTCGTGTATCAGGCCCGAACGTTGGCGGCCAGCGCGCCACCGATGTGATCGGCCGCCACCAGTCGGCCCTCGGACAGCGACAGCACCCAGGTGCTGCCCTTGTGGTTGCGTGACTTGTCCGGGTCCACGCCGTCGCGTTCGCACCACCAGGTGATCAGATCCGGAATCACCTTGCCCTGCGTGCAGATCACCGGTGTGCCCTCGCGGCCGGCGATGCGCAGCATCCGCTGCCGGCCCCGTTTGGGGCTCGTGGCGTACGCCTCTTCGGTGAGCGTGGACTCGCTCTCGATGCTCACACCCAGTTCCTCGGCGAGTGGTTCGACCGTCTGATGGCAGCGCACCCGATCGGCGGCGTACACGTCGGTGACGCCGAACGCCATCAGCTGGGCGACCAGCGCCTCGGCTTGCGCGCGTCCTTTCTTGTCCAGCGGTCGCTTGGTGTCGTCGCCGGAAAAGCGTGACTTCCGGCCTGCGGTGCCGTGCCGCACCACCAACACGGTATGCGTGTCGGCGGGCTGTTTCATGAAGCGCCGCAACACATTTCGGTCCTGAGTGTAGTCGAGCTTCTTCATCGCGGCAGCGACGGGCAACCAGATCAGTTCGTCGACCTCTTTGCCCGGCACGAATTTGCCGCCGGTGCTGCGCGCCGCCCAGTAGTACACCTTCTTGACACCCGCGTCGATCGGATAGCTCACCTTGGCCAGGCGCCGGCCGAGGACGGCGTGGTGCCCGGTCTCCTCCAGTACTTCGCGTACTGCGGCCATGGGCGCCGTTTCACCCGGGTCCACCTTGCCCTTGGGCAACGACCAGTCGTCGTAGCGGGGGCGATGGATGAGCGCGATCTCCAGCTCGGGGTTGTCCGAATCAGCACTGCTGTGTCGCCACAGCACCGCGCCTGCGGCGTAGACGATCCGCTTCCCTGAGCGCCGACCGCCCGACAAGTTCTGGTCCGACAACTTACTCCTGCAGGTCAATTCGGCCAGCGCCATGCCGGCCATCGGGTGGCCTGGAAAATTACCACATGGGCGTTAGGCGCCCCGGTGCCGCTCCATCAGCGACTCCTGGTGGTCGCGCACGGAGTGACCTTCCCGTGGCGACGCGATCCACTGCCCGTCGGCCTCGAGCTCCCAGCACCGCGTGGACGGGTCCAGCGCCGAGTCGAACAACTCGTTCAGATAGGAGGTCAGCTTCGGATCCTTGACCTGAACCAGCGCCTCGACGCGACGGTCGAGATTGCGGTGCATCATGTCGGCGCTGCCGATCCAGAACTCGTTGAGGCGATTGAAATGCATGATCCGCGAGTGCTCCAGGTACCGGCCGAGGATCGAGCGCACGGAGATGTTCTCCGAGAACCCTTCTGCGCCCGGGCGCAGCGCGCAGATTCCGCGCACCACCACCTCGACTTGCACACCGGCTCGCGAGGCGCGATACAACGCGTCGATCACCTGCTCGTCGACCAGAGCGTTCATTTTCATCCGGATCCGGCCGCCGCCGTGTTCGCGGTGCGCCGCGATCTCGAGATCGACGCGTTCGATGATGCCCGTCCGAATGCTGTGCGGCGCAACCAACAGATTGCGGTAGGAAACCTTGCGCGAGTAGCCGGTCAGCGAATTGAACAGATCGGTCAGGTCGGCCCCGATTTCGGGAGACGCGGTGAGCAGACCGACGTCCTCGTAGAGCCGCGCCGTCTTTCCGTTGTAGTTGCCGGTCCCAATGTGGCAGTAGCGCCGGATGGTTGAACCTTCGCGGCGCACCACCAGACACGTCTTGCAGTGCGTCTTGAGCCCGACGTAGCCGTAGACGACGTGCACGCCCGATTGCTCAAGGGTGCGTGCCCAGCGGATGTTGGCCTGCTCGTCGAAACGTGCCTTGATCTCCACCATTGCCACGACTTGCTTTCCGGCCTCGGCGGCTTGGATCAGCGCCCGAACGATCGGCGAGTCACCGGAGGTGCGGTACAGCGTCTGTTTGATCGCCAGCACGTTGGGGTCGGCGGCGGCCTGCTCGATGAATCGCTGCACGCTCGTGGAGAACGACTCATACGGATGGTGAAGCAGCACATCGCCTTCGCGCAGCGTCGCGAAAATGCTCTTGGGTGTTTCCTTGTCGGCGAACGCCGGGCTGGTGGCCGGGACGAAGGTCCAGTCCTTGAGCGCCGGCCGGTCGATGCCGTAGATCTGCCACAGCGACGAGAGGTCGAGCAGCCCGGGCACTTCGATGACATCGCTGGGATTTACGTCGAGTTCGCGCAGCAGCAGCTCCAACATGCCCTCGGTCATGTCGTCGGAGATCTCGAGTCGCACCGGCGAACCGAACCGCCGGCGCGCCAATTCCCGCTCCAGCGCCTGCAATAGGTCTTCGTCGCGGTCCTCTTCGACCTCATAGTCGGCGTTGCGGGTAATGCGGAACGTGTGGTGTTCGACGATCTCCATGCCGGGGAACAGCTCCGGGAGGAACGCCGCGATCAGCTCCTCGGTCGGCAGGTAGCGGACGACGGCTTGTCCCTCGTTTCCGCCCTCCTCGCCGCCGAGTTCGACGAAGCGATCGACGTTGTCGGGCACCTTGACTCGGGCGAAGTGCTGGCCACCACCGTCCTTGACCGTGACGGCCAGGTTCAGGCTCAGCCCGCTCACGAACGGGAACGGGTGCGCTGGGTCCACGGCGAGCGGGGTCAGGACCGGGAAGACCTGCTCGGTGAAATAGGTCGACAGTTGGTCGCGCTCAGCCTGATCCAAATCGGCCCACGTGACGATATAGATGCCTTCTTGCGCGAGCGCCGGGCGCACCGAGTCGAGGAACTCGCGCGCATGCCGGGTCGCGATCCGCTGCGTCTGCTCGCCGATGCGGGCCAATTGCTCGCGCGGCGTGAGGCCGTCGGCCGAGCGGACGGACAACCCCATCTCGTCGCGACGCTTGAGGCCGGCCACCCGGACCATGTAGAACTCGTCGAGGTTCGACGCGAAGATCGCCAGGAACTTAGCCCGCTCCAACAACGGCAGCGAGGTGTCGGCGGCCAGTGCCAGCACTCGCGCGTTGAAGTCCAGCCAGCTCAGCTCACGGTTGAGGTACCGGTCCTCCGGCAGCGCATCATCGATCACCGCGTGGGTGGTAGCAGGGGGAGCGCCCAGGGCGCTGTCGCCGTGTTGCCACACGGTTTCGTCAATCCGTGCTTCAGCTTCGATTTCGGTCACGAGGGAATCATTGCTCATCACCGGGTGGTGCTGCTAGCGCTCGGTAGACATCCATCCGCCGTTGGCGTGCCGTTCATCCTCCGGACAGGTTTGCTACGCCCTCAGGGGTGGGCGATAGCGCGGGCGGTTGACCCGCCAATGCCGAGCCGGCGGGCAGCGGCCAAATCGGCGGGGGTGTCGACGTCGCAGCGCAGGCCGGGCCACGCGCCGGTCAGCTCGATCGCACCCGAACGACGATGTCGCGCGGCCGAATCCGAGCCGAACTGTGGCTCCAGTGCCGTGCCGAATGCGCACAAAGCCGCGGTGCCGGTGGCCAGCCGGTCGGCGACGAAGCTGCGCCGGTGCGCGCGTGCCGCGGCGATCGCCTCGGCCAGCTCCTGGGTCTGTAACGCGGGCAAATCACCTTGCAGCGCAACAACATTGGCGAACGACTCCGCGACGAAGCGTTCGGCGGTGGCGATCGCATGGTTCAGCGGATCGTCGTGGCCCTCGGGCGTCGGGTCGGCGATCACCTGCGCCCCGAGCCGTACCGCCGCGGCCGCCGCGGCGTCGTCGGGGGTGACGACCGTGATCGAGCCGACGGCGGCGACGCCGGCCGCGGCCGTCACGGTGTCCACCAACATGGCCAGCACCACGCTCTCGCGGGTCCGCGCCGAGAACACCGGAGCCAGTCTGGTCTTGGCGGCGGCCAACCGCTTGACGGCGATGATCAACGCGACATCGCCGGCGCCGTCACCCCGGGTGCCGCTCATGGCGTCAATCCTGCCAGCGCGCGTCGCCGCGCCGGTCGCGAGCCGTCATGGTGACGGCGGCGGGTCGCTGTTCTAGGGTGTAGCGGCTGCAGATGCCGCGTTTGTTACAGATCGGGATGGGAAATGGCCAGCACAGCGGGCGCCGTTGCGGTGATGGGCGCCGGAGCATGGGGAACGTCGCTGGCCAAGGTGCTCGCCGAGGCCCTCGAGGGGACCGGAGCGCAGATCAGGCTGTGGGCGCGGCGATCCGATGTCGCCGAACAGATCAACGCCACCCGCTACAACCCCGCCTACCTGCCCGGCACCCTGCTGCCGCCGGGTATCCGGGCCACCGCCGAGGCGGCCGAGGCGTTAGACGGCGTGACGACGGTGCTGCTGGGCGTCCCGGCGCAGAACCTGCGCAGCAACCTCGAGCAGTGGGCACCCCTGATCGCCGACGGCGCGACCCTGGTCAGCCTCGCCAAAGGCATCGAGCTGGGCACCCTGATGCGAATGAGTCAGGTCATCGTCTCGGTGACAGGCGTCGACATGTCGCAGGTGGCGGTGATCTCCGGGCCGAACCTGGCCAGTGAAATCGCCGAATGTCAACCCACCGCCACCGTGGTCGCGTGCAGCGACTCCGGGCGCGCGGTCGCCCTGCAGCGCATGCTGAACACCGGCTACTTCCGCCCGTACACCAACAGCGACGTGGTCGGCACCGAGATCGGCGGGGCCTGCAAGAACGTGATCGCGCTCGCGTGCGGGATGGCGGCCGGCGTCGGGCTGGGCGAAAACACCGCCGCGGCGATCATCACCCGGGGTCTGGCCGAGATCATGCGGCTTGGCATCGCGCTGGGCGCCAAGGGCGCGACCCTGGCGGGCCTGGCCGGCGTCGGCGATCTGGTCGCTACCTGCACATCTCCGCATTCGCGCAACCGGTCGATGGGTGAGCGCCTGGGACGGGGCGCAAGCATGCAGGCGGCGCTGGAAGGAAAGGACGGCCACGTCGTCGAGGGCGTGACATCGTGCGAATCCGTGCTCGCGTTGGCGTCCAGTTACGACGTCGAGATGCCGCTCACCGATGCGGTACACCGGGTCTGCCACAAGGGACTCTCGGTGGACGACGCGATGGCCCTGCTGCTGGGCCGCAGCACCAAGCCGGAATGAGCGCGCCGCCGGCCGCCGTTCCGGCAACCCGCCACACCTCGGCGACCTGACCCGTTGGCATCCCAACCGGTAGCCTCTCCAGGTTGTGAACGCCAGTAGCCGGGTGCGCGTCGCCGTTGTCTTCGGTGGGCGCAGCAACGAACACGCCATTTCGTGCGTGTCCGCGGGCAGCATCCTGCGCAACCTCGATCCGCAACGATTCGATGTGGTCGCGATCGGCATCACCCCCGAAGGCTCGTGGGTGCTCACCGACGGCGACCCGGACGCGCTGGCGATCAGTGACCGGCAACTGCCCGGGGTGACCACCGAATCGGGAACCGAGCTGGCCCTGCCGGCAGATCCGCGCCGCGGCGGCCAGCTGGTGTCGCTACCGCCGGGCGCCGGTGAAGTCCTGGGTTCGGTCGACGTGGTCTTCCCCGTTCTGCACGGACCCTACGGCGAGGACGGCACGATCCAGGGGCTGCTCGAACTCGCCGGTCTGCCCTACGTCGGCGCCGGTGTGCTGTCCAGCGCCGTCGGGATGGACAAGGAATTCACCAAGAAGCTGCTTGCCGCCGAGGGGATTCCGGTCGGGCCGTATGTGGTGCTGCGCCCGTCGCGGCAGACGCTGGCGCCCGAGGAGCGCGAGCGGCTGGGCCTGCCGGTGTTCGTCAAACCCGCGCGCGGTGGTTCCTCGATCGGGGTCAACCGGGTCGCGAGTTGGGATGCACTGGCCGCCGCGGTGGCCGATGCACGCCGGCACGATCCGAAGGTGATCGTCGAAGCCGCGATCAATGGTCGCGAGCTGGAGTGCGGTGTGCTCGAAATGCCGGACGGCACAATAGAGGCCAGCACGGTAGGTGAGATCCGGGTGGCCGGTGTGCGCGGTCGCGAGGACGGCTTCTACGACTTCGAAACGAAATACCTCGACGACGCAGCCGAATTGGATGTGCCCGCCAAGGTCGATGACGAGATCGCAGACGACGTGCGTCAATTGGCGATCCGGGCGTTCAGGGCCATCGACTGCCAAGGCCTGGCCCGGGTCGACTTCTTCCTCACCGAGGACGGGCCGGTGATCAACGAGGTCAACACGATGCCGGGGTTCACCACGATCTCGATGTACCCGAGGATGTGGGCGGCCAGCGGCATCGACTACCGGAGTCTGCTGGCCACCATGGTGGAAACGGCGCTGGCCCGGGGCACGGGTCTGCGCTAACGCTCACCGGGCCGGGCGGGGTCGATCGGCACCGCCGTGACGGTGCGGTCGATCACCTCGGAAAGCTGCTGGATCGGTGTCGGTCCGGATCCCGACGGCAGGGTGAGCGCCAGATACACCGGCCGGTCCACCGTGTACCAGGTGGATCTGCCTGCGTCACCGGCGGATTGCTGCTCGGCCGCCACCTCGAACCACTGCACCCGGTCGACGATCTGGATCGGGGACCCCACCACAAAGGCGGTCGGACGGTCGAGCCCGCAGCGCAGGACCAACGGCTCGTTGCCGGTTCCGGTGCGCCAGGCGGCCGCGCCCTCGGGTGCCGGCTGTGCCAGCGGCGCGCGCTGATAGTCGCCGAGCCGCTGTGGCAGCGCCGCCGACAGCGCATGGCATGCGGGGCTGTCGGCCTGCGGCGCCGGCACCGTGGGAAGGGCGACCGGCTGCGGCGGCGCTTCGCGGGTAGCGGCGATGACCAGCACGATGCCGATGGCCAGGACCGCCACCACAACCGCGGCAATCAGCAGGGCCCGCGGCGGTCCGCCTGGGTCGTCGGAGTCCGAACCGGTCATCATCGCCCGGCCGTCGACGCCCGAAGCGTCGAGAACCGGGCACCTCCCATCTCATACACTGGCGCCGTCCGCCCGCGCGGGCAGGGACCAAACTTACCGCAGGTCGGGCCGCTGTACGAGAGCCGTGTAGTACCACGCCGGAGGAGCTGACGTGCGCGAAGAAGTATCCGGCGAGTCGCCCACCCTGGGGCAGCTCGGTGAATTCGCCGTCATCGACCGGCTGGTGCGCGGCCGGGTTCAGCCCGACGCCGTGCTGCTTGGGCCCGGTGACGACGCGGCGGTGGTATCGGCCGGCGACGGCCGCAGCGTGGTGTCGACCGACATGCTGGTGGCCGGCCGGCATTTCCGGCTGGACTGGTCCACGCCGCATGACGTCGGCCGCAAGGCGATAGCCCAGAACGCCGCGGACATCGAGGCGATGGGCGGGCGGGCCACGGCGTTCGTGGTCGGCTTCGGCGCCCCCGCCGATACGCCGACCGCGGACGCGGACGCGTTGGTGGACGGAATGTGGGACGAGGCCGCGCGAGTCGGCGCCGGCATCGTCGGCGGCGATCTGGTCAGCGCCCCGCTGTGGGTGTTGTCCGTGGCGGTGCTGGGCGACCTGGGCGGCCGGGCCCCGGTGTTGCGCTCGGGGGCGAAGCCCGGCGCGGTGCTCGCCGTCGCCGGCGAACTCGGCCGCTCGGCTGCGGGATACTGGTTGTGGCGCAATGAGATCAGTGGATTCGACCAACTGCGTGCCCGTCATCTGGTGCCTGAGCCGCCCTACGGCCAGGGTGCCGCGGCCGCGGCCGCGGGCGCGCAGGCCATGATCGACGTCTCCGACGGCCTGATCGCCGACCTGCGACATGTCGCCGACGCCTCGGGGGTGGGCATCGACTTGTCCAGCGCGGCGCTGGCGCCCGATCGCGACGCGCTGAGCGCCGCCGCGGCGGCGACCCAGGCCGATCCGTGGTCGTGGGTGCTGGGCGGCGGCGAAGACCACGCCTTGGTGGCCTGTTTCGCCGGCGCGGTGCCATCCGGGTGGCGCGTGATCGGGCGGGTGCTCGACGGGCCGGCGCGGGTGCTCGTCGACGGCGCCGCGTGGCAGGGATACGCGGGCTGGGAGTCGTTCGAAGGTTAGGGTTGCCCGGTGACCGCACGTCCATTGAACGAACTCGTCGAGCAGGGGTGGGCGGGTGCGCTCGAGCCGGTGGCCGAACAGGTGACCAAGATGGGGCAGTTCCTGCGCGACGAGATCGCGGCCGGCCGCAAGTACCTACCCGCTGGTCCGAACGTGTTGCGCGCCTTCACCTTTCCGTTCGATCAGGTGCGGGTGCTGATCGTCGGACAGGATCCCTACCCCACGCCGGGGCATGCGGTCGGCCTGAGCTTCTCGGTGGCTCCCGAGGTGCGGCCGCTGCCGCGCAGTCTGTCCAACATCTTCGACGAGTACGCGGCCGACCTGGGCTACCCGCAACCGTCCTGCGGCGATCTGACGCCCTGGGCGCAGCGTGGCGTGCTGCTGTTGAACAGGGTCCTCACGGTTCGCCCGAGCAACCCGGCGTCGCATCGCGGCAAGGGCTGGGAAGCGGTCACCGAGTGCGCTATCCGCGCCCTGGTCGCGCGGTCGCAGCCGATGGTGGCGATCCTGTGGGGCCGCGACGCGTCCACCCTGAAACCGGTGCTGGCAGAGGGCAATTGCGTGGCGATCGAGTCGCCGCACCCCTCGCCGTTGTCCGCCTCGCGCGGATTCTTCGGCTCGCGCCCGTTCAGCCGCGCCAACGAGCTACTCACCGGGATGGGCGCCGACCCGATCGACTGGCGGCTGCCCTGAGCTCACGATTCGGGGAAGTTCACGTCCTTCGTGACGGCTTTCCACTCTTCGATCGACGCCGACATCGCGGCGATCTTGTCGCGCATCGCCTTCAGCACGTCGCGGCCCAGCAGTAGCCGCAGCGGTGGCTCGTCCAGCGTGGTGACCATCAGCACCGCCTCGGCCACCTTGCGCGGGTCGCCCGGCAGATGGTCGGCGAACTGCTTGATCAGGTCCTTGCGCGCGGCCACGTCGGCGTAGGCGGCGATCGGGTTGCGCGATTCCTTCATCGACCGCGTGGCCCAGTCGGTCCGGAATGCGCCCGGCTCGATCGCGGTCACCTTGATGCCCAGCGGCCGCACCTCGGTGGCCAGCGCCTCGGTCACGGCCTCGAGCGCGAACTTGGTCGACGAGTAGTACGCGTTGGGCGGGTTGGCCACCAGACCGGTCATCGACGAGATGTTGATGATGTGTCCCGCGCCGCGCTCGCGCATGGCCGGCAGTACCGACTTGATCATGTCGACGGCCCCGAAGTAGTTGACGTCGAACAACTTTCGCACCTCGGCGTCCTCGCCCTCTTCCACCGAGGACAGGTAGCCGTGGCCGGCGTTGTTGACCAGGACGTCGATGCCGCCGAACGCCTGCTCGGCCGCCGCTACCGCGGCCGCGATCTGGGCGGCATCGGTCACATCGAGCGCTACGGCGACGGCCCGGTCCCCGAATTCGTCGGCCAGATCCTGCACCGTCTCGGCCCGTCGTGCGGTCACCACCACACTGTGGCCGGCTTCCAATGCGGCGCGGGCGATTTCACGTCCGAAGCCGGTGGAGCAGCCCGTGATCAGCCAGCGCGCCATCTCAGGCCGTCCCTTCCGGCAGCCGGCGCAGATACGCCGCGCGCCGCTGCGCCAGCGTGGTGGCCCGCTCTTGGGCGCTGACCCGCGGCAAGTGCGGCACCTCGGCGTCGAGCCGGTCCAGCTTGATCACTCGTCCGCGGGCCCCGAGGTCCTCGCGCGGGCCGGTCTCGCCGAACTCCGCCATGCGCAGGGTCAGGATGGCCTCGCGCAGGCCGTCGGAGTCGATCCAGTTCGCGACGCCGGGGTCGACCGGCGAGATGACGTAGGTGTAGCTGCCGTCCGCATTGGGCACCGACTGCGCCTTGTTGAGGCTGCCGGTGCGGTCGACGAGATCGAGTGTGGTGCCCCAGATATTGCTCAGTGGCACGGTGAAGTATTCGGCGCCCCCGTCGTTGAGGTCGACGACGAACGCTTCGTCGGGCGCGAGTTCGAAGCGGCCCATCACGTACACCTGGTTGCGCATCGCCCCGACCTTGTCCGCCGACCAGGCCAGGTTGAAATGGTTGGCGGGCATCTTGTAGACGCCATGGCTGAGCTTGCCGGTGAAGTTGGCGAAATACGCCATCATCGCCGCCGTCGCCTCGGCCTGCTCGTCGAGCGTGCGCGCCGCAGTGGCCGGTGAGCTGCCAAGTCGTTGCACCTCAATGTAATTGGGGTCGTCGCGGCCCCAGTCCAGTAGCACATCGCGGATGTAGAACTCGTGAGCCTCCGGGGAGGTCTGCACATGGTTTCTCCGCCCGTCGGCCGGGTCGGCATCCACGGTGATGGTGTAGCTGCCGTCGGAGTCGACCTCCATCGTGCGGCCGTTGAGCACGTTGACGGTGCCCATGTTGGCGTCCCACAGCGTGAAGTAGTTCTCGGTCATGCGGTGCTCGCCGACTCGCCCGCGGATCTCGTAACGCTCGTCGCCCGAGATCGGGATCACCCGATACACGCTGTCGGGATTGTCTATGCCCCAACGTGATCCGGGAATGCGACGGCCCGCAACCGGGTGCGCCAGCCGGGTGATGCAGGTGACCTTGGGCCGCAACTTGTCCTGATTGGACGACCACATCGCCGCCGAGAACATCACCTCGGCGAACGAATCGTCGAACCGCTCGCGCATCGCGTCCGACGCCTTGGCCCGTCCCAGCCAGGTCTCGGCCACCGTGCGATACGCGGTCTTGACGGTGGGATGGGAGATCAGGTCGAGGGCGGCCAGCTCCTGTTCGCGCTGGGATGCGGTCGAGACTGGATCGTCAGGCATGTGCTGTTCCTCCAAGGTGCTGTCCGAAACGCTGGTTGTACATGGTGAATCGCTCGTCGACCTGCTCGGGTAGCAGGCCGTAGTTCGCCAGCCCGTAGGGCGGGCGGGCCGCCTCGCGGGGACGCTCGTTGAGCCATCGCCGCATCGCATCCTCGGCGTGACCGGTGAGCGGCAGGCCGACGGCGTCGTAGACCCGGGCCACCTGTCCGATCGGATCGGCCACCGCGGCGTCGAATCCGATATCGGTCACCACGGCGGCGTCGTCAGTCCAGCCGGCGCGGGTCGACATGGCCCGATCGTTGGTCCAGCCCATCCGCTGCAGCCACTGCTCGCCCACCCGATGCACATCGACGCCGTCGGCGTGCATCGCGTGCAGGGTGGTGTTCAGGCTGGCCCCGGAGGCGATCGTGGTGCGCGGGTCACGGTGCATGTGGACGATGTGCAGGCCGGGGAACCGCGCGCGCAGCAGGTCCAGATACCCAAGGTGCGCAGGCGATTTCAGTACCCAGCGCTGCGCCACCTGTCCGCGCCTGCGCTTCTGCCACTGGATGAACTGCAGCATGCGGTGCAGGTGGTCGTAGGCGGGGGAAAAGTCTTGCTGGTCGAGCCAGGACCGGTAATGCGGAAGGTGCGCACCGGATTCGGGGACGTGGGACAGAAACGCGTCGGCCAGGAAGACGATCTCTTCTTCGGCCTCGCGTGCGTACATCGGGTGGATCGCGAACAGATCCGGCGCCAATTCGCGCGACTTCGCCTCTCGCGCTTCGCTGATCGCGATGCGCGGATCGTCGTCGGCAACACTGAATTCATAGTCGAGCCGCGGCGCGACCTCGACAACCTCCCAGCCGTAGGCGCAGACGAAACGCGGGTCGGCGGCCAGCAGTCGCTGCAGCAGGGTGGTGCCGCTGCGCATCATCCCGACGACGACGATCGGCGCGGCGACCTGCTCGTCGAGGATCTCCGGGTGCCGGCGGATCCACTCCTGGGTGCGAAGCCGCATGCGCAGGCTGTGCACGATGCCGGAGCGCAGGATGTGCACGCCGACGGCGTTGAGGTCGGCGCGCGCGTAGTCGTCCAGCAGCACCCGCAGCGGGCCCTCGAATTCGCCCGGGCCCCAATCGGTTAGCGTCTCTTTGCGCTGCGCGTCGGCCAGCACGCGGTCAAAGGCGCTGTCGAAGGCGCTGGGGGCTGTCACGCGTTCAGAACTTCAGGTGCTGGCTGACGTCGCCGACCTGGTCGACGAACATGATGCGGCTGTCGAACCACCAGGCGCCGTTGACCCGGTGGAAGGTGTCCTTGTAGTGCCCGGTGACAATCACCTGCAGCGGAAGCTCGGGGGTGGCCTGGGTGACGCAGTAGTAGGACGTGCTGCGTGCGGTGCCCGCGGCCTCGTCGATGTGGAGCTGCACGTTGCTGGTGTTGTGTTTGGTCTTCGGGGTGCCGTCCTGGTAGATCCGGGTGGCCATGTCGTACATCTGGCGCACCCGGGCCGACCCTTCGAACACCGTTTCCGGTGGGCCGTCTTCCATGCCGCAGATGCGGCCATGCGCGAAAAGCCCGGCCACCCCGTCCAGGTCGCCACCGTCGAGGAGCTCGGCGTACCGGTAGATCAGGTTGGTGATTTCGCGTCCGCTGTCACTCATGCAGACCATGTTGGCAGAACTGACCCAACTTACATAGAACCGCCCATTACTCTTAAGCGTCGTGACGACACCTTGGACGCCGAGCCGCCTCGGCAACTTGACCGGCAAGCGAGTCATCGTGACGGGCGCGACCAACGGCGTCGGCCTGGGCACCGCGCAGGCGCTGACCAAAGCCGGTGCACACGTGATCCTGGCCGTGCGCAACACCGACCTCGGCAAGGAGCGCGCCTCTGAAATGTCTGCGATGGGCGGCTCGACGTCGGTGATCAAGCTCGATCTCGCGGACTTGTCCTCGGTGCGGGCGTTCCCCGATCAGGTCGACGGGGACGTCGACATTCTGATCAACAACGCCGGCACGCTCACCGACCATCGCAAGGAAACGGTCGACGGTTTCGAGATGACGCTGGGCACCAATCTGCTCGGGCCGTTCGCGTTGACCAATCTGCTGCTGCCCCGGGTGCGTTCGCAGATCATCAACGTGGGATCCGATGCGCACAAGTCGGCCAAGCTGCGCCTGGACGACATGCACCTGCGTCGCACCAAGTGGACGCGACTGGGCTCCTATGCCATGTCCAAGCTCGCGGTCATGCTGTGGGGGCTCGAGCTGGATCGCCGGTTGCGCGCCGCCGGATCGGCGATCGTCACCCAACTGACTCATCCCGGATGGGTGGCCTCGAACCTGTCGAACATCTCCGACGCGCCGCTGATGTCGTTGGTGCAAAAGGGCGTCACCGTCGTGGCCGACCGATTGGCCAACGACATCGCCGAAGGCGCGGCCACCACGTTGTACTGCATCAGCGAACCGGTGCCGCCGGGTAGCTTCGTCGGTGTCAGCGGCAGGCTCGGCCTGCGCGGCGAGCCGGCGCTGATCGGCCGCACACCGCTGGCGTCAAACTACGACGTGGCCGCCCGCCTGGTGGCCTTCGCCGAAGAACAGACGGGCACCACGCTGGCCGTCTAGCCGCCCGTTCACACGTGCGGCAGCCAGCCGGACCCGTGTGCCGACAGCACGAAGCCATGGCCGTCGGGGTCTTTGCACGCGGTGGTGCCGGCGTTGTCGACGCCGCACATCACGCCGTCCACGGTGATCGAGTGCAGCGGCGGCAGCGTCTTGACTCCGGTCGGCGTGCCCCCGGAGGGTGCGATCTGTTGCAGGCCGGTCCGGGTTCCCATCCAGTTCGTGCGCGCAGCACCCTTGGACGTCGGTGAGGCAGCCGGGATTCCGGGAAGATTGTTTCCCGTGCACTGCGCTTGTCCCGATTGGAAGTTGCAGTTGACGCCGTCCGGGGTAACGAAAAACACTTGCGCCGCAGGTATTCCCGGGGTGGACGCGTCTACTTCGTAGTCCGCGACATTGACCGGTGCATAGCTTGCGATGTCAGGGAACGACGGCGGATCGGCGTGGGCGGTGCAGGCGCTGAACACCGCGGTGACCGCCGGTGCCGCCACTACTGCTGCGAACGCCTTGGTGATCATGTATGTCCTATCGAGAGTTGTGGTCTATCTATTACTTTCGTGCGGCGCGACGATCATGGCCCCGGATTGACCAGAACCTGCTGCACGTTGTACGGGACATTCAGCTGGGTGTTCCACTGGCTGACGAAGATGTTCAGGTTGTCCAGGGTCGAGCCGGGCATGATGTAGCCGCCGTAAGGCTGGGGAACCGAGACCGGGGTGCCCTGATTGTCGTTGTGCGCGATCACGGTTGGAGAATTGCCGCTGAATACGTCCGTCGGAGTGTTGGCGACGCGCACCTCTACTTGATTCACACCCGGGCTGCTGTTGAATCCGGACAACACCGGCTTTCCGCCTACTTCCTGGAAGCTGAGTTCGCCGTACCTGTCCGGGCTCAGCGGTACGGTCGCGACTTCACCGGCTTTGCCCCAGCCGCTGCCGTTCCAGGGTTGCCATGCGCCACGGTCGCTAACGTGCTCGGGATCCACGCGGTACATGGTGACGCCCTGGCTGCGGTCGAAGGAGTCCGCGGCGATGTACACGTTGCCGTCGTTGGCCTGATAGCCGCTGATCTGGGTTGGTTGGCTGGTCAAACTGGTGCCGGGGTGCGGGACATTGTTCGGGTTGGGCGCCGGTGTCCACGGACGCCACGATCCGTCGATGGGCTTCCAGCCACCGGCCGGGTCGTTGGTGACTTTGGTCAGCCACGTACCGCCGTCGGGATTCAGGTCGGTGGTGCCCGCGACCATCATGTACGTGGTGCCGTCGCGCATCCGGATGCTTCCGGCCGGAAGTGTGTTCTTGCCCGCGGCTTGCGGCGGCGGGGGAAACAGGATGGTCGGGCTGCCGTCCGGCCCGGTCAGGGGCTCGCCGAAGTGGGGACGGCCCTGCTCGTCGAAGGTCACCGGCACGGCCACCGACGGGTAATGCGTCCCGTCGTAAGCCTTGTTGCCGGAGAACGAATCCCCGAAGATCGCGAGATAACGGCCGTCTGGCAGCTGCACCACTTCGCCTAGGTCCGCCGCTCCGATTCCGGGGATGCCGGGATTGGCGCCGGTTCCGGCGATCGGACCCAGATTCCGTACCTGGCCGGGTAGCAGCGGGCCTTCGAACCAGCCACCGACGGTCTGCGGCGGGTCGTAGCCTTCGCTGTGCAGGCTCGCCATCGTGGTCTTCAGCGTGCCTTCGTAACCGTTGCGCGTCGCCAGCAGATCGTTGAGCGCAGCCTTGGTGTCATTGATGGCGTTGTCTTCACACGTCGTGATGAAGGCAGCCAGCGCACGCTTATCCGCTTCGCTGAGATCGGCTTGCTTTTCCATTGCCAACGCTTGGGTGATCATGTTGTCGAGCGTCTGCAACTGGCTCTCGAGAGCGGCGATCCGTGCCGCGCCGGCCTTCTGGGCTTCGGCCAGTGCCGCGGCGATCTTTTCCAGGTCGACGCCGATCTTGGGTAACTGCAGCGACTGCGCACCAAGGGATTTGGTGACGCGCTGCACCTCGTCGGAGTCATTGATCGGATGGCCGCCGTTCTCCCTGTTCCAGGCCGCTTCGAAGCGCTGGCGGGCGTCCGCGAAAGCCTGACTGGATTCGGCGGTGCACACCGCCGCGCCGTGAAAGGCCTCCGCCAAATCGGAAATCTGGGCGGGACGCCCCGCTTGCAGGCTTTGGTTGACGGCCCAGGGATCGCCGCCGGCATGGGCAATGAGCATGGGGATGTTGATCGACTGCAGCTGCATTGTCATAGCCATCCTCCCCTGATGCAGATGGTAAGCCCGCAGGCAGGTACGTTGCCCGTCATGGGTGAACTCGACAATTCGGTAGCCGTCATCACGGGTGCGGCACGCGGCCAGGGACGCAGCCACGCCGTGGCGCTCGCCGAACAGGGCGCCGACATAGTCGCCGTGGACATCTGCGCCGATATCGACGCGATTCCCTATCCGTTGGGGACCAAAGCGGATCTCGAAGAGACCGCGCGCCTGGTCGAAGCCGCGGGCCGCAAGGCGGTGCCCGTCGTCGCCGACGTCCGCGACCTGCCCCAGTTGGAGGCCGGCGTGCAGACCGCGATCGACGAACTCGGCGAGGTGGACATCCTCATCGCCAACGCCGGGGTGGTGGCGATCGGTGACACCGAGATCCGCAACGAGCCGGTGTTCAACTCGATCGTGGACACCAACCTCAAGGGGGTCTGGCACACGCTGCTGGCGACGGTGCCGTCGATGATTCGCGGGGGCAAGGGCGGATCGATTGTGATGGTCAGCTCGTCGCAGGGCCTCACCGGCCGGGGTGGCGACGGCACCGCGGCGATGTTCGCCTACGCCGCATCCAAGCACGGCGTGGTGGGGCTGATGCGTTCGGCCGCCAACGCCTATGCGCCGCACAAGATTCGGGTCAATTCGATCCATCCGGCCGGTGTCATGACCCCGATGATCCTCAACGACTTCGTAGTGAACCGGATGCTGGAGAATCCGAACCCGGCCGTCGCGCAGATGCTGCTACCCGACGTGCCGCTGGTCGAGGCGCAAGACGTGACCGAAGCCGTGCTGTGGCTGGTCGGTCCCCGCGCGCGCTACATCACCGGCGTATCGATACCCGTGGATGCCGGACACATCGTGATGTAGTCGCGGCTAGCCGCGTACGACCTTGCCGGCCTTGATGCAGGACGCGCAGACGTTGAGGCGTTGCTTGTTGCCGCCGGGACGCGCCACCACGTGCACCGTCTGGACGTTCGGGTCCCAGCGCCGGCTGGTGCGCCGGTGGGAGTGCGACACCGACTTACCGAAGCCGGGGCCTTTCCCGCAGATATCGCACACAGCGGCCATCGTTCAAGCTCCTCAAATGTTCGGGGGTCCGGCACGGATTGCGCGCCGCGACAGCCCAGGATACCGACTGTGGTGGGCAACCACCAAAACGATCCACAACTGACGCTCGGCTTACTTCTGAGCGCGTCGCCGCGGCTGGCTAGGCTCAATAGGCCGGTCAGCCCATACCGGCAAGATGTGGATTCTGGGCGGTCTGCTCGAAAGGCTCCGAGGAGGTGGGTCGCAGTGGGCAGTTCGGATCGTCTGCTCGACGCACCGGCGCTGCGGGACTGGGCGCACACCGCAGTCAGCGACCTGATCACGCACATCGACGAGATAAACCGTCTCAACGTCTTCCCGGTCGCCGACTCCGACACCGGGGCAAACATGCTGTTCACGATGCGTTCCGCGCTGGCCGAGGCCAACGCCGGGATCGGCGCGGACGCCAGCCCGCGCTGCGTCGCCCGGGTCGCATCCGCCCTGTCCGCCGGTGCGCTCAACGGCGCGCGCGGCAACTCCGGGGTGATCCTGTCGCAGATCCTGCGCGGTATCGCCGACGTCACCGCTACTGCGGCCGCGGGCTCCGGCGGTGAGCTGTCACACATGGACGCGATGCTGCTCGGGGCGGCGTTGCAGCGCGGCGTCGAGCTGGTGATCACCTCGATGGGCGGCCGGGAAGTCCCGGGAACCATCGTCTCGGTGCTGCGGGCGGCTGCCGACGCCGTCGAGAAGTGCGCGAACGACGGGCTGGCCTCGGCCATCACCGCGGCCGGCGACGCCGCCGTCGTCGCGCTGGAAAAGACCCCTGAGCAGCTGGATGTGCTGGCCGACGCCGGTGCCGTGGACGCCGGTGGGCGGGGCCTGCTGGTCCTGCTGGACGCGCTGCGCTCGACGGTCGGCGGCCAGCCGCCCGCTCGCACGGTCTATGAGCTTTCACCACGCGAGCAGCAGGTGGCCGGTGCCCCCGAACGGCCGGCACCGCAGTTCGAGGTGATGTATCGGCTGGACGGAAGCAATCCGCCGGCGGCCAACGCGCTGCGGGACCGGCTGATGAAATTGGGTGATTCCGTGGCCATCGCCGCCGCGCCGTTCACCAACCAGGCCAGCTATTCGGTGCACGTGCACACCGACGACGCGGGCGCGGCCGTGGAAGCCGGATTGGCGGCCGGACGGCTGAGCCGGATCATGGTTTCGTCGCTGAGCTCGGGGGCCGTGGGGTTGCCCGCGGGCAGCTGGACCAAGGAACGGGCCGTGCTGGCGGTCGTCGACGGTAGCGGCGCCGCCGAGCTGTTCGCGGGCGAGGGCGCTCACGTGTTGTCGCCCGCGGCGGACGCGGGCGAACCGGTCACCGGTATCAGTGCCCACCAACTGATGCGGGCCGTGGTCGACACCGGCGCCGCGCAGGTGATGGTGCTGCCCAACGGCTACGTGGCCGCCGAGGAGCTGGTCGCCGGCTGCACCGCGGCCATCGGCTGGGGCATCGACGTGGTGCCGATACCGACCGGGTCGATGGTGCAGGGGCTGGCGGCGCTGGCCGTGCACGAAACGGACCGGCAGGCGGTCGACGACGGCTACACGATGGCGCGTGCCGCCGGCGGCGCCCGGTACGGATCGGTGCGTATCGCCACCGAGAGCGCGCTGACCTGGGCGGGCCGCTGCCAGCCCGGCGACGGCCTGGGCATCGCGGGCGACGAGGTGTTGATCGTGGCCGCCGACGCGCCCGGGGCGGCGATCGGCCTGCTCGATCTGTTGTTGGCGTCCGGTGGTGACCTGGTGACCGTGCTGGTCGGTGCCGGCATCGACGACGATTCGGTGACGGCCATCCTGCAAGAGCACGTCCACGACCGCCATCCGGGCACCGAGCTGGTGACCTACCGCACCGGCCACCGCGGCGACGCTCTGCTGATCGGCGTCGAGTAATCGTGGCGTCGCGCAGCGATCGGCTGGACTACGTGCTGGGCGCCAAGGCGGCGAATTCCCTGGACGAGGTGTTCGGCATCCGCACGGTCGACGACCTGCTGCGCCACTACCCGCGCAGCTATACCGAGACGGCCGCGAGATGGGATGCCGCGGACGGGGCCGAGCGGCCCGAAGTCGGCCAGCACATCACCCTCGTCGACACGATCACCGACACCCACTCGTTCCCGATGAAGAAGAATCCGCGGCGCAAATGCCTGCGCATCACCGTGGGCTCGGGTCGCGGCAAGGTGACGGCGACGTTCTTCAACGCCGACTACCTCAGCAAGGACCTCACCCAGGGCACCCGGGTGATGCTCTCCGGTGAAGTCGGCTACTTCAGAAACGCCATGCAGCTGACCCATCCGGACTTTCTCATCCTGAATTCGCCGAGCGGACGCAACCGCGGCAGCAAATCGCTGAAAACCATCGCCGACACCTCCGCGGGCCTGTCCGGCGAGGAACTGACATCGGTCTTCGACCGCCACTTCTTCCCGATCTACCCGGCCAGCACCAAGCTGCAGAGCTGGGACATCTACGCCTGCGTGCGCCAGGTGCTCGAGGTTCTCGATCCGGTGACCGATCCGCTGCCCGCGGAGTTGCTCGCCGAACACGGTCTGATGTCCGAAGACGCCGCGCTGCGGGCTATTCACC
This sequence comes from Mycobacterium sp. NGS40, assembly GCF_059812735.1. Classification (NCBI taxonomy): domain Bacteria; kingdom Bacillati; phylum Actinomycetota; class Actinomycetes; order Mycobacteriales; family Mycobacteriaceae; genus Mycobacterium; species Mycobacterium sp. NGS40. Next base: position 140,823 of record NZ_JCALDG010000008.1, read on the forward strand.
TCGCCGAGGACGAGGCGGAGCGCCGCCGTGCGCGCGAACGATTGACGTTCGACGAAGCCATCGGCCTGCAATGGGCACTGGTTGCACGCCGGCACGGCGAGCTGTCGCAATCGGGACCATCGGCGCCCCGGCGGTCAGACGGTTTGGTCGCGCAACTGTTGGGCCGCTTGCCCTTCGAGCTGACCGCCGGACAGCGCGAAACGCTCGAGGTGCTGTCCGATGGACTCGCGGCAAATCGCCCGATGAACCGGCTGCTGCAGGGGGAGGTCGGCTCGGGCAAGACGATCCTCGCGGTGCTGGCGATGCTGCAGATGGTCGATGCCGGCTACCAGTGCGCACTGCTGGCTCCCACGGAAGTCCTTGCCGCACAACATCTGCGGTCGATCAACGACGTGCTAGGGCCACTGGCGATGGCAGGCCAGCTGGGCGGGGCCGATAGTGAAGGCGGCGTGGCGACCCGGGCGGCGCTGCTGACCGGATCGATGTCGACCGCGCAGAAGAACCAAGTGCGCCGCGAGATCGCCGGCGGTGAGGTCGGCATCGTCATCGGCACGCATGCCCTGCTGCAGGACGTGGTGGAATTCGCCAACCTGGGCATGGTAGTCGTCGACGAGCAACACCGATTCGGCGTCGAGCAACGAGACCAGTTGCGCGCCAAGGCACCTGCGGGCATCACGCCGCACCTGCTGGTGATGACGGCGACGCCGATACCGCGCACCGTCGCGCTGACCGTCTACGGTGACCTGGAAACCTCGACGCTTCGCGAGCTGCCGCGCGGCCGCCAGCCCATCACCAGCAACGTTATTTTCGTCAAGGACAAACCCGCCTGGCTGGACCGCGCCTGGCAGCGCATCCGCGAGGAGGTGGCGGCCGGCCGGCAGGCCTACGTGGTGGCACCGCGCATCGACGAGACCGACGATTCGGGGAAGGGGCCCGAGGACGCGCGCGCGACGGAGACCGCCGAGGGGCTTTATGCCCGCCTGCGGTGCGGTGAGCTGTCAAACGTGCGGCTGGGGCTGATGCACGGACGGTTGGCCGCCGACGACAAGGACGCCGCCATGGCCGCCTTTCGCAACGGCGAGACCGATGTGCTGGTGTGCACCACCGTGATCGAGGTCGGTGTCGACGTCCCCAATGCCACGGTGATGCTGGTGATGGACGCCGACCGATTCGGGATCAGTCAATTGCATCAGCTGCGTGGCCGCATCGGCCGCGGCCGTCATCCGAGCCTGTGCCTGCTTGCCACGTGGAGCTCGCCGGCCTCCGCGGCGGGCCGGCGGCTGACCGCGGTCGCCGCGACGCTGGACGGGTTCGCCCTTTCCGAGCTGGATTTGCGAGAGCGCCGGGAAGGAGATGTGCTGGGCCGCAACCAGTCCGGGCGGGCGATCAATCTGCGGCTGCTCTCGCTGGCCGATCATCTGGCCTACATCGAAGCGGCACGCGAATTCTGCACCCGGGCGTTTGAGGTCGACCGTCAAAATCCCGAATTGGATTCGCTGGCAGCACAATTCACCGACACTGATCGCATCGAATACCTGGATAAGTCGTGACGCCCCAGCGACGATGCAGAGCGGAGCGATGAGCAGAAGTGGTGCAGATTAATCGCAAAGTGCTGCTGTGGTTATCGGCAGTCGCGGTGCTCGCGGTGCTGGTCGCCTACCAGACGCTGGGATCGACATCGGCCAGGCACGCGGAGATCGTCGCGCGCGCCGACGTGCCCACGGTGGCGCCCGGAGTCGATGTGCTGGCCGGCATCGCGGTGGCACCGCTTCGGGTGCACCACTACGACTACCGCAGGTCGGCATTCGGCGATGCGTGGGACGACGACAACGACGCGCCGGGCGGGCACAACGGATGTGACACCCGCGACGACATCCTCGACCGCGATCTCGTCGATAAGACATATGTGGCGATCAAGCGGTGCCCCACCGCCGTTGCCACCGGCACGCTGCACGACCCGTATACCAACACCACGATCGCATTCCAGCGCGGCGCGAAAGTCGGCGAAGCGGTGCAGATCGACCACATCGTCCCGCTCGCCTACGCCTGGGACATGGGGGCTTTCGGCTGGCCGGATGCCGAGCGGTTGCGCTTCGCCAACGATCCGGCCAACCTGCTGGCGGTGCAGGGCCAGGCCAATCAGGACAAGGGTGACCAGGCGCCGGCCCTGTGGATGCCGCCCAACAAGGCGTTCGCCTGTCAGTACTCGATGCAATTCATCGCGGTGCTGAGGGGCTATCAACTCCCGGTGGATCAGGCATCGGCGAGCGTGCTGCGTCAGGCCGCCACTACCTGCCCGGCGGGGCCGTGAGAGCGCGAGTGTGAATCTCGCGACGCGACACGCCGCCGGGGCGTCGTCAGACGCACAGTCGGGGTGCCGGCCCGGCGCCGGCGCTAGGTGCCTTCGTAGGTGTCGGGATCCGGGCGCAGCCGGGTTCCGTCGCTGAGCGCGTTGATCGCGTCCATGTGCTCGGCGGCCAATTCGAAGTCGAAGATGTCGAAGTCGGTGGCGATGTGCTCCGGTGATGCCGAGCGGAAGACGACGGCGTTGCCCAGTTGCACGTTCCACCGCAACAACACCTGCGACGCCGTCTTGCCGTACTCACCGGCCACCGAATTCACGGTCGGATTGTCGTTCAGCTTGCCCAGGGCCAGCGGTGTGTAGGACTGCGTCACGACATTGTGCTGCGCGTTGGTCTTGCGCATGTCGTCTTGGTTCAGCAGCGGGTGCAGTTCGATCTGATTGACCGCCGGAGTGGTGAAGGTCAGGTCGATCACCATCTCGAGGTGTTCGGCGGTGAAATTCGAGACACCGATCGAGCGGGCGTGTCCGGCGGCGCGGACCTGCAGCAGTCCACCGAAAGAGTCCACATACTTGCCCAGCGCCGCAGCCGGCCAATGGATCAGATACAGGTCCAGGTAATCCAGGCCCAATCGTTCGAGGCTGGCTTCGCAGGCATCCTGCGCGCCCTTGAGACCCTGGTCCGCGGTGGCGAGCTTGGTGGTGACGAACAGCTCCGCGCGGGGAATCCCGGATGCGGCAATGGCGCGACCGACGGCTGCTTCATTGCCGTAAGCCGCCGCCGTGTCGATCAGCCGGCAGCCGATCTCCAGCGCCGCCGAGACAGCACGTTCGGTCTCGTCCTCCGACAAATCCGCGACGCCGAGGCCAAGCACCGGCATCGTGTTTTCGTCATTGAGAGTGATCGAGGGCACGGCGAGGCCCGCATCGCCAGTCAACGTCATTCACCTACCTGTGAAACTGAAGGTTCGTGGGTCAGGACCAAGCCGACTTCCGTCGTCGAGGGAGGAAATCGTCGCCATTTCATCGGCGCTGAGATCGAAATCGAACACGTCGAAGTTACTCGCAATCCGGGCAGGGTTCACTGACTTGGGGATCACGATATTACCGAGCTGGATGTGCCATCTGATCAACACCTGGGCGGGTGTCCGCCCACAACCTTGCGCAACGGCGGTGACGGTCGGATTTGTGAGCAGCGCTCCTTGCCCCAGCGGCGCCCATGCCTCGGTCGCGATTCCGCTCTGGGCGTGCACCTTTCGTAGTTCCGTCTGCGGAAAACGAGGATGCAGCTCGATCTGATTGACCGCGGGAACGATGCCAGTGGCATCGATCAGAACCATCAGATGCTCGGGTTCGAAATTGCTGACACCGATGGAGCGGATCCGGCCCTGGTCGCGCAGATGCGCGAACGCCTTGAAGGTTTCGACAAACTTTCCCAGCGCCGGCATCGGCCAGTGGATCAGGTAGAGGTCGAGATAGTCGAGGCCGAGCCGGTCCATGCTGGCGTCGAAGGCCGTCAACGTGCTGTCGTAACCCTGCTCGGAGTTCCACAGCTTGGTCACCACGTAGAGTTGATCCCGCGGCACGTCGGAATCGGCGATCGCGCGCCCGGTTTCCCGTTCATTGCGGTAGGCGGCAGCGGTGTCGATATGCCGGTAACCGGCTTGCAGCGCGGTACGCACCGCCTGCTCGGTCTCTGCCGGAGGGACCTGGAAGACTCCGAACCCGACGGCGGGGATCGCATGACCGTCATTGAGGGTGACTGAGTTTGATTCAAGGGGGCCGGACATGACACAGAGTCTGCCAGGCGCGCCGGACCTGCATCCCGGAGCTCGACGCGGATCGACGCGCTGGGCCGATCGCGTGCAGGACGTCGTCACCAACGTCGGCGTCAAGGCCATTCCCTGGATTCCGACACCGGCGAAGCGGCTGCTATTCGGCGGCCGGTCGATCATCATCGATGGCAACACGCTCGACCCGACGCTGCAGCTGGTCCTGTCCGCGACGCGGCTCTCCGGCATCGAGGGGCTGGACGTCAACGACGACCCGGTGGCGTCGCGGGCGCAGATGCGCCAGACCCTGCTGTCGCTACCCGGTCCCCAGATTCACGTCATGGTCGACGACCTCACGATTCCCGGTCCGGCGGGCGGGATCGGAGCCCGCCACTACCGCCCGGCCAGCGATGGGCCCGCGGACTTACTGGTCTTCTATCACGGCGGCGGCTGGACGATCGGAGATCTGGACACCGCCGATGCGCTGTGCCGCCTGACCTGCCGCGACGCCGGGATTCAGGTGCTGTCGATCGACTACCGGCTGGCGCCGGAGCATCCGGCGCCAGCCGCGATCGACGACGCCTACGCGGCGTTCAAGTGGGCCCACGACCATGCCGGAGAACTCGGCGCGAACCCGGGGCGCGTCGCGGTCGGGGGAGACAGCGCGGGCGGCAACCTGGCCGCCGTCGTGTGCCAGTTGGCGCGCGAAGAGGATGGGCCGGCGCCGCTGCTGCAGTGGCTGATCTACCCGCGGACCGATTTCACCGCGCAGAATCGTTCGCTGAGCCTGTTCGCCCGCGGCTTCCTGCTGACCAAACGCGATATCGACTGGTTCACCGCGGAGTACCTCAACGGCACCGGCATCGACCTGACGGATCCGCGCGTCTCGCCTGCGTATGCCGAGTCATTGTCCGGGTTGGCGCCCGCGCTGATCGCCGTGGCGGGCTTCGATCCGTTGCGCGACGAAGGTCAGGCTTACGCCTCCGCGCTGCAGGACGCCGGCACCCCGGTGGACCTGCGGTACATGGGCTCGCTGACTCACGGATTCGCCAGCCTGTTTCAGCTGGGGGGCGCCAGCGCCGCCGCCACCAGTGATCTGATTTCCGCACTGCGCGCTCACCTGAGCCGGGCCTGATTTGCCGCGCGGCGCTCGCCGGTAATCTAGTACCGCGGTCTCCGACGTAACGCCCGCACGCCGCCCCAACACAGAAGGATCACCGAAGCTGTGGCCGACAAATCGAAACGTCCCCCCCGATTCGACCTGAAGGCGTCAGACGGGAAGTCCGGTCGGCTCATTCAGATCGGCGGCACCGCGTTCATCATCGTCTTCGCGGTCGCGCTGGTGTTCTACATCGTGACATCGCATAAGGACAAGAAGGGTGGCATCGCCGGTCAGGGTGACACCGTTCGCGTCACGTCGAGCAAGGTGGTCAACCAGCCCGGGACGAACAACCCGAAGGCTGTCGTGACGTTTTATGAGGACTTCTTGTGCCCGGCCTGCGGCAATTTCGAGCGCACCTTCGGGCCGACGGTCGCCAAGCTGATCGATTCCGGAGCCATCGCGGCCGACTACTCGATGGTGGCCATTCTCGACAGCTCCAAGAACCAGAACTATTCGTCGCGGGCGGGGGCGGCAGCGCTGTGCGTCGCCGACGAGAACATGGACGCGTTCCGCCGTTTTCACACCGCACTGTTCACGACCGGTATCCAGCCCGACGAGCGGGGGAGCAGCTTCCCCGACAACGCCAAATTGATCGAACTCGCCCGCGAGGCCGGCGTCGTCGGCAAGGTGCCCGATTGCATCAACAGCGGGAAGTACATCTCCAAGGTCAGTGGCGAAGCCTCGGCCGCGGGCATCACCGCGACCCCGACGATCAAGATCAACGGTGAGAACTACGAGCCGTCGACACCCGATGCGCTGGTCGGAAAGATCAAGACCATAGTGGGCGACGTGCCGGGTATCGACGCACCCGTCGCTCCTCCGGCTTCGTGACGGTCCCGGTGTCGGTCGAACCCGCCGGGCGGTCCGGCGATCCGACATCGGCTTCGACGCGTGATCCATCGGTACCGACGGCCAGCGCGTGGTGGGTGCTGATCGCCGGAGCGATCGGGCTGGTCTCGTCGGCGACCCTGACCGTCGAGAAGATCGACCTCCTGCTCAACCCGTCGTATGTGCCGTCGTGCAACCTCAACCCGATCCTGTCGTGCGGTTCGGTGATGGTTACGCCGCAGGCGTCGTTGTTCGGCTTTCCAAACCCGCTGCTGGGCATCGGGGCGTTCACCGTGGTGCTAGTTGCCGGCGTCCTGGCGGTGGCGAAAGTTGAGCTACCCCAGTGGTTTTGGGTTTCGCTCGAGGTCGGACTGCTGGTCGGAGCGGGGTTCGTGCACTGGCTGATCTTCGAAAGTCTGTACCGGATCGGGGCGTTGTGTCCGTATTGCATGGTGGTGTGGGCGATGACGATCACGCTGCTGGTGGTGGTCGGGTCCATCGTGTTTCGTCCGGCACTCGACAGCACCGCTGCGCGGTTGCTCTATCAATGGCGATGGTCGATCACCGCGCTGTGGTTCACCGCGGTGTTTCTGCTGATCATGGTGCGGTTCTGGGACTATTGGTCGACACTTCTGTAAGGAGTCGCGGGTGATCTCCAAGGTGCTGGTGGCCAATCGCGGTGAGATCGCGATACGCGCGTTCCGCGCAGCCTACGAACTCGGCGTCGGCACGGTGGCCGTGTATGCGTACGAGGACCGCAACTCGGTACATCGGCTCAAGGCCGACGAGTCGTATCAGATCGGCGACGTCGGTCATCCGGTGCGCGCTTACCTGTCGGTCGACGAGATCGTCGAAACCGCCGCCCGGGCCGGCGCCGACGCCGTCTATCCCGGGTACGGCTTCCTGTCGGAGAACCCGGCCTTGGCCGCGGCCTGTGCGGCCGCCGGCATCACGTTCGTCGGTCCCAGCGCCGAAATCCTTGAACTGACCGGGAATAAGGCACGGGCAATCGAGGCCGCCCGCGAAGCCGGGCTGCCCGTGCTCGCATCTTCGGCGCCCTCGGCGTCGGTCGAGGAGCTGGTGTCCGCCGCCGCCGACATGCGGTTTCCGTTGTTCGTCAAGGCTGTTGCCGGCGGCGGGGGACGAGGTATGCGGCGCGTCGCCGACATCGATGCGCTGACCGAGGCGATCGAGGCCGCCAGCCGTGAGGCCGAGTCGGCGTTCGGTGACCCGACGGTCTATCTCGAGCAGGCGGTGGTCAAGCCGCGCCACATCGAGGTGCAGATCCTGGCCGACAATACCGGAAACGTGATCCACCTGCACGAGCGCGACTGCAGCGTGCAGCGCCGTCACCAGAAGGTCATCGAATTGGCGCCCGCGCCAAACCTTTCCGCGGAGTTGCGCGACATGATCTGCGCCGACGCCGTCTCCTTCGCCCGGCATATCGGGTACAGCTGTGCCGGCACCGTGGAGTTCCTGCTGGACGAGAGCGGTCATTACGTCTTCATCGAGATGAATCCGCGGATTCAGGTGGAGCACACCGTGACCGAGGAGATCACCGACGTCGACCTGGTGTCCAGCCAGTTACGCATCGCCTCCGGCGAGACGCTGGAGGATCTGGGCCTGAGCCAGGAGAACATCCGGCCGCACGGCGCCGCACTGCAATGCCGGATCACCACCGAGGATCCGGCCAACGGGTTCCGTCCCGACACCGGGCGGATCAGCACGTACCGCAGTCCCGGCGGTGCCGGCATCCGTCTGGACGGCAGCACCAACCTCGGCGCGGAGATCAGCGCCCACTTCGATTCGATGCTGGTCAAGTTGACCTGCCGGGGCCGCGACTTCCACACGGCGGTGTCCCGGGCCCGGCGCGCGATCGCTGAGTTCCGGATTCGCGGGGTGTCGACGAATATTCCTTTCCTGCAAGCGGTTCTGGACGATCCGGATTTCCAGGCCGGGCGGATCACCACGTCGTTCATCGATGAGCGCCCACACCTGCTGACCGCGCGCGGCTCGGCCGACCGGGGCACCAAGATCCTCACCTACCTGGCCGATGTGACGGTCAACCATCCGCATGGCACGCACCCGTCGACGGTCTACCCACACGACAAGCTGCCTTTGGTCGATCTCGAGGCCGAGCCGCCGGCCGGATCAAAGCAGCGGCTAGTTGAGTTGGGGCCCGAGGGTTTTGCGCGCTGGCTGCGCGAGTCACCGGCGGTGGGCGTGACCGACACGACCTTCCGCGATGCCCACCAGTCGCTGCTCGCGACCCGGGTGCGCACCAGTGGGCTGATGATGGTGGCGCCCTATCTGGCCCGGACGATGCCGCAACTGCTGTCGGTCGAGTGCTGGGGTGGCGCCACTTACGATGTGGCGCTTCGCTTCCTGAAAGAGGATCCTTGGGAGCGGCTGGCCACGCTGCGCGAAGCGATGCCCAACATCTGTCTGCAGATGCTGCTGCGAGGCCGAAACACGGTGGGGTACACGCCATATCCGGAACTGGTCACCTCGGCGTTCATCGAAGAGGCGACCGCGACCGGTATCGACATCTTCCGCATTTTCGACGCGCTCAACAACCTGGACTCGATGCGCCCGGCTATCGATGCCGTTCGCGAAACCGGTTCAGCGATTGCCGAAGTCGCGATGTGCTACACCGGTGACCTGTCCGACCCGGGGGAGCGGCTCTACACGCTGGACTACTACCTGAAGCTGGCAGAGCGGATCGTGGACGCAGGCGCGCACGTGCTGGCCATCAAGGATATGGCCGGGCTACTACGGCCGCAGGCGGCACATCAGTTGGTCAGCGCGTTGCGCAGTCGGTTCGACCTGCCCATCCACGTACACACCCACGACACCCCGGGCGGCCAGCTGGCCAGCTATATGGCCGCCTGGCACGCGGGTGCCGACGCCGTCGACGGTGCCGCCGCGCCACTGGCGGGCACCACCAGCCAGCCGGCACTGAGCTCGATCGTCGCCGCCGCCGCGCACACCGAGCACGACACCGGTCTGTCGCTCTCGGACGTATGCGCACTGGAGCCGTACTGGGAGGCGCTGCGAAAGGTCTACGCGCCCTTCGAATCCGGGCTTCCCGGTCCGACGGGGCGGGTCTATCACCACGAAATCCCGGGTGGCCAATTGTCGAACCTGCGCCAGCAGGCGATCGCGCTGGGATTGGGCGATCGATTCGAAGAGATCGAAGAGGCGTACGCGGGTGCCGACCGCGTGCTGGGCAGGCTGATCAAGGTCACTCCGTCGTCGAAGGTGGTCGGCGACCTGGCGCTGGCCCTGGTCGGTTCAGGGCTGACCGCAGACGAATTCGCTTCGGAGCCTTCGCGATTGGACATCCCGGAATCGGTGGTGGGATTCCTGCGTGGCGAGCTCGGGGATCCGCCCGGTGGCTGGCCGGAGCCGCTGCGCAGCGCCGCGCTGGAGGGCCGCGGGCCCGCCAAGCCGGTTCAGCAGCTCAGCGGAGAAGACGAGGCCGGGCTCGCGTTGAGCGGTACCAAACGCCAAGCCACCCTCAATCGACTGCTATTCCCCGGTCCGACAAAGGAATTCGAGGAGCACAGGGAAACCTACGGCGACACGTCGCATCTGTCGGCCAATCAGTTCTTCTACGGTCTGCGGCAGGGCAAAGAGCACCAGGTGACACTGGAACGCGGGGTCGACCTGTTGATCGGTCTGGAGGCCATCTCCGAGCCCGATGAGCGCGGCATGCGCACGGTGATGTGCATCATGAACGGCCAGCTGCGTCCGGTGCTGGTGCGCGACCGCAGCATTGCCAGCACGATCCCGACCGCCGAGAAGGCCGAACGAAACAACGCCGACCACATCGCGGCGCCCTTCGCCGGGGTCGTCACCGTGTCAGTGGCAGAGGGCGATCGGGTGAGCGCGGGCCAGACCATCGCCACGATCGAGGCGATGAAGATGGAAGCGCCGATCACCGCTCCGAAGGACGCCACCGTGGACCGGGTGGCGGTGTCGAGCACCGCGCAGGTCGAGGGTGGGGATTTGCTGGTGGTGCTGAGCTGACGCGCATCATCGGCGGCGTCGCCGGAGGGCGACGCCTCGCAGTGCCGCCGCGCGGGACCCGGCCGACCACCGATCGGGTGCGTGAGTCGTTGTTCAACATCGTCACCGCGCGGCGTGATCTGACCGGCTTGGCGGTGCTCGACCTCTACGCGGGCTCGGGCGCACTGGGTCTGGAAGCGCTCTCGCGCGGCGCGGCCTCGGCGCTGTTCGTCGAGTCCGATCAGCGCACCGCGGCCGTCATCGCGCGCAACATCGACGCCCTGGGTCTGCCGGGCGCGACGCTGCGCCGGGGCTCGGTGGCCGCGGTGCTGGCCGGCGGGACCGCATCCCCGGTCGATCTGGTGCTCGCCGACCCGCCCTACGACGTCGAGGCCGCCGAGGTCGAGGCGGTCCTGACCGCGCTGAGCGCTCATGGCTGGGTGCGCGCGGCCACGGTCGCAGTCGTCGAGCGGGCCGCCGCCGGCGCCTCGCTGACCTGGCCGGACGGCTGGACCTCATGGCCGGAGCGAATTTACGGCGACACCCGTTTGGAGCTGGCCGAATATGACTGAGACGCCCTGCTACCTTGGTCGCTTATGAGCGGCGCCGTATGCCCGGGCTCATTCGACCCGGTGACGTTGGGCCACATCGACGTCTTCGAACGCGCCGCGGGTCAGTTCGACGAGGTCGTCGTGGCGATCCTGACCAACCCCGCCAAGAAGGGAATGTTCGAGATCGACGAGCGCGTGGCGATGATCGAGGAAGCGACGGCTCATCTGCCGAATCTGCGTGTCGAGGTCGGGCAAGGCCTGGTGGTGGACTTCGTCACCTCCCATGGGATGACCGCGATCGTCAAGGGCCTGCGCACCGACACCGATTTCGAGTATGAGTTGCAGATGGCGCAAATGAACAAGCACATCGCCAACGTGGACACCTTCTTCGTGGCGACCGCGCCGCAGTATTCGTTCGTGTCGTCGTCGTTGGCCAAAGAGGTCGCGATGATGGGCGGCGACGTCTCGAAGCTGTTGCCGGAGTCGGTGAATCGCCGTCTGCGCGAAAGGCTTTCGTGAGGCTTTATCAATAGGGCGGGTCGTCGGGCAACCGCGTCGGGGCGTCGGGGACCCAATCATCGGGTAGTTCCTCGGGCTCGCGGGGTTCGTTGATCCAGGTGCAGAACGGGCTGGTGCTCGATGCGCCCTTGAATGCGAACAGACTGTCGCGCATATAGTTTCGGAACTTGCGCGCGGCAACTTCCTCTTTGCGGGCTTGCGACCGCCGATTCTGCATGCGCGCTTGACTGATCCGAGCACGTCGCTGCTTGGATCTGTCACGTCGCACCGGAGTCGGTGTGGCACACGCCGGTCCGCGCGCGTGAGCGAAAAGATCCGCCCCGGCCGGGTGCGTCCGGTATACCCGCCCGCTGGGTGAGGTCCAGTCGACGGTGCCGTCGGCAAGTTGTGTGTCGCGCCATCCACCGTGGAAGGTCTTCAGCCGATGATGTTGGCGACAAAGGCATTTGAGATTGTGTGCCACCGTCAGGCCACCGGCTGTTGGGTCCTGGTGGTTGAACGGGATGGTGTGGTCGATATCACATACCACTGCGGGACGGCTACAGCCCGGGAAGCGACAGGTCAGATCCCGGCAACGAACAAAGCGTTCGAGTGCCGCGGATGGCTGGTAGCGCAGTGCCTCCGCCGGGCTGGAGAGCGGGTTGGCAACGAGTTGTGCTGCGGCGCCGGACAATTCACGTACCTGCTCGGCGTCGATGATCCCGTAACCCTCGAGGTAGCCCGGCTCATCGCCGTCGGCATAGACCGTTTGTGCGCTGGCGACCACGTTGATGACCACCCGCACACCGGCTGAATCCGGATCGCTGTCGTCGGCGCCGGCCGTGGCAGGACAGTTCGGCTGTTCGCAGCGGCACACCAGGGCCCGCCCCTGCGTCAGCGCGGCCAAGGCGTCGGCACGGCGCTGATCCATCGTCCGCGGGTCGGCGGCGCACACTTGGCCCGCGAGTTGCGAGAGCCGACGATCGAAGGCGGTCGCGGCCGTGGCCCCGACGGTGCCGTAGATGTCCGCCATCCCGTTGTTCAGCGTGCTGATCGCGATATACCGGTCATTCTCGGCGGTCTCGCGTCGTTGACGGGCAGCATCGGGATCGACCGCCCGCACCGTGGCGTCGACCGCATTGACGATGCGTTGTCGTGACCAGCCGTGCCATTTCCCGATGCGGGTGGCCAGTGAACGGTCGACCTCGGCGATCAGCCGGTCATCGGTGATCAGGTCGGTGCGGCTGATGATCAACCGGACGGTGCGCCAATCGGTGCGGCCCTCCGACAGCAGAGCCGCGAGGTTGGGAAGCCGGGTATCCAGCGACTCCGCGTATGTCACCAGATAACTTGCCGCCATCGGGGAGAGGTTCATCGCGGCGGCCACCTCGGCCGCGGTCCGCTCGAACCCGTCGATCACGGCATAGCCATGCCCGCGTTCGGTCTGCTTGGTGGCGGCCGCCCGGTGCCGAAGCAATGCCGCCACGGCGGCCATCCGCCGCGCCACCAGCATCGACTCCTGCCGGTGCGTTGACTCGATCTCCGTCACCAGATCGGCGGGATCGGCTGATTCGAACACAAGTTCGATTATAGGAGAGTGCCCCGACAACTTTCCGGACGGAGTTGAGATTCCTCAGCCGCACGGTCGCGGTCCATGAGAAGCTCATTCTTGATTTTTCGACAGACGGCTTCGGCCACCGCGGGGGATACGCGTCAACGCTGTGATGGAAGGACTCGGCAGTGGATGAGCGACCTACCGCTGTATTAAGCGATCGCACCGAAGCGGCTGTGAGCCCTAGCTTGGGCGGCTGGCGAGCGACGACCGCGCCGGCGGCGTTCGCGCCGCAAGACATCGCTCACATCCTGCAGTACGTGCGCCACCCGGTTCATGTCGTCCGCGAGGACGCCACCGGTCAGCTGGGCCTGGCGATGGGCGGCGAACTGGTCGGCGCCGGTGGGGCCGACATATCACTGATGGGGACGCTTCCGCCGATCTATCCGGAATGGCTCGGCGACCGCGAGTTCTGCGAGTCCCACGGGATCCGCTTCCCCTACGTCACCGGTGCCATGGCCAACGGGATCGCCACTCCTGCACTTGTGGTGGCCATCGCGGAGGCCGGGATGCTGGGCTTCTTCGGCGCGGGCGGCCTCTCGTTCGCTGCCGTCGAACGAGGGCTGGCGGAGATTCAGGCGAGGCTGGCCGGCAGGCCACTTGCCTGGGGCGCCAACCTGATCCACTCGCCCAACGAGGTTGCGCTCGAGGGCCGGGTCGCCGAGCTGTTCATCGAACGGGGCGTCCGCGTCGTCGAGGCCTCGGCGTTCATGAAGCTGACCCTCGCGGTCGTGCACTACGCCCTGTCGGGCCTGTCGACCGATCCGGCCGGCGCGATCGTTCGCAAGAACCACGTGATGGCCAAGATCTCGCGTCCCGAGGTCGCCCGCATGTTCATGGAGCCCGCGCCCGCGGCGTTGGTGTCGGCGCTCGTCGCGTCCGGCAAGCTGACTCAGCGGGAAGCCGAGCTCGCGCCGCATGTACCGGTGGCCGAAGACATCACGGTCGAGGCCGACAGCGGCGGCCACACCGACAACCGCCCGCTGCCGGCGTTGTTCTCGGAAATCGTCCTGCTGCGCGACAAGCTGGCACAGCAGCACGGCCTGGCCACCCGGATCCGCGTGGGTGCCGCCGGGGGGCTTGGAACACCACAGTCGGTCGCGGGCGCGTTCGCGATGGGCGCCGCCTACGTACTGACCGGCTCGGTCAACCAGTCGTGCATCGAGTCGGGCCTTTCGCCGCACGCCCGCGGGATGCTGGCCAAGGCCGGAGTGGCCGACGTGATGATGGCCCCGGCGTCCGACATGTTCGAGATGGGCGTGAACCTCCAGGTCCTCAAGCGTGGTGCCATGTTCGGCCCCCGGGCGAAGAAGCTCTACGAGTGGTATGCGGCCAACCCCAACCTGAGTGCCGTCGTGGACAAGCATGGTGCGGAGCTGGAGAAAATCCTCGGCAAGAGTGTCGGGGAGGTCTGGGCCGAAACACATCAGTACTGGGAGCAGCGCGACCCCGCGGTGCTTGAACTCGCGACCCGAGACTCGAAATATCAGATGGGGCTGGTCTTCCGCTGGTACCTCGGCAAATCAAGCCGGTGGGCGATCGATGGGCAACTGGATCGTGTCCTGGACTACCAGATCTGGTGCGGCCCCTCGATGGGAGCCTTCAACAGCTGGGTGGCGGGTAGCTATCTGGAGGACGCCGAGCAGCGGACAGTCGATCAAGTAGCGCTGAATTTGCTTGAGGGCGCCACCCACATCAGCCGGGCCCACCAGGCTCGCAAATGCGGTGTGCCCGTTCCGGCGCAAGCGTTCAACTACACCCCACGCCCGCTTTCTTTGTAGGTGTTTCCGGCCTGCAGCAGACGAATGCGGGCCCTTTCCGCATGGCGACAAACTGTGCCGGGGTTGCGGAATTGTGAGCTGCTGACGTGCGGTTAGCGCATTGTGATCCGATAATTCCGCGGAGACGACCCGCTTTCGGGGCGCACCGAAGCTGACACGGCCTATTCACGTGCTCGCAAAAGGCGGCGGAACGCGAACAATATCCAGATATTTCCTGTTACTCGTCAGTAACCGCGAATTGACGGATTTGGTGACGCCTGAATTCAACGCCGCCGACCGCCGCAGCGGCGTATCCAGGCGCTTTAGCAAAGCTCGCCGGGTGTGTTTACGCGTGCGCCCGGCGGCTGTTGGCGCGGAGACCGTACGCACGGTGTGCGACAACGGAAATTGCTGGCAGAGGCACCCGAATCACCCATAACCAACTATGTCAACCCGCAAAACCGTTGGTCATCACCGGCCCGGAATGTCGGTCAAACGGTATTGACAGTTCGTCAGTACAACAGGCGCGGTTCTGATATGGTCCCCGCGAGCGCTCGGCCTGTCTGGGGGGACAGGTCAATGCAGCAAAACCCGGACGATCAATCTTCGGCGTGCCGCAAGTAAACACTCGATGTTGCTCGTCTAGCCAATGCAAAGGTGATCGATGGCATCCAAGCACCCCCCAGTTGCGGTTGTTGGCGTCAGCGCGCTGTTTCCCGGGTCTCCCGAGGCCGAGCGCTTCTGGCGCAACATCATCGGCGGCGTCGACCTGTTCTCCGAGGTCCCCGAGTCACACTGGCGCATTGACGACTACTACCACCCCGATCCGCATATGCCGGACAAGGTATACGCGCGTCGCGGCGGATTCTTGCCTGATGTCGACTTTTCACCAATGGATTTCGGCATTCCGCCGAACGTTATGCCCGCGACCGATACCGCCCAGCTGCTTGCACTACGGGTCGCGCAACAAGTTTTAGAGGACGCGGCGGGTGGTGATTTTTCTCACATCGATCGCGAACGGATCAGCGTCATCCTCGGTGCCTCCGGCGGCACGGAGCTGATCACCTACATCAGCGGCCGTCTGCACCGGCCGGTTTGGGAGCGAGGACTGCGGGCTGCCGGTCTGTCGGAGCCCGAGGTTGCCGCGTTCAGCAAAAGCGTGACGTCGAACTACGCGACCTGGCAGGAGAACACCTTCCCCGGGCTGCTCGGCAACGTGATCGCCGGGCGGATCGCCAACCGCTTCGATCTCGGCGGTACCAACTGCGTCATCGACGCGGCATGTGCCAGCTCGCTGGCAGCACTCGAAGCCGGGCTGCACGAGCTATACCTCGGCGAATCGGACATGGTGCTCGCCGGCGGAGTCGATGCCTTCAACGACATCTTCATGTACATGTGCTTCGCCAAGGTGACGGCGCTGTCGGCCAGTGGCGACTGCCGCCCCTTCTCCGACCAGTCCGACGGCACGATGCTGGGCGAAGGACTGTCCATGTTCGCGCTCAAGCGTCTCGACGACGCCGAGCGCGAGGGCGACCGGATCTACGCGGTGATCCGGGGCATCGGCACCTCCTCGGACGGCCGGGCAAAGAGCATCTATGCGCCCAGCCCGGCTGGTCAGGCGAAGGCCCTACGGCGCGCCTATGAGGCTGCGGGCTACGGCCCGGAAACGGTCGGGCTCGTCGAAGCGCACGGCACCGGGACCAAAGCCGGGGACGCCGCCGAGTTCGAAGCGTTGCGGGAGGTCTTCAACGCGTCGGGCCGCGAGGATCGGCAGTGGTGCGCACTCGGCTCGGTCAAGTCCCAGATCGGGCACACCAAGGGTGCGGCCGGCGCGGGTGGGCTGTTCAAGGTGGTGATGGCGCTGCACCACAAGGTCTTGCCGCCGACGATCAAGATCGACCGGCCGAACCCGGCCCTCGAGATCGAGCAGTCGCCGTTTTACCTTTCCACCCAGTCCAAGCCATGGCTGGCCGACAACGGTGTTCCCCGGCGTGCGTCGGTCAGCTCGTTCGGCTTCGGCGGCACCAACTTTCACGTCGCCGTCGAGGAGTACGCGGGCACCGGAAAGCGTGCCTATCGGTTCCGCTCGTGGGATTCCGAACTGGTCGTGCTCGGCGCGCCTTCTGCGGCGGCGCTCTCCGAGCAAGCCGCTGCGCTGTCGGCATCGCTGGTCGACAGTCCGGACATGCTCAGCTGGATCGCGCGCAACACGCAAGCCGCGTACAACGCCGCGCAACCTCACCGGCTGGCTGTCGTCGCCGACAGTATTGCGACCTTGCAGACCATGCTCGACGACGTCGCGGCGAAGCTCAGCGCGGCGGATGTCCCGTCGTCGTTCGCCTCCCCGAGGGGCTACTTCTACTCGGCGCAGCGACCGGGGCCCGTCGCATTGCTGTTCCCGGGACAGGGCAGCCAGTACGTCGGCATGGGCGCCGACCTGCCGCAGCTTCACGAGTCTGCGTTGGCGGCATGGGAGTGCGCGCGAGCTGACCGGTTGAATGCCGATCGCGATCTGCACGACGTCGTCTGGCCGAAGACGGCCTTCGCCGATGACGAGCGCGCGCGGCAGGCGGCCGAGCTGACGAAAACCGAGTGGGCACAACCGGGTATTGGCGCGCACAGTCTGAGTCTGCTCTCGGTGATTCACTCGCTGGGCATTGCACCCGTTGCCGTCGGTGGTCACAGCTTCGGCGAAGTCACCGCGCTAAGTGCCGCAGGAGTTTTCAGCGGCGAGGTGGCGCTGCAGATTGCGCGTAAGCGCGGTGAGCTGATGGCCGAAGCGGCCACTAACAGCGACGGCGCGATGTGTGCGGTGACCGCGCCCGTCGAGCAGGTCCGCCAACTGATTGGGGAGTGGGGGCTCCCGGTTGTCATCGCGAACCACAATGCTCCCGATCAGGCTGTGCTGTCCGGGAATAGCACCGCCATCGACCACGCGGCGCAGCGGTTTGCCGCGGCGGGCATCAAGGCGCGACGCCTGGATGTCGCTACCGCATTCCATTCCGACATCGTCAGCCCGGCGGCGGTCCCATTCGGTTCATTCCTGGCCGGTGTCGCGTTCGGCATGCCCGAGGTGCCCGTCTACGCCAATGCGACAGCGCAGCCGTATGCCGGTGATGCCCAACAAATGCGGACCACGCTTGCCAACCAGATCGCTCAGCCGGTGCGGTTCGTCGAGCAGATTCAGGCAATGTGGCGCGCCGGTGCGCGCACCTTCATCGAGGTCGGCCCCGGCGGCGTGCTGACAAATCTTGTCGGCAAGTGTCTCGCCGGCGAGGAGCACTCCGCGGTGTCGCTGGATGCCAAGGGCCGCAATGGCATTCGATCGCTGTGGATCGGATTGGCCCAACTCGTCGCCGCGGGCGTGCCGATGAATTTCGAGGACCTGTGGGCCGACTATCGCATCGGCGACGATCCGCGCAACCGCGAGAAGCCGAAGCTGACCTTGAAGATCAACGGATCCAATTATGGACGGCCGCCAATCAGCGATGAGGCTGTGCGGCGACCGTCCGATACCGAAACAATTCTCGTCCGCAGTGGCCGCAGCAACGGGCACAGGACCGAATCGGAGTCCAAATCTATGCCATCTGAATCCATTACCCCCGTGGTCCACATCAACGGCACGCCGTCCGCGGTCCCGCCGCCGGCGCCGGTTGCCCCGACGGTGATGCCCGCCGCGCCCGCGGCCGCGCTCAACGGTCATGCCGCGAGCAATGGCAACGGTCATGCCGTCAGCAATGGCAATGGCAATGGCCACCTCGGTGCGTCCGCGACCGCCGTGATCGCTCCGCCTGCGCCGGTGACGATGGCGGCTCCTGCGCCTGTCGCGGCGCCCGCGGCCGCACCCGTGCTGAGTGCCGAAGCGGTGACGGAGATGATCGCAGCGGTAGGAACGCTGCGGGACGCCTTCGACAGCCTGCAACGCGTTTTGCAAGGACTGGTGGCCCCGTCGGCGGTGACCGCGCCACTTGCTCCAATTCCGGCTACTGCCAACGGAACTGCATTGGTGACCCCGGTCGCTCCGCCTGCCCCGGCCCCGTCGGCGGCGACGGCTCCGGCTGCCGCGCCGGCCGCGGGCGCTGCGGTGGCCCCGGTGGTTGTGTCGGTGGTGGGGGTGGATTTGGTGGGTCAGATGTTGGATGTGGTGGCGGAGAAGACGGGTTATCCCGTTGAGATGCTTGATTTGTCGATGGCGTTAGAGGCGGATTTGGGCATCGATTCGATTAAGCGGGTGGAGATTTTGTCGGGGGTGCAGGAGCGGGTTCCGGTGTTGCCTGATGTGGAGACTGGGGCGATGGCGTCGTTGGGGACGTTGCAGGAGATTGTTGATTATCTGCAGTCGCTGATGGCCCCCGTCGCCCACACTGGCGCCCCACCGATGCATGCCCCACCGCCGGTCCCTGCCATCTCCAGCGGCGCCATGGCGGGTGACCGCCTCCCTTTTGAGTTAGCCGGAGTAGCGATCGCGCGCCACGCGGTGCGCGCAATCGCTGCTCCGGCAAGCGGAATGGCGATGCCGGGCCTCTACAATGCCGCCAACGTGGAGATTGTCGCCGCCGCACCGGGCGTCGGTGAGGCCCTGGCCGGCCTCCTTCGCGACCACGGGATCAGCGCCACCACCGTTAACCAGCCGAGCGCCAGCGCCGAGGCCGTGATCCACCTCGGCGGGCTGCAGCAGACAACCAGCCGGGAAGACTTGCTGGCCCTCAACCGCGCGGTCTTCGCCGATGCACAACGCATCGCCGCGCGATATGAAGAACACGGCGGCGTCTTCGTCACCGTTGCGGATACCGGCGGCACCTTCGGTCTGCTCACCGAGCCGGGCTCGCGCGCATGGGCCGGCGGCATCGGCGCCCTGGCCAAGACAGCCGCGCAGGAATGGCCCAGGGCACAAGTCAAGGCCATCGACATCGCGGCCGCACAGCTTGCCCCGACCGCCATCGCCGAGCACATCGCGCAGGAGATATTGGCGGGTGGGGCCGAATTGGAAGTCGGTCTGGGCAGCGCGCACGGACGAGTCACGGTGGTCGCCGACGCGGCGCCGGTGGCCACCCACACCCGTCGCATCGACCAGCGTGACGTCATTGTCGTCTCGGGTGGCGGCCGCGGAGTGACCGCCGCGTCGGTGATCGCGCTGGCGGAACAGACTCGGGCCAGCTTCGTGCTGATCGGGCGCACCGAACTCGGCGACGAACCAGCCGCCGCGCGGGGGCTGACATCCGACGCCGAACTCAAGCGCGCCTTGCTGACTGGCGCTGCGGCACAAGGACTTAAGCTGACGCCCAAGCAGCTCGAACAACAGGTGCAGCGCATCCTGGCCGATCGCGAGGTGCGCGCCACGCTTGCTGCCCTATCCGCCGCCGGCTCGCGGGTCCGCTACGCCACGGCCGATGTGCGCGATGCGTCTCAACTCGGCGCGCTGCTTGACCGCGTGCGCGCCGACTTCGGGCCCATCACCGGGTTGGTCCACGGCGCCGGTGTATTGGCCGACGCGCCTTTGCACAAGAAGACCCTGGACGGATACGACCGTGTCTTCGAGACGAAGGTCGGCGGTCTGTGCGCCCTGCTCGACGCGACAGCCGGTGACTCGCTGAAGCTGGTCTGCCTGTTCTCGTCGGTGGCAGCACGCAGCGGCAACGTCGGCCAAAGCGACTACGCCATGGCCAACGAGATACTCAACAAGGTCGCCCTGGCCGAACAGGCCCGCCGCGGTCCCGGCTGCCTTGTTCGCGCATTAGGCTGGGGCCCTTGGGATTCGGGTATGGTGACGCCCGGTCTCAAGGCGATGTTCGAGTCCCGGGGAATCTCTTTGATCCCGCTTGCCGACGGTGCCCACGCATTCGTCTCCGACGTGCTGGACGGGCAGACGGCCAGTCCGGAGGTGATCCTCGGAGACGGCGTATTGGCAGGTGTGCCAACCCATCCGGTGTCCGCCGAGGGCCGGGTCGCGCGTGTGGTGGCCCAGGCCGCCCGCCAACCGTATCTGGCCGACCACCGCATCCAGGGCAACGTGGTCCTGCCCATCGTGCAGGCGCTGGAATGGTTTGTGCGGATGGCGCAGGCGTGCCGCCCAGGCCAGCGTGTGGATCGCGTCGTCGACCTGCGGGTGCTGCGCGGCGTGACGCTGTCCGAGTTCGACCAACGCGGGGACGCACTGCTGGTGCGTTGCGCGTCGATCGATGGTCACCCACATCGGCTGGCGTGCACGTTGTCCGACGCTTCCGGATCGAACGCCTACTATTCCGCGACGCTCGAAATAGGCAGGGGCTCAACGGCGGTGCCGACTCTGGCTAGCGCGCCGGCCGGCGGCAAACAGCTCAACCGCGATACCTGCTACACCAACGGTGCGCTCTTCCACGGTCCCGCCTTCCAGGTCCTCGAGGGCGTCGACTGCCAGACGTCGTCCGCCACGGCCCCCTTGTACGGGCTCTCGGTGGCGGGTTGGGCGGGGGAAGGCTGGGCGACCGATCCGGCCGCGCTCGACGGCTGCCTGCAAGCGGCACTGGTGTGGAGCTTTGAACAGCTCGGGGCCAAGGTGCTGCCGCTGCGGGTGGGCGAGATCGTGCGCTACCGAGCCGGTGCGCTCGGCGATGGGCTGCGCTGCGTGCTCTCCAATGGCGCGGCGAAAAACAGCCGAACCGTCTGCGACCTGGACCTCATTGACGCGGACAATCACGTGGTTGCCAGCATCAAGCGGCTTGAGATGTACCCCTACGGCAGCTGATCTCAACCGAAAGCCGCGGAGTCGTCTTGAAATTTGAACCCATCGCGATCGTCGGCCAGGGCTGCGTTCTGCCCGGCGGCCTGAGTCCCGACGGGCTGTGGGACACGGTGCGTGCGGGCCGCGACGCGCTCGGCTCGGCGCCGCCCGGCTACTGGGGCGTATCGGCTGAGCACATCCTGCGCGACCCGAAGAACTCCGCCTTCCTGGACCACACCTGGTCGGACCGAGGTGGATATGTGCGTGGCTTCGATCAGGCTTTCGCGCCTCGGGACCTTCTCCTCGACGCCGCGGCACTCGATGGTCTCGATCCGCTGTACCTCTGGGCCATCGAGGCGGCCCGGCAGGCCATTGCGGGGGCGGGCTGGCGTGCCGGCGAAGTCCCGGGCTCGGCCGGGGTGGTCCTCGGAAACTTGAGCTATCCGACCAAGACGATGACAGACCTGGCTGAAAAGGTCTGGCGCGGAACAGCACACAGGATCGATTGGCGTAACCGGTTCATGTCCGGCCTGCCCGCTCATCTCATCGCGAACGCGCTCGGCCTCACCGGGGGTGCCACCGCCCTCGACGCCGCGTGCGCTTCATCGTTGTACGCCATCAAGCTCGCCTGTGACCGGCTGCACGACCGTACCGCGGATGTGATGCTGGCCGGCGGTGTCAACGGGGCCAGTGATCTGCTGTTACACGTCGGCTTCAGCGCGCTGCAGGCGCTGAGCCGGTCCGGCAGGTCGCGCCCGTTCCATCAGGACGCCGACGGTTTGGTGCCGGCCGAAGGCGCGGCGATTCTGGTGCTGCGCCGGCTGGAGGACGCGATCGCCGACGGTGACACCATATTGGGCGTCATCAGGGCGGTCGGCCTCGGCAACGACGGCCGCGGACGCGGTCTGCTGGTGCCCTCGCAGGAGGGGCAAGAACGCGCGATGCGGCTCGCCTACGAGATGGCCGAGCTCGAGCCGCAGGACATCTCCCTGATCGAGTGCCATGCCACCGGAACCGCCCGGGGCGATCTGACCGAATTGATGAGCATGGCGCGCATTTTCGACGGAATGACGAACGTGCCGATCGGATCGCTGAAATCCAATCTCGGCCACTCCATCACGGCATCCGGTGCCGCTGGAGCCATCAAGGTGCTCGCGGCGATGCGGGCACGAATCCGGCCCCCGACGCTGCACGTGGACGATCCACTGCCGTTTATCGCCGACTCCCCGTTCCGGCTGCTCACCGAAGCAGAAACCTGGCATTGTGTCGGGCCACGTCGCGCCGCGATCAACAACTTCGGCTTCGGCGGCAACAATGCCCACCTGTTGCTGGAAGAATGGGTCCAACCTGCCAACAAGCATCTCGCCCGTCCACAATGGCCGGTGACCGTGACCGGAGCCGACGCTGACATCGCGATCGTCGGGCTGGGACTGCTGGTGGGCGATGGACACGAAACCCTCTCGGTAGCCGATCATCTGGTGAAGAATCAGCCGATTCCCCGCCGCGATGACAGCGGTGCGGTACGGGCGCGGATGTCCGAGGTCTGCCTCGACCTTACTCAGACACGTTTCCCCCCAACCGATCTCAAGCAGACCCTGCCCCAGCAAATCGCCCTTCTCGGTGCGGCGATGAATGTCGGTGGTCTGATCAAAGATCTCCCGCCCGACACCACGAGCGTTATCGTCGGGATGGGCTGTGACGCCGAGGTGACACGACTCGGGGTGCGTTGGCGGCTGGCCGGCGAGATCGATGACCCGGATCTGCTGGCGACGGCGCGCGACGCGGTGGCGCAGGGATGGACCGCCGCCGGGGTGGTCGGCGCGATGCCCAACATTGTGGCCAACCGGTTGAACAGCCAATTCGACCTTCGCGGACCGAGTTTCACGGTATCGCGCGAGGAGCTTTCCGGCACCACGGCATTGGAGATGGCCGCCCGCGCATTACGGGCCGGCGAGATCGACGCGGCAGTCGTGGGGGCGGTGGACCTCAGCTGCGAACCCGTGCACGAAGCGGCGGCCCGGGAGCTGTTGGGATCCGGTGAGCAGATATCCGGTGACGCCGCCGTCGTACTCGTCCTCAAACGCGCCGACGATGCACACCGTGACGAGGACACGGTTCTTGCCACTGTGTCCGCGGGCCGAGGACCGAGCGGCGATTGCCTTCGGTTGGGCACCGCACCCGGCGCAACGGACCTCTCGCCCCTACTCGGGCACGCCCACGCCGCATCCGGGCTGCTGCACGTCGCCGCCGGTGTGATCTACGGCTTTCTCGGCGTACGTCCCGACGGCACGCAATGGTCTTCGCGGCGGCGAGAAGTCGCCATCGCCCTCGACGCGCTGGCCGGCCAGGAACAGCAAATCGTGCTGGTGGCAACGCCCGTCGACCAGCATGACGCCAGCGCGCTCGACGCACACCGGACCGAGACGGGATCCGGGTCGGGAAAGTCGACCTGGCTGCGATTCCCCGGTCATCTTCCCGACGTCCTGCTACCTAAGAACGTTGTTGACGTCGAACAGGATTCACGCTTTATCACCAGTAGAGGGGAGCAGCGCATGGCAACACACCTCCCGGTTCCCCCGGTTCTGCCCAAGGCGCAGCAGGCGTTGGTGCGGGTGCCGCTCGGCGCGGCGCTGACCGCCAGGACGCCACCAGAGCCGCTGACGGTTGTCTACGACCGCGGCACGCACCCGGCCGCCACTGGGGACAGCGTCCGCAACGGCTCGGGCCACAACGATTCCACGTCGACTGCGCGCAACGGCGACACGGTCTCGAAGCCGTTGGCGCCCAAAGAGATCGACAAGCCGCCCCTGGCTGGTGCCTGCAGGGCGGTTCAGCCGGTCCGGCCCGCGGAAAAGCACGTTCCGGCGCCTACACCCAAGCGCGCGCCGGTAGGTCTCGCGCTCGACAAGGACGGTCTGCGGGTGCACGCGTCGGGGAAGATCTCCGACATCTATGGCCAGGCGTTCACGGTGCAAGACAATTACCTTCGTCAGGTCCGGATGCCGGAACCGCCGCTGCTGCTGGCGGATCGCCTCCTGGGCATCGACGCCGAGCCGGGCCGCAACGGTACCGGAACCCTGTGGACCGAAACCGATGTCACCTCCGATGCGTGGTATCTCGATCAGGGCCGGATGCCCGCGGGCGTCATGATCGAGGCCGGGCAGGCCGACCTGATGCTCATCTCATGGATGGGCGCCGATTTCGCCAACAAGGGTGACCGGGTGTACCGCCTGCTGGGCTGTGAGGTGACCTACCTGGGCGGACTACCCGAAATCGGCGACACCCTGCGATTCGACATCCACGTCGACGGCCACGCCCGGCAAGGCGACATCCGCATCTTCTTCTTCCACTACGACTGCGCGATCGACGGTGTCGAGCGCATGTCGATGCGCAACGGCCAGGCCGGATTCTTCTCCGACGAAGAGCTGGCCTCCTCCGGCGGGATCCTCTGGCGTCCCGAGGACGAGACCGTCGACGGCCCGATGGAACCGGCGCCGTCGCCGACGTCGCGGACCTCGCTGTCCCGCGCCGACCTGGAGGCAATGTCGGGCGGTGAGATTTGGCGCACATTCGGCCAGGGGTTCGAACGTGCGGCCAGCCACACCCGCACGCCCAGCATCGGCGGCGGCGACATGTTGTTCGTAGACGAGGTCGTCCAGCTGGATCTATCCGGCGGCCCGTGGGGGCGCGGCTACCTGCGGGCGGCCGCGCACATCGATCCCGAAAAGTGGTACTTCGCAGGACACTTCAAGAACGACCCGTGTATGCCCGGCACGCTCATGTTCGAAGCGACCATGCAGACCATGGCCATCTACATGACCGCGCTCGGGATGACGCTGGAATGCGACGGTTGGCGCTTCGAACCCGTGCCTTTCGAGACCTATAAGTTGTCGTGCCGGGGT
Organism: Mycobacterium sp. NGS40; assembly: GCF_059812735.1. Taxonomy (NCBI): domain Bacteria; kingdom Bacillati; phylum Actinomycetota; class Actinomycetes; order Mycobacteriales; family Mycobacteriaceae; genus Mycobacterium; species Mycobacterium sp. NGS40. Next base: position 165,921 of record NZ_JCALDG010000008.1, read on the forward strand.
CAGGTCACACCGCAATCGCGCGAACTCGTTTACGAGGTGTTCGTACGTGAGGTGCTCGCCGGGCCCGAGCCGACGTTGTTCGCCGACCTGCTGTGCACCGTCGACGGGTTGCCGGCGTTCCACTGTCGCCGGATGGGTCTGAAGCTCTCGCCCGGCTGGCCGATGGATCTGGGCGCCAAGGAGTTGGTCGGACACGTCGAACCCAAACCAGTCGCCGAGGTCGACGGCTTCGCGTTCGACTACCAAGCGATGCTGGCAAGCGCTATCGCCAAGCCTTCCTTGGCGTTCGGCCCGCTGTTCGAGAAGTTCGACTCCCATCGCAAGGTGGCCAGGCTGCCCGGCCCGCCTTACCACTTCATGTCCAGGGTCACCGAGCTGGTCGGTGAGACCGGCGTCGTGAAGGCCGGTGCGGAAGTCGTCGTGGAGTACGAAGTACCCAGCGATGCTTGGTATTTCGCGGTGAACGGGACGCCGACGATGCCCAACGCGGTGCTGATGGAGGTCGCCCTGCAGCCCTGCGGTTGGCTGGCCAGCTACGTCGGCTGCCCGTTGAACAGCGAGAAGGATCTTTACTTCCGCAACCTCGATGGCACCGGCCGGCAGCACCGCGAGGTCACACCGTCGACCGGAACCCTGCGGACCAAGGTCTGTTTGAAGAGCATCGCCCAGGCGGGCGGAACCATCATCGTGACCTTCGACGGTCAGATTCACGCCGACGAGGGTCCCGTCTACACCTTCGACACGGTCTTCGGATACTTCGGCCGCGAAGCGTTGCAACAGCAGGTGGGGCTCCCGGTTACCGACGAGCAGCGCGCCGTCGCGCAGCGCCCATGCGACGCACCGGTCATCGACCTTTGCGCGCGCCCGCACGAGTTCTTCGGTCCCGGAGCGCGATTGGCCGATCCGATGCTGTTGATGATCGACCGGGTGACGGGACGATGGCCAACCGACGGCGAGGCCGGCCTCGGCCGGTGGCGCGCCGTCAAGGACGTCGACCCGGCGGAGTGGTACTTCAAGGCCCACTTCTATCAGGATCCGGTGCAGCCCGGTTCGTTGGGCATCGAAATGATGTTGCAGCTCCTGCAATTCGCGATGCTGGACCACGGGCTGGGCACAGAGGCGGGACCCTCGGCTCGCTTCGAGCCGGTCGCGCTGGGCGATGCGATCACCTGGCGCTATCGCGGACAGATCGTACCGACGAACAAACAGATCTCCTCCGAGCTCGAGATCACCCGCATCGCCCGCGACGAGGGTGATGTTCCGGGCATTCTGGCCGTGGCCGACGCCTCGCTGTGGGTGGACGGCAAGCGGATCTACAGCGCGACCAACCTCGGCATGCGCATCACACGCCATGTGCCGCAAGGACAATCGGAACCGCAGCTCGGCTCGTCGACGACGTCACCCACCCTACCCGCCACGGCCACGGTGCCAACGTCCGCGACGGCGCAAGCCACGACGGTGGAGACGACCATCGATCCCGCCGCCGACAGCTGGATCACCGACCACTGCCCGACGTATGTCATTCCGTCGCTGCCGATGATGTCGGTGCTGGATCTGTTGGCGCAGGCGGTCAGCCGCGCCGCGGGCACGGCCAAAGTGGTCGAGGTCACCGACCTGCGGGTGGTTCGCTGGATCATCGTCGATTCACCCAAGCGGCTGCGGGCGATCGTCGTGCCCGTTGGACCCGGACGTTTCGAGGGCCGGCTCGAGGTGTGGCGAGACGCCCCGAAAGCGGCGTTGTCGCGCTGGGAAACTCACGCCCACGCCACGATCGTCACCGCGGAGCAGTACGCCGGCGAACCGGCGACTCCGGCCGAGTTGACCGGGGCGGTGCCCTTCGCCACCCCGTACGCCACCAGTGCGGTGTTCCACGGACCCGCATTCGCCACGCTGACCGACGGTGCCCGGATAGCACGCAACGGGTCGTCCGGGAAGCTTGCGGTCGAGCTGTGCAAGGTTCCGGCGGGCCTGCAGCAGCCGGGACTCCTCGACGGTGCGCTGCATATCGTTCCCCACGCCGCGATGAGCGTATGGACCACGGACAGTTGTGCGGTCGAGTCGTATGCGGACGCGGCGGACCCGACCGTCGCGTTTCCAAGCCGGGTCGTCTGGGCGCGGTTCTACCGTGACGCCCCCACCGAGGGTGCCGTGGAGGTGGAAGCCCGTTTCGTCGGTTTCGACGACGACGATGGCCGCTTGCCGGTTATCGATCTGTGGTTGAGCGCCGGGGGCAAGCCGTGGGCCTACATTCGGCTCGTCGAAATCCTGTTGTCCAAGGGACCGCTCGCCCAGGCCGGCGGCTTGAAGCGCCGCGCGTTCCTGGCCGAACGCCGGGCGGTGCCCGCGATGTCGCTGGGCGAGCGGCTCGACGAGGGCGTGGTCACGCTCGATTCGGTCCGCGCGGCAACGCTGGACTGGTTCAAGGGCACCCTGCACGCGGTGTATTGCACCGACAGCCAAGGGGATTCGCTGCTCGTCGACATCGCGGCGAAAGAAGCGGTCGCCGATGCCGCCCACAACGCCATCCACCCCGGCCAGGTTCTGGTTGCCGGAAGCCAGGTGAGCTGCCCGGCGCTGCCGCTGGAGCGCATCCGGATCGAGATCGAGCAACCGCGCCAGCGGGTGTGTCGCGCCAGTGCGTCGTTGCAGACGGATTGGCGACCGGTGCGCGACTGGTGGGCCGCCACGCTCGGGATGCAGCGCGACGGTTTCGCAGATGTGCTGCACGGGGCCCTGCTGTCGCGCTATGTCCGGCATGTCATCGTCGCGGACCCACCGTCGATGGCGGCGATTCAGGGTCGCCCGGTCCTGCTGCTGGGCAACCACCAGGTGCAGATCGAATCGCTGTTGGGCACCACCATCGCGTCATGGCTGACCGGCACGCAAGTGGTGCCGATCGCGCATGCCAAACACGAAAACCGTTGGATCGGTGAGCTGTTGCGGCTGCTCGACGCGGTAGCGGGCAGGCAACTGCGCACCATCCGGTATTTCGATCAGCAAAACCCCCAGCAGTTCCTGCACCTGGTCGAGGAAATCAAGCGCGATATCGACGCCCACGCCGTGTCGACGATGGTGCACGCCGACGGGACTCGCCAGGTCCACTCCGGTCAGCGCGTCGAGCGGCTGACTTCCACCCTGCTGGACATGGCGATCGAGATGTCACTGCCGATCGTGCCGGTGTACTTCGCCGGGGGCTTACCCGAGGAGCCGGTGAGTCACAAGCTCGAGGTGCCGTATCGCCAGGCCGCGCAGGACTACATCTTCGGCCGACCGATCATGCCCGAGGAGCTGATTGCATCGCCGTACGCGCACCGGCGACGTCTCGTCATCGATGCCATCAACGAACTCGCTCCGTTCAGCGATGCGCCCAATCCGCCAAACCTGGCCGTGGAGAACCGAATTGCGGCCGCCGCCCCCGGTGCGTCGCCCCTGGAGTCGGTATGGGCCTGCATCGAGGACGCCCTGGATTCCGTCGGCGTGAATTGGCGCGACATGATCAGCACCGAACAATGGACGGCGGCACTGGCGCGTCAGTGATGGTGACCGTCGGCCGCTTCCGGGGAGCCGCCCATCATCCGTACCATCGGCATTCCTCCGGACGTGACGAACCGGACGATCAGCACCGCTGCGACGACGAGAAAGACGATGTTGAGCCAGCTGGTGTAGTTCCACGAGATCGACGCTTCCATCACCGTGGCGGTGCGCCCGGCCGGAATGAGATTCGTTGTGCCGAACAGTAATTCGACGAGATACCCGGCCCCGACCATTGAGGCGTAGAAGGTGCCGAGCAAGGTCAGCATCATCGCGGTGCCGTAGTACTTCCGGTAGATGTTCAAGATCGGCAGGATCAACAGGTCGGCGTAGATGAAGGCGATGACGCCGCCGAAGCTGATGCCGCCGTTCCACAGCACCGCTGCCAACGGCACGTTGCCGATCGAGCACACGAAGGACACCATCGCCACGATCGGCCCGACGATCGGGCCCCACACCGCGGCCCAGCCGGGGTCGTCAGCCAAGAAGAAACCCCGCCAGAAGGTTTCGGGCACCCACGCCGCGATGGCGCCGGCGATCAACAGGCCCAGCACCAGGTCCCGCAGGATCGCCAGCCATTCCATGACAAACACGTGCGACACCGACGTGAAGCCTTCTGCGGAAAGCAGGCGCTGGGCAAATGAACCGTCCCTCTTGACGGACATGTCCATGGCGGCATGTCCTTCCATCGATCCGGCGATGCCCCGGTCGGCCTGCTCGCGCGCGGCGTCGACGAGGCGGGACCGGACGAACAGCCGGAACAAGACGGCCAGGATGATGATCATCAGCGGGCCGCCGACGAACTCGGCGGCGGCGAACTGCCAGCCCATCAGCAGCGCCAGGATGATGCCCAACTCGACGACCAGGTTGGTGGAGCCGATCTCGAACGCCATGGCCGCGGTGAAATGCGCACCCTTGCGAAACAACGACCGGGCCAGGGCGACCGCCGCATACGAGCACGACGACGATGCCGCCCCGAGGCCGGCCGCTACCGCCAGGGTGCGCGGACGATCGTCGCCCAGCAGCGCCACGATCGTCGAGCGCCGCACCACCGCCTGCACCACCGCGGACAGCACGAAGCCGAGAATCAGCGCCCATAAGATTTCCCAGGTCATCGACCCGGCCAGCGCCAGGGCATGCTCGATTGCTGCCAGCGCCTTGCCTGTCATGGGCCGCTTCCTCTCTTCGGTGCTCTCCTCGGTGTCGATCATCGCGTATGCGCCGGCGCCGTGCAGCGGCTATTTGTGGGACCAGCGTGCCGGTCGCCCGGCGATATTGGCTGGTCAACGATATCGCCGATTCGCCAACGTGGCCGCGAGAGAACGGGTAGGTTCCTCGCGTGGAGGTGGTGATGACCGCGGGCGCTCGCTCATGTCGGCTCAGCGCGACCACGGCGCCACACCGGGCGCCGGAAAAGCGCGGGCAGGCTGGATCGTCGCTGAACCGCGCGGCGGTACACTTCGTCGCACAGAGGGTGGAGCCGATCGTCGGAGTGCAAGTCGGCACGGTCGCGAAAGCCATGTGCTCACGCACTGGAGTAGCCGCCGCCGATGAACCCGCGGACACCCGCCTCACCTTTGAAGTCTTCTCATCCAGGGTGGTGCTGCACAGATAGAAGTTCCTATCGGTTAGTGGCATGGGGTGGTGCCGCGAAAAACCAAGCCGCTGCATCCCGTGGGGGACGTGATGCGCACCGATATTTTGAAGAATCAGAAGGGTAGCGTTATGTCCGTTATCGAGTCCTCCATCCCCGCAGTGCTGAGCGACAATGCGTGCCGGCAACCCAATGACACGGCATTCACGTTCATCGACTACGACGTCGATCCCAAAGGCTTCGCAGAGAGCCTGACCTGGTCGCAGCTGCGCCGACGCGCATTGACCGTTGCCGCGGAGCTGCGGCGTTGCGGGACGACCGGCGATCGAGTGGCGATATTGGCCCCGCAGAGTCTCGACTACGTCGTCGGTTTTCTCGGGGCGTTAGAGGCGGGTTTCATCGCGGTTCCGCTGTCGGTCCCGCAATTCGGCGCCCACGACAGCCGCATTTCGTCGGCACTACAGGATTGCACTCCCGCCGCCATTATCACGACGTCCGCCGCCGTTGATGGGGTCGTCAAGTATGCGGAATCGCACGGCGGATCGGTCGCGCCGACGGTCCTTGAAATTGACTCTCTCGACTATTACTCCGCCGGGGAATTGACGGCGGAATACGAGCATCCGAAGGAAGCGTATCTGCAGTACACGTCGGGGTCGACGGGCCAGCCCGCCGGTGTCGTAATCACCCACGAGAACGTGGTGACGAATTGCCAGCAGCTCGAGTCGGGCCTGTTCGACGTTTCCGGGCCGCCCGAAACGCTGGTGTCGTGGCTGCCCTTCTACCACGACATGGGGCTCATCCAGGGAATCTGCTACCCCATCGTGTGGGGCCTGCCCGCGGTGCTGACCAGTCCGATCGCGTTCCTGATCGAGCCGGCCCGCTGGATGCGGCTGCTGGCGAGCAACCCCCGGCCGTTCTCCGGCGGACCGAACTTCGCCTTCGATCTGGCGGTGCGCCGGATTTCGGACGACGACATGGCCGGGCTCGACCTGAGCGGCGTGGTGGGCCTGGCCAATGGCAGTGAACGCGTGCAGCCGGCATCGATCACCCGCTTCATGGAGCGGTTCTCCCAATATGGCCTCCCCGAGCCGGCCATCCGGCCGTCCTATGGCCTGGCCGAGGCGACGCTGTACGTCGCCAGTGCGAAGACGGGACAGGCGCCCAAATCAGTGCGCTTTCAGTACGAGCAGCTGTCGGGGGGTCAGGCCACGCCCTGCACCGAGGCGGAGGGCGGCAGCGATCTGATCAGCTACGGCGCCATGAAGTCGCCGCTGGTGCGAATCGTCAACCCCGACACCAAGACCGAGACGGCGCCCGGCGTCATCGGAGAGATCTGGGCGCACGGCCGCAACATCGGCAACGGGTACTGGCGCAACCCGGAGCGGACCAAGCGCACGTTCGGTGCCCGGATCACCCACCCCTCCGCGGGCACACCCGAGGGGCCCTGGCTGCGGACCGGCGACCTGGGGTTCATCTCCGACGGCGAACTGTTCATCATGGGCCGGCTGAAGGATCTGCTCATCGTGGACGGCCGTAACCACTACCCGGACGACATCGAATCGACGATCGGGCAGATCACCAAGGGCCGGGTGGCGGCGATTTCGGTTGCCAACGACACCAGCGAGCAGCTTGTCGCCATCGCCGAGGTCAAGAACAAGGCCGGCTCCGACGAGGACGCTCAACAGAAGCTCCGCTCGATCAGGCGCGATGTCGCCGCGGCGATTTCGAGTGCGCACGGTGTGCGTATCGCCGATCTCGTGCTGGTGGCGCCGGGTTCGCTTCCACTCACGACGAGCGGCAAGGTGCGCCGGTCGACGTGCGTCGAGTCCTACCGGCTCGAGGAGTTTGAACGTTTGGACGTTTCGGCGTGACGTCGGCCGGTCCTGATGCGGCCGGGGGGCTCGAGCGCTGGTTGATCGACTATCTCGTCAGCGAGATCGGTTGTGATCGTGGAGAGGTCGGCCTCGATGTGGCGTTCAACGACTTGGGAGTGGGCTCGCGCGACGCGGTCGTACTCTCGGGCGAGTTGGCGACACTGGTCGGCCGGTCGGTCTCGCCGTTGGACTTCTGGCAGCACCCCACGATCAACGAATTGGTGCGGTTTCTGACCACGCCCGAGTCGGAGTCCGAGGCGCCGGCCGATTCGGAGCGTGGTTGGGCCGACGAGCCGGTTGCCGTGATCGGAGTGGGATGCCGTTTTCCCGGTGACATTTCCGGACCGGAAGCGTACTGGCGGTTCCTGTGTGAGGGGCGTTCGTCGGTAACCGAGGTGCCCGCGGACCGATGGCTGGCGTTCGACGACGGCTCACCGGAGATCACGAAGGTGCTGGCCGGTACCACCCGGTGGGCTTCGGTGTTGAGCGACGTCGAAGGTTTCGACGCCGAGTTCTTCGAGATCTCCCCGCGGGAAGCGACCGCGATGGACCCGCAGCAGCGGCTATTGCTGGAAGTGGCCTGGGAAGCGTTGGAGCATGCCGGGATTCCCGCGGAATCACTGCGTCGTTCCCAGACCGGGGTCTTCGCCGGCGCGTGTGCGACCGACTACGGGTACCTGGCCGGAACGGATCTGTCCCGGGTCGACGCGTGGAGCAACATCGGCGGCGCGCTGAGCATCATCGCCAACCGGCTGTCGTATGTTCTGGATCTTCGCGGCCCCTCGGTGTCGGTGGACACGGCCTGTTCGTCGTCGCTGGTGGCCGTGCACCTGGGATGCCAGAGCCTGCGCACCGGGGATTGCGATCTGGCCATCGCCGCGGGAGTGAACCTGCTGTTGTCGCCGGCCATCTTCCGCAGCTTCGACGGGGCCGAAGCGTTGTCACCGACCGGGCAGTGTAAATCCTTCGATGCCGACGCGAATGGATTCGTCCGCGGCGAAGGGTGCGGCGCGGTGATACTCAAGCGAGTCAGCGACGCTGTGCGCGACGGTGATCGGGTGCTGGCGGTGCTGCGTGGATCGGCCGTCAATCAGGACGGCCGATCGAATGGGCTGATGGCACCGAACCCGGCTGCACAGATGGCGGTGCTACGCGCGGCGTGTGCCAACGCCGGCGTCGCTCCGCATCAGGTCGATTACGTCGAGACCCACGGAACCGGAACGCTTTTGGGCGATCCCATCGAGGCGCGCGCACTGGGTACGGTGCTGGGCCGCGGGCGCCCCGAAGACGGTCCGCTGCTGATCGGCGCCGTCAAATCGAACATTGGCCACCTGGAGGGCGCGGCCGGAATCGCCGGCCTGATCAAGGCGGTGCTGGCGGTACACCGCGGGCATATCCCGCCGAACCTGAACTACCAGACCCCGAACCCGCACATTCCGTTCGACCAGATGCGGCTGAAAGTCGTTGCCGAGCCTACTGATTGGCCCGACACCGGGCTGCCGCGACGGGCGGGGGTGTCGTCCTTCGGCTTCGGCGGCACCAATGCCCACGTAGTGATCGAACAGGCTCCCGAGACGGGTCCCATTGCATCCCAACCGGTTCCGGCCGTGAGCACGCTGGTGCTGTCGGGCAAGACCACCGAGCGCGTCAGTTCGCTGGCGTCGGCGTTGGCAGACTGGATGGACGGTGACGGCGCGGATGTGGCATTGCCCGATGTCGCGCACACGCTCAATCACCACCGGTCCCGGCACCCCGTGTTCGGCACCGTGTGCGCGCGCGATCGCAAGCATGCGATTGTCGGATTGCGCGCACTGGCCGACGGCACGCCGGCCGACGGTGTGGTGGCCCCACAGCAGACAACGTCGCGGCCCGGCACGGTGTTCGTGTATTCCGGGCAGGGCTCCCAGTGGGCGGGGATGGGCCGCCAGCTGCTGGCCGACGAACCGGTGTTCGCCGCGGCGATCGCCGAGTTGGAACCGATATTCGTCGCACACGCCGGGTTTTCGCTGCAGCGGGTGCTGGCCGACGGCGAGCCGGTCACCGGTATCGAGCGGATTCAGCCGCTGCTGGTGGGCGTGCAGCTGGCGCTGACGGCGTTGTGGCGCTCCTACGGCGTCGAGCCGGACGCGGTGATCGGGCATTCGATGGGCGAGGTCACCGCGGCGGTGGTCGCCGGCGCGCTGAATGTTGCCGATGGATTGCGGGTGATCGCCACCCGGTCGCGACTGATGTCGCGGCTGTCCGGCCAGGGGGCGATGGCGTTGGTGGAGTCCGACGCCGCGACCACCGAGGCGCTGCTCGCCGATTACCCGCAGGTGAGCCTCGCCGTGTACGCCTCGCCCAGTCAGACGGTGATCGCCGGCCCGCCCGATCACGTCGACGCAGTGATGGCCGTTGTGGCCGACACCGATCGGCTGGCCCGGCGCATCGAGGTCGACGTGGCCAGCCATCACCGCATCATCGAGCCGATCCTGGCCGAATTGCGTTCTGAGCTAGCCGATTTAGACCCGGATACGCCGGCCATCCCGGTGATCAGCACGACGGCCGGCCCCGGCGACGACACGCCGGCTTTTGACGCCGACCACTGGGTGGCCAACCTGCGCAACCCGGTTCGGTTCAGCCAGGCCATTGCTCATGCTGCTAGCCAAGCCGGTGGGGCCCATGCCACCTTCATCGAGATCAGCCCACACCCGTTGCTCGCCCACGCCATCAACGACACCCTTGGCGCCGGGGAGTACCGGGTCGTCAGCACCCTGCAGCGCGACACCGACGACACCCTCACGTTCCACACCAACCTGAACGCGAGCCACACCGGTCATCCGCCCCAGACCCCGCACCCGCCCGAACCGCACCCGGCTCTGCCGTCGGCGCCCTGGCACCACACCCGCCACTGGCTCGGCGTCGCCGAGCATCATGCGCAGCTGCCGACCCGCGACTCCGAGGCAGCCGGTGGCCGAACCGTTTCCGTGCATCCCTTGTTGGGCGCCCACGTGCGGCTACTCGAAGAGCCCGAGCGTCATGTCTGGCAGGGCGAAGTCGGCACCACGGCACAGCCGTGGCTGGCAGACCACCAGGTGCACGGCGTTGCGGCTCTGCCGGGAGCCGCCTACTGCGAGATGGCGCTCGCGGCGGCGCGCGCGACGCTGGGTGACGCGTCGGAGGTACGCGACATCCGGTTCGAACGGATGCTGTTGCTCGACGGTGAGACGGCGCTGAGCGCCGACGCGGCGGTCCAGTCGCCCGGGGTGGTGGCCTTCGAGGTGCAAACCGACGAGGAGGGCGAGTACACGCGGCGGGCCGCGGCAACCTTGCAGGCCATCGACGAGCTGGGCCAACCACCCGTGCACGACGTCGCGGCGCTGCTCGCCGCCCACCCGAACCGGATCGACGGGACGTCGCTGCGGGAATGGTTCGACGACCGCGGGGTCCGGTTCGGCCCCGCGTTCGCCGGCCTGGCGGCCGTACGCACCGGCAACGCGGCAACCGGCACAGTGCTGGCCGAAGTCGCGGGCTCACCGCACGTTAGCCTGCAGCGCAGCGCGTTTCGTGCCCATCCCGCGCTGCTCGATGCCTGCTTCCAGTCGATCGCGGCTCATCCACGCAGCGGCGATATCGCCGAGGGCAGCCTGCTGTTGCCGTTGGGGGTCCGTCGGCTGCGCAGTTACGGATCGCTGCAGGACGCTCGTTACTGCCTGAGCCGGGTGACCCAGGCGAACCAGATCGGGATGGAAGCCGATCTCGACGTGTTCGACGAGAACGGAACCGTGCTGCTGGTCGTGCGGGGGCTGCGAGTGGGCAGCGACGTCTCCGAAAGCGTTGCGCGCCAACAATTGTTAGCCGAGCGCCTGCTGGCGGTCGAATGGGAACCGCGCGAGCTGCCCGTCGGCCAGAGCGCCGATGCCGGGAGCTGGCTGTTGCTGGCCGATGACGACGATCCGCTGTCCGCCCCGCTCGCCGAGGCGCTGAAAAGCGAAGGCGCCCAATGCGAGATCGCTGGACAGCTCGGCTCGCCGTCCAGCGATGTCACCGGTGTGGTGGTGCTGGCCGGGCCACCGGCCGCCGCCTTCGATGAGCAGTCCCCGGCCCGCGGCTGCGAGCAGGTGCGGGCTCTGGTGCGGATCGCCCGCTCGCTGGACGAGGGCGCCGGGGCGCCGCCCCGGTTGTACGTCGTGACCCGCAACGCCCAGACCGTGTTGCCCGATGACCAGCCCGACCTGGACCAGGCGGGCCTGCGTGGCCTGATGCGGGTGATTTCCGCCGAAGACGCCGAACCGCGGGCGATCCAGATCGATATCGACCAGGAGACCGACGCCGCGCAGTTGGTGCGTCAACTGCTGTCCGGATCGGACGAGGACGAAACCGCCTGGCGCGCCGCGCAGTTCTATGCCGCGCGGCTACGGCCCGCCCCGCTTCGCCCCGACGATCGGCAGACCGCCGTCGCGAACCATCAGCTCGACGGCATGCGCGTGGAGATTCGCACGCCGGGGGACCTGGAGGGTCTGGAACTCGTTGCGTTCGACCGCACCGCACCGGGGCCGGGCCAGATCGAGGTCGCGGTCACCGCGTCCAGCCTCAACTTCGCCGATGTGCTCATCGCCATGGGCCGATTCCCCAGCGTCGACGGGCGTCAACCACGCCTCGGTATGGATTTCGCGGGCGTGGTGACCGCGGTCGGGCCGGATGTCACCGACCATCAGGTCGGTGACCGGGTCGGCGGCGTATCCGAAAACGGCTGTTGGGCAACGTTTGTCACCTGCGACGCCAAACTTGCCGTGACGCTTCCGACTGGCCTGGATGCCGAGCAGGCGGTCGCGGCCACGACCGCGTACGCCACCGCCTGGTACGGCCTGCGGGACCTGGCCAGGATCAAGCCGGGGGAGCGGGTGCTGATTCACTCGGCAACCGGCGGAGTGGGGCGGGCCGCAATCGCGATAGCCCGGTCGGTTGGGGCGGAGATTTTTGCCACGGCGGGCAGCCCGCAGCGGCGTGCGCTGCTGCACGACATGGGCATCGAGCACGTTTACGATTCGCGCAGCACCGAATTCGCCGATCTGATTCGCCGCGACACCGACGGGTACGGCGTCGACGTCGTGCTCAACTCGGTCACCGGCGCCGCCCAGCGCGCGGGCTTCGAGCTGCTGGCCATCGGTGGACGATTCGTCGAGATCGGTAAGCGCGACGTTTACGGTGATACCCGGCTGGGTCAATATCCGTTCCGCCGCAACCTCACGTTCCACTACCTCGACCTCGCGCTGATGGCGGCCAGCCAGCCCCGGCAGGTAGGAGATCTGCTGAGCACGGTCTACCGGCTCGTCGGAGCGGGTGAGCTGCCGCCGCTCGAGCACACAATCTATCCACTTGACCAGGCGGCCAAGGCAATTCGGGTGATGGGTGCGGCCGAACACAACGGCAAACTCGTGCTGTCCGTACCGCGGGAGGGACACAGCACAGTGCTGGTGCCCCCGGAGCGGGCCACCGTTTTCCGCGGCGACGGTGCCTACATCATCACCGGCGGGCTGGGCGGGCTCGGGCTGTTCCTGGCGGCCGAGATGGGCAAGGCGGGCTGCGGCCGGATCGTGCTGACCGCCCGGGCCAATCCAACTCCCAAGGCGCGCCAGGCCATCGATCGGATCCGGGCCGGCGGGGTCGACGTCGTCGTGGAGTCCGGCAACATGGCCGAGGCCGATACCGCGGACCGGGTGGTGGCCGCGGCCACGGCCACCGGGCTTCCGCTGCGCGGGGTGCTGCATGCCGCGGCTGTGGTGGTCGACGCCACGTTGGCCAACATCACCGACGAGGTGATCGATCGTGACTGGGCGCCAAAGGTTTACGGCGCATGGAACCTGCACCGCGCCACGCTGGGCCAGCCACTGGACTGGTTCTGCTGTTTCTCCTCCGCGGCGGCACTACTGGGCACGCCAGGACAGGGTGCCTACGCGGCAGCCAACAGCTGGGTGGATGCCTTCACGTTGTGGCGGCGCCGCCAGGGCCTGCCGTCGTTGGCTATCGCATGGGGGGCGTGGGGCGAGGTCGGGCGCGCCAAGCACCTGGCCGACGGCGGACGTACCACGATGATCACCCCCGACGAAGGCGCGCAGGCGTTTACCGAACTGCTGCGCTATAACCGCGGCTACACCGGCTACGTCCCGATGACCGGGTCGTCGTGGCCGGCCGAGTTGGTGGCGCGCCGTCCGTTCGCCGAAGCCTTCCGGCACGCGGGACCGCACCAGGTCGGCGAGACCACGCTGCGCACCGAACTTCGATCGCTACCGCGGGACGAATGGCCCACCCGGCTTCGGCGTCTGATCACCGAGCAGACCGGTCTGATCCTGCGTCGCACCGTCGATCCGGACCGCCCGTTCGTCGAACACGGACTGGACTCATTGGGCAATCTGGAGCTGCGGACCCGCATCGAAGCCGAGATCGGTATCCGTGTCACGCCGAAGGCCATCGCCACCCACAACACCGCCCAGGCATTGAGCGTCCATCTGGCCGAGACGCTGGTGGCGGAGGTGGCAACACCGGCGGCTACCGGGGCCCCGACAACATAAAGCGTTGTCCTTCCGGCGATCTCAAGCCCATCTCTCGTCTGCCCCATGGTTCGGTCGTTGGCGGGCTGCTCGGGCCAAATCGTGTACCGCCAAGACGGGGTCGGCGCCGAGAAGCTCCATAGCGGTTCAGGCTAACCGGGTGGTGGTCAGGGTCACCCCGGCGGCCGGCAGCCGCGCCATCAGTGCGTCGCCCATCGCCGCGGCGGGGGTGAGCACACCGGATAGACCGGACAGGCGATCGCGATCGAGCGCGAGCGCCAGGCCGCTCTCGCCGAGCATGACCGAGGTCGCGTGGTACGCGTCGCAGTTCTGTGCGTACGTCGCCAGGTAGCGGGCCCCGGTCGTGGTGGTGGTGTAGGTCTGCATCCTGAAGTGACCACGTTGCTGCGAAGCGTCACTCGGACCGGCGCCCGGCTTGGGCAGCAGCCGCTGGACCCATCGCCGCGGCAATCGGTGCGAATGCCGATTCGCCAACCGGAAGCCGCCCGCCAGGGCAGCCGTGACGGTCCTGGCGGCGAGCGGAGCCACAAACGATCTTCCCAGACTCATCGTTTCCGAATAGCGGAACCGCCGGCCATACGTCCATTCTTGTAATGCATTGCTGCGTCGCACTATTCGGTCGTTGTAGGGGCCTTGAAAGAACCCTCCAAGCGAGAACTCGGCTAGTTCGGGTGCGACGTCGCGGCCCCGATGCCACGAAAAGTCGGGCTGCGGACCGAGTTCGGGTTCGGCCCCGCGGTCGGTGGTCAGCGTGTAAGGATCCTCGACGAGTCGGCGCGCTTGCGCGTCGGCAGACGCTGTGCGCATCGCATCGAAATACGATGCGAGGGTTCCGCCGGAGGCCCCGGTTTGCCGAAACGCCCGCAGCACCAGCATCGTGTCGCAGAGCTGGCCGGCCCCGTCTTCGCGTGCCTGTCGGTACAGCTGGTAGACGTTGAGATCCGAAGGGATGGAGTCGAATCCGCACGACAGCACGATCCGGGCGCCGGTGTCGACGGCCTGCTTGTGGTATTGGTCGATGGCGTTGCGGGCGAACATCAACTCGCCGGTCAGGTCGGCGTAGTCCGTTGCGGCCGCAGCGCAGGCGGCCACCAGTGGCAGGCCGTATTGCGCGTAGGGCCCGACGGTCGTCAGCACCACCCGGGTTCGGGACGCCATCGCGGCCAGCGTCGGCGGTTGCGCCGCGTCGGCGACGATCACCGGCCAATCCGCCGCCGCGGGGCCCAGTGTCTGCCGCACGGCCCGCAGGCGTTCACTGCTCCGGCCGGCCAGGGCGACGCGTGCCGCAGACCCGCACCGGGCGAGGTATTCCGCGGTCAGCGTGCCGGAAAAGCCGGTGGCCCCGTACAAGACGATGTCGAACTCACGCTCGGTGGTCACTCCACCATCCAGCTGTCCTCGGCGGGTGCTGCGCACAACAGGGCATGGACTTGCTTCAGCGACTCCTCGTGGCCGGGCAGGTTGGAGTGGCGCTCGATGTACAGCTGACCCGCGAAGGTCCAGCAACTGTAGAGATCGACCGGTGCGTGGGCCGCGAAGTGGAATTCGCCGCCCACGTCGGTGATTTCGACGCCTTCGGGCGTGCGCAGGCCGGGGATCGAGCCGACGTCGGTGCACATCACGAACGGGGGGAGTCCGGGCAGGCTGCCTTCGTACTGGAGGCTGAAGTGCAGCGAGGACTGCTGGATCAGGCCTTCGGACAGGTCGGCGCGAAACGCCTCCACGATGCCCCCGGCCAAGCCGACGAGATCGGTGTCGGGCCCGATTTCGGCCAGATAGCTCGCCAACCCCAGCGGCATCGTGGCATCGGTTGCACCGACCGGGGGGGTGAGGTGATAGCGCAGGTCGACCGGATAGAAGTACGGAATCGGAACGTGCGGGGTGTTGCGGAGTTCCCATTCGGCCAGCAGCAGCGCCGCGGCCACCAGGGAGTTGAGGCTGAGCGCATTGGCCCGGCCCAATTCCACCAACGCCGATGTCTCCTGCTCGGTGAAGCGGACTCGTGCCACCGGAATATGTTGCATCAGATCGGAATTCGTCACTATGGCCGGCTTCTCGACGGCGGGCAGGTCGTAGGCGAAGGCCGCCGGGAAAAGCCGTTCCAGCCCCGAACGCTCCTGCTTGGCGACGCCGCGCTGTTCGAGCAGCGCCTCGAGCGATTCGGGAGCGGGTTGCGGGGTCACCGGACCGGCATCGCCGGTTTCCACCACGTTGGTATAGCGGGACAGCAGCTCTTCAAACAGGCCGAAGACATGGTGCCCGTCGGCCAGCGCGTGGTGTGCATACAACGTCAGTTCGCTTTGTTCGCTGTTGATCTGCAACCGAAGATTCAGCAGGGATTGGTTCTGATCCAGGCGCATGCCGGCGATCGCGGCCTCCGACGTGTGCTCATCGACGATCCACAGCCCCGGATGCATGACGTCTTCGGCGACGATCTGATGCCGGCCGTCGTCGGCCTGCTCGAGGTGGCCGGCCCAGATGGGGTACATCTGCAGAAGCGCATCGAAAGCGTCTGCCATTGCGTCGATATCGACGTCACCGGTGATGTGTATCTTCAGCCCGAAAAAGGTCTCATTGGCCGCGAACACTTCTTCGCTGTGCGCGAGCTTGCGGATCACGGATCCGGAAAACACTGCTGACTTCCCCTATCTGCGTGTGCTGGCCCGTCGATAACCCACCAGCGTTGGTCCGATGCAGACCGCGGTGATGCCGGTGACCCACAGCAATGTCTCGATCATCGGCGAGCGCACCGGCCCGCCCAGCGCCAGCGCGCGCATCGTGTCGATCGCGCAGCTGATCGGCTGGTGGGCAACCACCGGCTGGATCCACTTGGGAAATTGGTCCACCGGCAGGAACCCGGTCGAGAAGAGGATCGCGAGTAGGTGCACCAGCGTAATCGCCTCGAGGAGAAAGTTCTTCGACGCATACCAGGCGATCGTGGTGATCAGGGTCGCGAAGGCGAGTCCGAACAGCACCGGGACGCTCAGCCACACCAGGGTGGGCAGGATGCCCTGTTTGAAGCGGAAACCCAGCACCATCCCCGCGACCAGCACGATCCCCGTCGTGACGACGATCCGGGCCATCTCGGCGACGATCCGCGAACAGACGCCCGACGCCCGGTGTACGGGCACCACCCACAGCCGGCGCAACAGGCCCTCGTCGCGCTCGACGATGAGGCCGATCGCACCGACGGCCGATCCGTTGACCGCCGCGGCGAGCACGTTCATCGGAACCGTGTTGAACAGCGCGTCGTACCCGGCGACCTGGGTAACGGCATGGCCCAGAACAATATTCATGGTGATCAGGAACAGCACGGGCAACACCGTGACCATGATGATCGCGGTGATGTCACGTGACCACTTGGTGAGTATCCGCCGGGTCTGCACCAGGGTTTGCGGGATCAGCAGTCGCGCCGAATTCTCGCGCACCCGCGGCGCGGCGGCGCGGCGCGCGGTTTCCTCGTATACCAGAGTCATCATGCCCGCTTCGCCAAAACGATGACCGATACCGGGACCAGCAGCGCGGCCAATCCGCACAACCACACCAGCGTCGGCGCCAGCACGGACCAGGTCAACGATGTGTGGAACGGTGCGACGTCGGCGGCCGCGGCATGCAGACTGTCGACCAGCGCGGAGATCGGCTGGTTGCGAACGAAGGGCTGGACCCAGCGGGGGAACTGCTCGACCGGTTGAACACCGACCGACAGCAACCCAAAGATCAACGGCGGCAACGTCAGCATGGGAGCCATCGCCTCGGGATTGCGGGATCCGGTGCCCAACAGGTCCGCCGCGAATGACAGCACCGCCCCGAACACGAGTACCAACACGCAGAAGGCAACGGTGTCGACGGCCGAGCCGCGAAAACGAAATCCTATGGTATAGCCGCAGATCAGGGCCACCGTCAGAGACACCGTGCACCGGTACAGCGCGGCGGAGATGCGGGCGGCCACCGGGGTGAACGGTGGGATCGGCATGGACCGGAACCGGCGGTTGACGCCCTGCACCGAATCCGTCGCGGCCCGAAACGCCGTCGACATCGCGGCAAAAGTGATGGCCTCCAAGGCGATCAGCGGCATCAAGTACTGCGCGTAGCTACTGGCCACACCCCTGGTGACGTTGCCCATGATCTGGTGCAGCGGGATGTAGAAGCCCGCGGTGAACACCACCGAGACCGCGATCGTGATTGCGAGCTCACCGTTGCGCACGGTGGGCGCGATGAAGCGAGTGGTGAGCACCCACCACTGGGCCCGCATCGAGGGGTGGGGTCGCGCCTGGGATCCCGCGAAGCCGGCGGCGGTCACCCGATCGCCTCGGCAACGGATGTCGCGGGATCCTTTGTCAACGCCAGGAATACGTCGTCCAGCGACGGGCGGCGCAGCGCAACGTCGGCAACGGCGATGTCGGCGGCGGCGAGCCGTCCCACGGCCTCGAGGAGCGTGTTGGCGCCGTCGGGGGCCGGCATGGCGATGCGGTCGGAATCGGTTGTCAGCGCGGCCCGATTCTCCTCCGTCAACAGCGAGCCCAGGATCTCGGCGATCACCGCCAGATCGTGCAAGTCGCGCGGAACGACCTCCAGGTAGCTGCCGCCCGTGCGTGCCTTGAGCTCGTCGGCCGTTCCCTCGGCGATGATCCGTCCGTGGTCGATGACGATGATCCGGTCGGCCAGCGCGTCGGCTTCCTCGAGATATTGTGTGGTCAACAGCGTGGCGATGCCGCGGTCCTTGAAATTGCTGACTAGATCCCAAATGCCTTGCCTGCTACGGGGATCCAAGCCGGTGGTCGGCTCGTCCAAGAAGACCACCTGTGGCGGGACCACCAGGCCGCAGGCAATGTCGATCCGTCGCCGCATCCCGCCCGAGTATGTCTTCACGCGCCGATCGGCGGCGTATACCAGATCGAATTCCTCGATCAGTTCCTTCGCGCGGCTGCGCGCGGCCGCCTTTTTCAACCCGTAGAGGCGACCGAACATGAAAAGGTTTTCCAGGCCGGTCAGCGTGTCGTCGATCGCCACCTGCTGTCCGGTCAGCATGATCGACCGGCGCACACCGGCCGGCTCGGACACTACGTCGTAGCTGGCGACCAGCGCGCGGCCCTCGTCCGGGCGGCTCAGCGTCGACAAGATGTCGACCAGCGTGGTCTTGCCGGCCCCGTTCGGGCCGAGCAGGCCGAGCACCTCACCACGGCCGACTTCGAAGCTGACCTCATGCAAGGCCACGAAATCACCGAAGGTCTTGCGCACTTTGTCGACGACGACGGCCTTGTCGAAGTCACGCTCTGCGTTGTTCATCGAGCCCCCCTCAGTCGAACGACGACAAGTCCACCAGCGCCAGCTCCACCGGTGCCGAGCCCGTATCGCCATCGTCGGGGATGGCATCGACAGCCTCGGAGATCAAGGCCCGCACTGCGATGGGGAAACGTTCGACCAGCGCTTGCGCCCGCTGCAGTGCGACGCGGCGCGCGTCGTACCACCAATCCAGATGCAGCGCGCCGGAATAGCGGTACACACGAAGTTCGACCGCATGGCCCAGCCCAGGAATCGGATCGCGCACCGGCAGCGCCGCGTCGGAATCGAACTGCACCGGCGCGTCCAATGGCGGCGGCTCCGGGACCGTGCCGACGTAGCGCAGGTGGATGTCGGAGGCGCCGGCGGCGGCCAGCGTCCGGGCGGTGGGCGCATACACGTAGCGAAGCAGTCCGTAGCCGACGCCGAAGTGCGGCACGGATTTCAGGGTGTCGCTCACGCCTGCCAGCAGCTCGGTCGCAGCCGCGGCCTTCGTGCATCGCAGCGCGGCCGGATAGATCGTCGTGAACCGGCCGATGGTGCGGCGCAGATCGACGTCCGGCCTCAGCACCGAACGGCCGGTGCCCTCCAAGTCGACCGAAACCGCACCCTCGCCGACGGTTTGGGCGATCGTTGCGCTCAACGCCGCCAGCAGAACCTCCTCGATCGACACGCCGAGCCTGCGGCGGGCGTCGTCGACTTCGGCTGTTTCCGCGACGTCCAGCGCCGACGGCAGCCTCAGCAGGTCGCCGGCGCTCGGCGGGTCGGTGATTGCGGGATCGCCCAGGTGGACCGTCGCCGTGGTCAGGGTCTGCAGCCAGAAGTCGCGGGTGTCCACGACGGCCGGATGCGTTGCCAGGGCCCCGGTGCGCAGCGACCAATCGCGCCACCCGGCGGCGGTCGGGGGCAGCAGGATCTCTTCGCCCGCAAGGTGTTGGGACAAGGCGGTGAACAGATCGGTCAGCAGGATTTCGCGCGAGGCGATGTCCGCGATCATCTCGTGGGCGGACAACACCAGGTAGGAACCGGCGGCGCCACCGGTGATATGGGTCGCGGTGAACAACGCGGTCAGGTCGTCCTGGGCCACCAGTTCGGCCACCACGTCGCGCACCGCGGCCCGCTCGTCGGCCACCCCGGCGGGCAGCGTCCGCGACGACAGGCGGCCGAATTCCTGTGGCGCGGCGATGTGCTGCTCCCAGGTGCCCGCTCGGTCGACGAGCTCGAGGCGCAACGCGTCATGGTGATTGGCCAACGCGGTCAGCACGGCGCGGACGTCGTCGATCGTGACGCTGGGCGCGAGTGAGAAGATCAGCGGGACGCGCCAGCGACCGGCTTCTCGCACACCGTGTTCCAGGAAACCGGCGATATTGGCGGGCACCGGTGAATACGCGTCGGCGTCCGGTGGTTGCGTCAGCCCGGCCCCGGTGAACTCGGCGTCGACGGCAGCGGCCAGGCTGGCCAGGGTCGGGTGTTCGTAGAGATGCTGCGGGGTGACGACCAAGCCGGAATTGTTGGCACTCGTCGAGATGCCGATCGCGATCAGCGAGTCTCCACCGAGGTCAAAGAAATTGGCGTTGCGGTCCAGGGAGGTGACGCCCAGGCACTGCATCCAGATGCGATGCAACGTCGCCTCGGTGGCCGATTGACCGTTGACCGGTGCCGCGGCGACGGCGACGCCGTTGGTGGACGAGCCGTTGACCTCCGCGGCCGCGCCGGTCCACACGATGGGCTTGGGGTCAACCCAATGCCGCTCGCGTGCAAAGGGATAACCGGGCAGGCTGACGATGCTGTTGGTTGATCCGGTGACCGGCGACCAGTCCACGGCCACGTCGGCCGCCCATAGCTGGCCGAGGCCGAGCAAGAAGGCGTCCCGGTCGTCGGTGTTCTGCACGGGGTGGCGCATCAGCCGCACGGCGCGGTGCTTGCCCGACCACTTGGAGTGCCGGATCGCCGATCCGGTCAGGCTGCCGCCCGGGCCCATTTCGACCAGGACCCGGTCGGCATCGCTCAGCAACACGTCGAGTTCGTCGGCGAACTTGATGGTCGCGCTGATCTGGCGCGCCCAGCTGGCCGGGTCGGTGGCCTGCTCGTCGGTCATCCAGGTTCCGGTCAGGTTGGACAGCAGCGGCGTGTTCGGCCGGTGCAGCTCGACACCGCAGAGGAACTCCTGGAACTGCGCTGCCATGGAATTCATTGCGCTGGAATGGAATGCGTGCGTCGCGCGGACCCGTCGAGCGTTGATGCCGCGTTCGCGCAGCCGCCCGGTGAACGCGCGAATCTGGTCGTTCGGTCCGGCGACGACGCAGTTGCCGGGATCGTTGACCGCGGACAGATCGACCCCGGGGGTAAGGAATTCGGCGATGTCGTCGGGCCCCAGCGCCACGGCGACCATGGAGCCGGGCGGGGATTCGTGCATCAGGCGGGCACGCAAGGACACCGTCTTGATCGCCGTCGGAAGATCGAAAACCCCCGCCAGCGTGGCCGCGATGTACTCGCCGGTGCTGTATCCGAGGTACGCGCCGGCTCGCACACCAAAGGTCTCGACCAGTCTCGCCAACGCGTACTCCACCGTGAACAGCGCCGGCTGAGAACGGTCAATGCGCTCCAAATCCGTTGTGGCGTCGCCGAATATCTCGGCACGCAGGTCGATCCCCATCTCGTCGTTGAATCCCGCCACGCAGGCGTCGAAGTGTTCGGCGAAAACCGGCTCGGTATCGTACAGACCCCGGGCCATCCCGACGTGCTGAGCGCCTTGCCCCGGAAACATGAAAACGACCCGGTCGGCCGTGGATTCGTCGGTGTCGCCGTGACTGACGGACTCCCCGACGAAAACGTTGTCGTGCTCCGCGGCCTGCAGTACCTTCGCCGCGTGCTCGCGATCGTGCACCACCGCCGCCATGGCGATGCCGTGCTTGCGACGAGCGGACAGGGTGAAAGCAGCGTCCGCCAGGTCGGGTCCGTCCGGGTCGGCCAACGTCCGGGCCAGGGCGGCACGCGATTCCTCCAGCGCCGCCGGCGTTCGTGCGGACAACAGCAGCACCTGGGGACGGTCGGGCTTGGCGGCGTCCGGGACCCGCGGCGCTTCTTCCACCACGACGTGCACGTTGGTGCCGCCCACGCCGAACGAACTGACACCGGCCCGGCGCACGCCGTCCCATTCCCACGGGCCGTACTCGCTGCGCACGGTGAACGGAGTCTCGTCGAGATGCAGTTCCGGGTTGGGACTGGTGAAGTGCAGCGTGGCGGGAATCGCCTGGTGCTTCAGGCACAGAATCGCCTTGACCAGACTCACCACGCCCGCGGCCACCTCGAGATGGCCGATGTTCGATTTGACCGACCCCAGCACACACGGTCCGGGCCGCGGCGTCTCGGACACGGCGAACGCGGCTTTGAGGCCCTGGACTTCGATCGGATCGCCCAGCGCCGTACCGGTTCCGTGTGTCTCGACGTAACTCACGGTCGAGGCATCGATACCCGATACCGCATGGGCTTCGGCGATCACATCGGCCTGCGCGGCGGGGTTCGGCGCCGCGTACCCCATCTTCATGGATCCGTCGTTGTTGATCGCGGACCCGCGGATGACCGCGTGAATCCGGTCCCCGGCATCGATGGCGGCCTGCAGTGGCTTGAGAACCACGATCGCGGCACCGCTGCCGAACACCGTCCCATCGGCGCGCACGTCGAACGGGCGGCAGTGGCCGACCGCCGACACCATCGCTCCCGGTGAGTTCCAGTAACCGACACGATGCGGGATGGCCAGCGATGACCCGCCGGCCAGGGCCATGTCACATTCCCCGGACAGCAGGCTCTGGCAGGCCAGGTGGATGGCGACCAGTGACGACGAGCACGCGGTCTGAACCGAGATGCTCGGCCCGCGCAGGTCGAATTGATGCGATACCCGCGTCGCCAGGAAGTCCTTGTCGTTCTGCAGGAACAGGTTGAACTGCTCGAAGTCGAGTCCGGTCGCCATGAAGGCGCCGCCGCCGTGATGCGACGCCAGGTTGTGCATCAGATAACCGCTGGGGGAGCTGGTTCCGTAGACGCCGATCGCGCCGTCGAACTCGGCGGGGTCACACCCGGCATCCTCGAACGCATGCCACGCGCACTGCAGGAACAACCGGTGTTGCGGATCCAGCTTGCGGGCGAGTTGCGGTGGGAATCCGAAGAACTCGGCATCGAACTCGTCGAAACCGTCGATCAGGGGCGCGCGCCGTACATACCCGGGGTTCGCCAGCACCTCGTCGCCGACGCCGGCAGCGCGCAGGTCGTCCTCGGACAGCGTGGTGATCGACTCCTCGCCGCGCCGAAGGTTGTCCCAGAAGTCCGCAACATTGTTGGCGCCCGGGAATCTTCCGGCCATGCCGATCACCGCGATGGCGTTGTCCGGCGGTGCCGTTGCGTAAGCCTCTGGCGTGCTCATTCCTAGCGTCCTCGCTTCCGCCGCTGTGCGGCTTGTTGGCGCGCCGCCGCGCGCTGCTGTGCCCGGTCGCGAACAGCACCTTCTTGCTGGTGTGCTTGCGCGTCACCGGTAAGCCCAAGCTGGCGGAGCAGCTCGGCCGTGAGATCGTTGAGCGTCGCGCCCTGCAGCAGTAGCGCCACCGGCGGCTCCGCGCCGAAATCCGCCCGCGCGGAATTGCGGATGCGCACGGCCATCAGCGAATCCATCCCCAATTCGACCAGCGGCAGGTCCGCGTCGACGGCCGATCGTTCCGCGTAGCCCATCACCGCGGCGATGCGTGCGTGCAGCCGGTCGGCGATCGCGGCTTTCGCTTCGGCGGGATCCAAACCGTGCAGCGCCTCGGGTCCGGCCCAGTTGCCGCCGTCGCCCGCGGCCTCGAGTTCGGCCACCACGCTGGTGAAGTAGCCGAGGTTGCGAATCTCGGGGAAGGCGATCAGCGCCCGGTCGGGACGCAACCGTGCGACGCCGGTGTGGCCGCGACCGGTGGCCAGCAACGGCTCCAGGGCCGCGGCACCCTCGGCCGGGGTGATCGGATCCAGCGGCCCGCCGGTCAGCGTGCGGGCCAGTCCGACCTCGGCCCACGGTCCCCAGTTGATCACCGCCGCAGGCAAACCCGAGGCCCGCCGCCAGTCGACCAGGGCGTCCAGCCAGGCGCTCGCGCAGGCGTACGAGGCCTGTCCCGGACCGCCCAGCAGGGACGAGGTGGAGGAAAAGCCGAGCCACCAGTCCAATTCGCACCCGAGGGTGGCCTCATGCATCCGCGCGGCGCCGATCACCTTGGGCGCCCATACGCGCTCCACGCTGTCCTTGGTCATGGAGAACACCAGGCTGTCGTCGAGTACCGCGGCGGCGTGCAGGACGCCGCGCAGTGTCGATTCCCCGGCGGACGCCACCAATTTCTCTGCCACGCCGTCGACGGCGAGATCGCCCAGGACGACCGCGATCTCGGCCTTGCGTTCCAATTCGGCCAGCACCGCCCGCTGTTCGTCGGACGGTTCGCTGCGACCGTTGAGAACGATGCGGCCGGCGCCGCGCTCGGCCAGCCAGTGCGCGAACACCAACCCGAGACCGCCCAGGCCGCCGGTGATGATGTAGGACGCCCCGGCGCGCACCACCTCGCCACCGGCGGGCTCGTCGAGCGTCGCCCGGGATAGCCGCTCGACGTACCGCTGGTCGCCGCGCCAGGCGATCACGTCGTCGATCGAGCCGGACACCGCGGACTCCAGTTCGGCGTTCAGCACGGTGTCCGGATCGCGGGTGAGGTCGAGATCGACCAGCGTGGTTCGCAATTCGGGGTGTTCGTAAGCCAGCACGCGCACCAGGCCCTTGAGCGCCCCGATCCCCGGCTGGCCGGCTTGCGCACCGATGGGCAGGCCGCCGCCGGAGATTAGCCAGAGCCGGGGCGGCCGGCCGTGCCAGCCGCCGATGATCGCGCGCACGACGGTCGAGACCGCCCAGACCGCTTCGCGGGACTGTGCGATGCCGTCGCGGTTCACGCTCGGGTTGTCCGCGATGAATACGACCACACCGACGGGCGGGTGTTCGGGGTCGGCCGCGGTGTCGGCGAACGCGGCGAGCACGGCGGACTCGTCGTGCAGGTCGGCGGTGACGACGCGGTGCGCCGGTGACCGCCATCCGGCGACGAACTGGTCGGCCCGGGTGGTCGTCCCATCGGTGAGCACCAGCCAGCTGCCGGGGACGTCCGACGGCCCGGCGCTGACCGGGCGGGGCTCCCACGAGGTATCGAAGACCTTCTGCGACAAGGGAAGCGGCACGCTACGGCGTTCCACCCGTCGCACGTAGATGTCGTTGATCTCCGCGGTGACGGTCCCGGCGTCATCGGTCAAGACGATTCTGCCGAGCTTTCCCGCCCCGCCCTCGTCCAGACCGGACAGCTGCGCCCGGCAGTGAGCTCGCCGGCCGGGGTTGCCGTACACCCGCACCGACTCGAAGGACACCGGGAGATAGCTCGCCTCGGCGGATCCGGCGAGTTCGTCATCGGGGATCGCGGCGGCCAAACTCTGCAGAGCCGCGTCCAGCATGACCGGGTGGAGCCGAAAGTCCGGGTGCCACGGCGACTCGTCAGGAAGAACGATGTCGGTTTCGACCGCACCACCGGGCAGCCGGCGGATCGCCGTCAAGGCGGCGAAAGCGGGACCGTGGAATTGACCGGCCCGCCGCAGCGCGGCGTACACATCGGCGGGGTTGATCGCCGTCTCGCCGCTGCCGCCGGCGGTTGCCGGCTGTTCGAGAGGGGTTTGGGGCGTGCGTACTTCGGCCCTGGCCGTCGCGTGCCGGGTCCAGTCGTTACCCGCTGAGCGGGAATAGATTTCGATCCGGATCTTGTCGTCGGCGCCCCGCATCAACTGGGTGGTCAACTGGGTGTGGTCGTTCAGGGTGAGCATCTGCTCGACTTCGAGCTGGTTGAGCGACACGGCGTCGGCCGGCACGCCCAACGCCTCACTGGCTGCGGCCAAGGCGATTTCGGTGAACCCCGCGCCGGGCATGGTCGCCTGTCCGAACACCTTGTGGTCGGCAAGCCAGGGCGACACCTCGGTGCCGACATCGGCCTGCCAGACGTGGTCTTTACTGGACGGAACCTCGATGTGCACACCGAGCAGTGGATGACTGGCAACGGAATTCGACACCGCGGACCGGTCGGCGATCCAATATTGCGTGTGCTCCCACGGTGTGACCGGGAGGTCGGCCAGCCGGCCGTCGGCACTGTTCGTCGCCGCGTTCGCGTTGCCGGCGGACTGCGCGGCGAGCTGCGCGTGGAAGGTGACAGTGTCGTCGGTGTCACGCTGCAGGGTGCCGAGGGTGTGCGCGTTGGCCTCACCCAGGGTGTCGTTGATCGAGTGAGTAAGCAACGGGTGGGGGCTGATCTCGATGAAGGTGTGGTGGTCGGCACCCGCGGCGCTGACGGCTTGGTGGAACCGCACCGGGTTGCGCAGGTTTGCCGCCCAGTAGTCGGCGTCCAGCGCCGGGGCGGGACCCTCCAGCACCGTGGTGATCATCGGGATGGTCGGCGGCTTGGGGGCCAGATCGCTTAATGCCGAACGCAATTGCGGCAATATCGGGTCGATGATCGGGTGATGGGAGGCCACGTCGACCTCGATGCGCCGGGCCAGCAGGTTCCGGGCGGTCACCGCCGCGATGACCGCATCCACCTGGTCGGGTGGGCCCGCGATCACCGACTGGCTCGGCGAAGCGTGGACGGCGAGGGTGACGTCCGGGTACTCGCTGATCAGTGCCTCGACCGCGAGGGCGTCGAGTTCGAGCAGGGCCATCGCGCCCTGGCCGGACAACTGCGCCATCAGTTTTGAGCGGGTGGCGATCACCCGCAGCCCTTCGGCGGCGGTGAGCGCCCCGGACACCACGGCCGCCGACACCTCGCCCATCGAGTGTCCGATCACCGCGTCGGGTTCGACGCCGTAGTGGCGCCACAGTGCGGTCAGCGCCAGCTGGATGCCCACCAGCAGTGGCTGGATCTTGTCGATGCCGGTGACCGGGCTGCCGTCGGCCAGCGTCTGCTGCAACGAAAAGCCGGTCTGGGCAACGAATTCAGGCTCCAGCTCGGCGACGGCGGCGGCGAAGGCCGGTTCGTCGGCCAGCAGCCGGCGGCCCATGCCGGCCCACTGCGCGCCCTGGCCGGAGTAGAGGAACACGGTGCCGGATCCTGAGCCTGCCTCGCGTGCCGCCCCCACACCGGGCGCCGGCGTGCCGGTGGCCAACGCCCGCAGTCCCGTCACCGCCGCGGCGTGATCACGCGCCACGACGGTGCCCACCCAACTGTGCCGGGCACGGCGATGATTCACGGTGTGCGCGACGTCGGCCAGAGGGACCGCGGCGCCGGGACCGGCGATCCAGTCGGCCAGGGTCGCGGCCGACGACGCCAGTCGCTGCGGTGTCTTGCCCGACACCACCAACGTGGACACCACCGGCTGGGCCGCGGGTGGCGGGGACGCAGCGGGCGGCTGCTCGACGACCACGTGTGCGTTGGTGCCGCTCAGCCCGAACGACGACACCGCCGCCCGGCGGATGCCGTCGGTGGGCCACGCGGTGCCCTCGGTCGGCACGAACAGCCGCGTTCCCGACGGGTCGATCGCGGGGTTCCACCGGTTGAAGTGCAGGTTGCGCGGAATATATCCGCGGTTCACCGCGAGGATCGCCTTGATGAATCCGGTGACGCCGGCCGAGGCTTCCAGGTGACCGATGTTGGTCTTGACCGAGCCCAGCGCGCAGCGGCCCTGGCCGCCGCCATAAGTGGCGGCCAGCGCCTCGAATTCAATCGGGTCACCCAAAATCGTTCCGGTGCCGTGGGTTTCGACGTAGTTCACGGTGTCGGCGGTGGCGTCGGCCATCTTCAGCGCGGTGCTGATCACGTCGCGTTGTGCGGCGGCGTTCGGCGCGGTCATGCCGTTGGACCGGCCATCGGAGTTGATCGCCGAACCGCGGACGACACCCAACACCCGATCACCGTCGCGAACCGCGTCGGCCAACCGCTTGAGCACCACCACGCCGCAGCCCTCGCCGCGCACGAACCCGTCGGCGAGCGCGTCGAAGGTCTTGCACCGGCCGGTCGGCGACAGGGCCGACCACTTGGACAACGCGATGCTGGTGAACGGCGACAGGGACAGATGCACCCCACCGGCGAGTGCGACGTCGCTTTCCCGTAGCCGAAGGTTCTGGCAGGCCAGGTGGATGGCCACCAGCGACGACGAGCACGCCGTGTCGACGGCCACCGCCGGACCGCGCAACCCGAGCAGGTACGAGATGCGGCCCACCGCGGCACTGTGCGGGTTTCCGGTGCTCATGTAGGCGTCGATCTCGGTGTTGCGCTCGAGGTTGAGGATCGTGTAATCCCACGCCGACACACCCATGATCGCGGCGGTCTGGCTGCCGCTCAACGAATCCGGGGCCAGCCCGGCGTGTTCGAGGGCTTCCCAGGCGACCTCGAGCAGGATCCGCTGCTGCGGGTCCATCGCGACGGCTTCGCGCGGGGTGATGCCGAAGAAGTCGGCGTCGAATCCGGCGACGTCGTCGAGGAAGCCGCCCCACTTGGTCGTCATGCGTCCCGGCGCCTGCGGATCGGGATCGTAGAACGCGTCCCCGTTCCACCGGTCGGCCGGCACCTCGCCGACGGCGTCGCGACCGTCCATCAGCAGCTGCCAAAAGCTCTCGGGCCCAGTCACATTCCCGGGCAACCGGCAGCCGATCCCGACGACCGCTATCGGCTCGGCGATGTCGGTCGGAAATGCCGTGCCGGCCCGAACAAGCTCACGCGCGAGCACCTCGCGCGCCTTGGGGGACATCTGTGCCGCGCGTTCGGCAAGACTCGTCATTACTCACTGCCCCCCGTGGCTGTTTCGAGCTCGCTTGCCGCAACGAGGTCGGACAACAATTCCATTTCCTCATCGGATAGCTCGGTCTCGGCGTCGGCCTCCGGTTCGGCAGCGGCCACCGTGTCATAACCCAGGCGTTCGCACATCGCACCGGCGAGATCGTGGATCGTCGGGTACGCCCAGACCAGGGCGGCCGGCAACGTGGTGCCAAGGCTCGCCTCCAGCCTGTTGCGCAGTTCGAGGGCCATCAGCGAGTCGAGACCGAGCGACTCCATCGGCCGGTCATGTGCGATCGGCTCGGTGGAGCGCAGCACCGCCCGGATCTGGTCGGCGATCGCGGCCGCCAGCCGATCCGGGCGCTCGGCGGGGTCGCTGGCATCCAATTCGGCGCGGATCGCGCCACCGCCGTGCCGCTGCGCCTTGGCCGAGTCGTGCAACGTCGCGAACAAGGACGAACCACCCGCGACCGGGAAGGATTGGAACCACTGCCTCGTGTCGAGGTGGATGACCCCGGTGCGGGCGCGGTCGGCCGTCAACAGCCGCTGCATGGCCGCCAGCCCTTCTTCGACCGTGATCAGCGAGACGCCGAGATCGGCGAAGAACTGGGCGCGGCCGACGTCGGCCCATGGGCCCCAGTTGATTCCGACAGCGGGCAGCCCGCGCGAGCGTCGATAGGCGACCAGTCCGTCGACCCACGAGTTGGCGGCGGCGTAGCTGCCCTGGCCGGGCGTGCCCAGCAGCGAGGACGCCGACGAGAAGGTGAGCCACCAATCCACGTCCAGCCCGGCGGTGGCCTGATGCAGCCGCCATCCGCCGGTGACCTTGGGGGAGAACACGCGGCGCGCGGCCGAGTCCGAGATGTTCAGCACGATCTCGTCGTCGAGGACCATGGCACTGTGCAGGACTCCGGCCACCCGCAAGCCGGCGTCGTGGACCGCTTGTACCAGCCGGTCGGCCGTGCCCGGTTCGGCGATATCGCCGGTGACGACTTCGATCCGGGTGCCCCCGGCGCCGAGTTCCGCGATCGCCGCCGTCACGTCCGGTCCGGGTGCCGAACGACCGTTCAGCACAATCAATCCCGCGCCGTGGCGCGCCAGCCACTGGGCCACGACGAAACCGAGACCGCCCATGCCGCCCACGATGATGTAGCCGCCGTCGGGGCTGACCAGTTGCCGTGGGGTTGCCGCGATCGCGTCGATGCTGCCGGAGGCCGGTACGGTGACGGCGATCTTGCCGGTGTGCCGTCCGGATGCCATCAACGCGAAGGCGTCGCCCGCGTTTTCGAGGGCGAACGCGGTGACGGGAAGGACCTGCAGGGTGCCGTCCGCGACGTGCCGCAGGATTTCGGTGAGCATCGCGCGGTAGCGCGCCGGCTGCAGCTTGAGATTGAGGTCCAGGTCCACCACGGAGAACGACGCGCTCTTGGTCAGCGCCGCCAAGCCCAGGGTGGCGTTGGCGTAGACGTCCTTCTTGCCCAGTTCGATGAACCGGCCGCCGGGTGCCAGGATCTGCACCCCGCGCTGAATCGCTTCGTCGGGAAGCGAGTTGAGGATGACGTCCACGCCGTAGCCGTCGGTGATCTCGAGGATCTCGTCGGCGAAATCGGACGTGCGCGAATTGCCGACGTATTCGACGCCGCGCGCGGCGAGCATGTCACGCTTGGCGTCCGAGCCGGCCGTGGTGTAGATGCGGGCGCCGATCATCTTCGCGATCGCCATCGCCGCCACGCCGACACCGCCGGTGGCCGAATGGATCAGTACCCGTTCGCCCGGGGCCAGCCGCCCGACCTCGACCAACGAGTGCCAGGCGGTCAGATACGCGATCCCGAACGCGGCCGCCTCGGCATCCGGCAGCGTGTCCGGAATCGGGGTGCACAGCTCGGCGAGCGTGGTCATGTGCGAGCCGAAAGTGCCTGGGCCGATGGCGATCACGCGCTGCCCGACTTGCACGGAGTCGACATCGCTGCCGACGGCGGTGACGACGCCGGCGCACTCGCCGCCGATGACGGGAGCGGCGCCGTCGAGGGTGGGGTAGATGCCCATCGCCTTGAGCACGTCGCTGAAGTTGAGGCCCGCCGCGGCGATGCGGACCTCCACCTCGTCGGGCTTCGGCGAAATGCGCTGCACCGCATGCAGTCTGAGGGCATCCAGGCGTCCGGGCTCGTCGATCTGCAGCCGCACCGCGCCACCGGTGTCCAGGTTCACTTTCGCGTGCCGGGTTTCGCCGACCAGCTCACCGGAGGCCGTGGTGGGGGCCGGCAGCAGCCGGTTCAGGTAGCGATGCCCGTCGCGCAGCGCGACCTCGTCGGCGTCGGAGCCGGCCAGCAGCTCCTGGGCCAGCGCGGCCGCCGAGCCGGCACCGTCCGGGTCGACGTCGACGATCGTGGTCTTCAGCTCCGGATGCTCGAAAGTCAGCACCCGCGCGATGCCGCGCAGCTCCGTCTGAGCCAGCGTGACCGGTTCACCCGGGCCGACTTGCTGTGCGCCGCGGGTGACGATCCACAGTCGCGGGCTGTTGCGGGCGCCCATGCGGGTCACGGTCTTGGCGATGTCGGCGATCAGCAGGGTGCGCGCCAGCGCCAGGTCCAGTTGTGCCGTCTGCGGCAGCGATTCGTCGGCGGCGTGCGGCGGGCACAGGACGACGATGCCGTCCCAGGGCTTTCGGGTGATCGCCGCGCGCAGCTCGGCGGTATCGGTCGGGGACACCACGTCGACTTCGGCGGCGCCGTCGCTCAGCGACGACCGCAGCGCGGCCAGCAGCGGATCGCCGGCGGTGGCGTCGCCGATCAGCAACAATCCGCCGAGGCTGGCGGCCGCTTTGTCCAGCGGTGCGGGCTCCCACTCCAATGCCAGCAAGTGATCGTTGAGATGTGCTGCGCCGCTTGCCGACCCGAGTACCGCCATTTCCACTTCGTCGATGACGAGCAGTGGCCGTCCGTTGGCGTCGGTCAGCTCAACATGGCCGAGCAGCCGGTCCGGGCTGTCGGTGGCGGCAAGTGAGCCGGTCGAACACACACCGTCGGAGACGTCGCCGTACACGTGGATGCCCGCGAAACGGATTGGCAGCACCAGGGTTTGCCTTGTGTTCTGCCCTCCGGCCAGGTCGGTCGCGGCCCGGGTGGCGCCGAGGGCTTGCACCGCGATGTCCATCATGACCGGATGCAGCAGGAAGTTGCGGGCACCGGCCTTGGCCGACGAGGGCAGCCGCACCTGCGCGCGAGCCGCACCCGAGGCCGCCACGGCCAGCCCGGTGATCCCGCGAAACGCCGGTCCGTGTTGTTGCCCGGCGGCACGTAACCGGTCGTACAGCTCATCCGGGTTGATCTCGGCCGCAACATCATTGGCAGCAACGGTCGGACCGGCCGGCCGGTCCACGGTCTCGCGCGCCACGGTGGCGCTGGCATGCTTGATCCATCCCGACGATGCGCTGCGGGTGCGCATTTCGATCTGGCACGTCTGCTCGCTGCCGGTGAGCGTCGTGACCAGCACCGTGTCGTCGGTCACCTGCAGCATCTGGTGCAGGCTCAGCTCGCGGATCATCCACGGCCGGTCGTCCGACTCCGACGCGAATGCATCCGTCGCCGCTGCCAGCGCGACATCGGCGTAGGCGGCGCCCGGCAGCACGCACAGATCGTCGATCACGTGATCGCCGAGCCACAACAACTCGGGGTTGAGCTCGCATTCCCAGACCCGGGTGCCGTTGGTGGGATCAGTGACGCCAAAACCCAGCAGCGGGTGGGTGTTCGGCGCGTGGTGCGCGGTGGCGCTGGGAGTGATCCAGTGATGGCCGTGCAGCCAGGGGGTGGTCGGCAGCACGATCTGTCGTCCGGTCGAAGTATCCGGTCGGCGGACGGTGTTGAGGTTGGTGTGGAAGGTCAGCGTGTCGTGCGTATCGCGCTGCAGGGTACCGATGCTGACGAAGCCGGGACTCTCGCGCGCGGTCAGCGTTTCGCCGATGGCGTGGGTGAGCAGGGGGTGTCCGCTGATTTCGATGAACGTGTGATGGGCCGCGCCGGCGGAACTGATCGCCTGCTGAAAGCGCACCGGGTTGCGCATATTGGTGGCCCAGTGCTCGGCGTCGAATGTCACTGGGCGACCCAGGTTTTCGTAGGTCGTCGAGATGATCGGAATGCTCGGTGTCTGCGGTCGCAGACCGGCCAGCTCGGCGCGCATCGCCGGCTGCAGCGCGTCCATCGCCGGGTTGTGCGGGGCCACTTCGATGTTGACCTTGCCGGCGAACTGACCCTGCGCGCGCACCTTGGCGATCAACTCGTCGATCTGCCCGGGGGGCCCCGAGATGACCGTCTGGCGCGGCGAGGCGTAGATCCCGAGGGTGACCTGCGGATAATCCGTGATCAGCCGCTCGGTGGCGGTGGCGTCGAGTTCGAGCATGGCCATCGTGCCCTGCCCCGACAGCGGGGCCATCAGCCGCGACCTGGTCGCCGTCACTCGAAGACCTTCGGCGGGTGTCAGGGCACCGGCCACCACCGCGGCCGCCACCTCTCCCATCGAGTGGCCGATCACCAGATCCGGCGTGACTCCGTAGAAGCGCCACAGCGCGGTCAGCGCCAGCTGCGCCCCGATCAGACCGAGCTGGATCTGCTCGATGCCGATCAGTTCCTTGCCGCCGGCGATCACGTCGTGCAGCGAAAACCCGGCCTCCGCAACGAAAACCGGCTCGAGTTCGGTCAGTGCCGCGGCGAACGCGGGCTCGTCGGCCAGCAGCCGGCGCCCCATTCCGGCCCATTGCGATCCGCGGCCGGAATAGACGAACACGGTGCCCGGCCCGGTGGATGTCTCGGGGCACCCGACCACACCCGGGCCTGGTTCACCGGCGGCCAGTGCGCGCAATCCCGCCACCGCCTGGTCGCGGTCGACGGCGGCCACTGTCGCGAACTTGGGGTGCCGGGCCCGGTGGTGGTTGAGGGTGTGCGCCACGTCGGCCAGCGGCACGTCGGCCCCCGGGCCGTCCATCCAGTCGGCGAGCACCGAGGCCGTCGCCGCCACGCGTTGCGCCGACTTGCCGGACAGCACCAGCGTCGACACCGCCGGCGGCGGGTCCTGCGGCGCGAGCGCCGAAGACGGTGCCTGCTCGATCACCACGTGCGCGTTCGTCCCGCTCACACCGAACGACGACACCCCGGCCCGGCGCGGCTGCTCGGTCGAGGGCCATGCCATGTCCTCGGTGGCGATCTTCAGCCGCGAAACACCTTGGCTCGCATGCGGAGTGAGCTCGGTGAAGTTCAGGTTCTGCGGGATGCGGCCATGTTCGACCGCCAGCACGGTCTTGATGAACCCGGCGATCCCGGCCGCGGCTTCCAGGTGGCCGAGGTTGGTCTTCACGGCGCCGAGCACCAGCGGCGCACGGCCCTCGCGGTCACCGAAAACCGTGCTCAGCGAATCGAGTTCGATCGGGTCGCCCAACGGGGTGCCGGTGCCGTGCGCCTCGATGTAGTCGATGTCGGCCGGTGTCAGCCTGGCCACTTTCAGCGCCTGGCGAAGCAGAGCCTGCTGGGCCGGGCCGTTGGGCACCGTGACCCCGCTGCTGGCGCCGTCGGAGTTGACCGCCGAACCACGTATCACGGCCAGGATGCGGTTGCCGTCTTGCTGCGCGTCGGACAGTCGCTTGAGCACCACCACGCCGGCGCCCTCGCTGCGCACATAGCCGTTCGCGCCGGCGTCGAAGGTCTTGCACTGGCCTTCGGGCGACAGCATTCCCCAGCGCGAGCACGCGATGCTGGCCACCGGGCTCAGCAGCAGGTTGGTCCCGCCGGCCAGCGCCGTGTCGCTTTCCCGCCAGCGCAGGCTTTGGCAGGCCAAGTGGATGGTGACCAGCGACGAGGAGCATGCGGTGTCCAGCACCACCGCCGGACCCCGGGCGCCGAGCAGGTAGGCGGTGCGCCCCGCGGCGAAGTTCGCGGAGTTTCCGGTCAACAGGTAAGCGTCCAACTCGTCGGGTCGCACCGCGCCCGACATCTTCAGCATGTAGTCGTAGGCGGTGACGCCGACGAACACCCCGGTCTGGGTGCCCTGCAGCGTGTGCGGCGGAATCCCGGCGTCCTCCAACGCCTCCCACGCGACCTCGAGGAACAACCGCTGTTGCGGGTCCATCGCGGCGGCCTCGCGCGGCGGGATGGCGAAGAACTCCGCGTCGAATTCGTCGGGCTGCCAGCCGGACAGGAAGCCGCCCTGTCGGTTGCAGATCGTGCCCGGGACGGTGTGATCCTCGTTGTACAGGGCGTCGGCATCCCACCGCTCGGGCGGAACTTCGACGATGCCACTTCGCCGCTCGCACAACAGGTCCCAGAACTGTTCGGGGCTGTCGATGCCTCCGGGCAGCCGGCAGGCCATGCCGACGACGGCAATCGGTTCGGTGCTCGCCTGTTCGGCGATGGCCAGCCGCGCGGTCAGATCATCGATTTTGTGCAGCGCCTCGGTGATGATCGCCCGGCGGTCCGGTGTGGCGGCGGTCATCGAGAGCCTCGTAGCCTTTCCGAAAGTTCTGCCAGCAACTCGTCCTCGTCGAGCTCGTCGTAGGCATCGGCGACGGCTTCGGTTTCGGTGTCGAGCTCGGGGAGCGCGGTGGCCAGATAGTCGGTCAGGCTGTAGACGGTCGGGTAGTCGAAGACCACGGAGACCGGCAGCGCCTCGCCGAGATCGTCGGACAGTGCGCGGCGCAGCATCGCGCTCATCAGCGAGTCCATGCCGAGCTGGAAGAACCCGGTGGACGGATCGAGCGTCTCGGTAGGCGGCAGTCCCATCGCCTTGGCAGCCAGCATGCCGACCCGATCGAACAGCATCGTGTGGCGGCGTCCCGGCTCGCATGCGCGCAGCGAAATGCGGAACTCGCTTTCGCCCATGGCCGTCTCACCGGGCGCCGGCAGCAGGTCGTCGACGATGTGCAGCGCTCCGCGAGCCCGGTACGCGTCGGCCAGCAACGGCCAATCAGCTTGCACCACAACGGAGTGCACGCCAGCGGCGGGGCTCATCAGGTACGGCAGCGCGCCGATCGCAACCTCGTCGTCCATGGGCAGCAACCCGGATCCCACACTGACCTGACTGGCCTCGTCGGTGTCGGCCAACGACTTCCACAGTCCCCAGTTGACGGTGGTCGCCGGCAATCCCATCACGCGACGGCCGTATGCCAGCGCGTCCAGGTACCCGCTGGTGGCGGCGTAGTGACCAAGCCAGCGCGAACCGGTCAGCCCGGAGATCGAGGAGAACAAGACGAAGTGGCGCAGCGACGTTGTCGTCAGCGACAGCCGATGCAGCAGCGCGGCGGCGTCCAGCTTGGGGGCGAACATCGCCCGCACGTCGTCGTCGGTCATCTCGCTGAGCGACACGGGCTGGCCGGCGAAGGCCGCCAAGTAGATTCCCTGCAGCGGCGGCAGGTCCGCACCGAACCGGGCGAACAGCTCGCTCATCGCGGATTCGTCGGTGGCGTCGGCGGCCACGGTGACCAGGTTGGTGCCTTCTGCGGCGAGGGTTTCGGTCAGCGCCTGTAGGCGCAACCCGGGGTTGCGGGACACCGCGACGATGGTTTTGGCGCCCATCGCCGAGAGTTGGCGGATCAGGTGCGGACCGATGTTTCCGGTCGCCCCGACGACCAGCTGACTGCCGTCGGCGTCCAACGTGACCGGCGATTCCGTCGGCAGCGTCCGCCGATGCAGCCGGGCCACGTGGCGGGCGCCGCGCCGGTAAACGACCTGGTCCTCGCCGTCGGTGCTGCCTACTTCCCCGAGTAGCTGCCTGGCCACCACCGCGGCCGGCACGGAAGCATCGAAATCGACTATGCCACCCCAGATTTCGGGGTGCTCGAGAGCGAGGGTGCGACCAAGGCCCCACAGCAGTCCGTGCGTAGGGTTGGCGCGATCACCGTCGAAGACGGGTTGGGCGTTGCGGGTGACCAGGAACAACTTCTCCGATGAGTCGCCGGCCGCCAGCACCGCGACGAGCCGGCGCACCTGGTCGAACAGCTCATAGGCCAACCCGACATCGAACGAATCGTCGGCTACCGCCGGTGCATACAGCACGTAGTCGACTTCGCCGAGGGCTTCGGCCAATTCCACCGGGTCGGCGTCGGCGGCCACCGTTTCGGCATTCAATTGAGTCGCCAGCGCGGGATCGCCGATCACCAGCCATCGCCCGGCGCCGGCGGCCGCGAGCTCGGCATCGGCCAATGGAATCGCCGGCCACGCCAGCCGGTACGAGCAGTCGCCGAGCGGGCCCGCCGCAATGGCTGCAGAACCGTTGCAGCCCAACGTTTCCGGCGTTTTCCAGGCAATGGGGGTGGTGTCGATCCAGTGCCGGGTGTGGTGCCACGGAGTGGTGGGGATCTGGATGTGCGGCTCCGGCGGATGTGGCGTCTGGGGGGGATGCGTGCCGCGCACGGTGTTGAGGCTGGTGCGGAAGCTGATGGTGTCGTCGGTGTTGCGTTGCAAGCTGCCGACACTGACGTATTTGCTTCCGTGCTGCGCGCTGTGCAGCGTTTCGCTGATCGCCTGGGGCAGCAACGGGTGCCCGCTGATTTCGATGAAGGTGTGATGGGGTCCACCGGCCGGGCTTCCGGCATGAGCGATGGCCTGTTGGAAGTGCACCGGGTTACGCATGTTGGTGGCCCAGTGCTCGGCGTCGAAGGCCGGACGAATGCCGAGGTCTGCGTACGTGGTGGAGATGATCGGAATCGTCGGCGGCTGCGGCGCCAGGTCGGCCAGCTCCGCGCGCATCGCCGGCTGCAGCGCATCCATCGCCGGATTGTGCGGCGCCACTTCGATATTGACCCGGCTCGCGAAGCGGTTCTGACCCCGCAGCCGGGTGATCAGCTCGTCGATCTGCTCGGTGGGCCCGGAGATCACACTCTGGCTCGGCGAGTTGTAGATCCCGAGCGTCACCTGCGGGTACTCGAGGATCAATGCCTCGGTGGCGGCGGCATCGAGTCCCAGCAGCGCCATCGTGCCCTGCCCCGACAACGGGGCCATCAGCCGCGAGCGCGTCGCGGTCACCCGCAGTCCTTCGGCGGGGGTGAGCACCCCGGCCACCACCGCGGCGGCGACCTCACCCATCGAATGACCGATCACCAGGTCGGGTTCCACGCCGTAGGAGCGCCACAGCGCGGTCAACGTCAGCTGCATGCCGATCAGGCCGAGCTGAATCTGTTCGATACCGACGAGTTCCTTGCCACCCGCCAGCACGTCGTGCAGCGAGAACCCGGCCTGGCCGGCGAACACCGGCTCGAGCTCGGCGACGGCCGCGGCGAAAGCGGGCTCGTCGGCCAGCAGTTGGCGGCCCATGCCGGCCCACTGCGATCCGCGGCCCGAGTACACGAACACCGTGCCCGGTCGCGGCTCGTCGCTGTCCTGCGGGCCCACCACTCCGGGTGCCTGCCGGCCCGCGGCCAGGGCGCGCAACCCGGCCACCGCCTGGGCGCGGTCGCGGGCTACCACGGTGCCGAACCTGGAGTGCCGGGCCCGGTGATGGTTGAGCGTGTGAGCCACGTCGGCCAGGGCGACGTCGGCCCCGGCGCCTTCCATCCACTCGGCCAGCGCCGACGCCGTCGCGGCGACTCGTCGCGGCGTCTTACCCGCGACGACGAGGGTCGAGATGTTCGGATCAGACCTGGGCGCCGCCGGGGGCGCCACCTCTTGGCCCTGCTCGAGCACCACGTGCGCGTTGGTGCCGCCGAATCCGAAGGACGACACCCCGGCCCGGCGCGGATGCGCTGTCTGCGGCCAATCCATTTGCGTGTCAACGACCTTCATGCGCAGGTCGGTGAACGGGATGTGCGGGTTGGGGCTTTCGAAGCGCTGGTTCGGCGGAATCTGGCCGCGCTGCAACGCCAAGACCGCCTTGATGAAGCCCGCGATCCCGGCCGCGGCCTCGGTGTGACCGATATTCGTCTTCACCGCGCCGATCAGCAGGGGCGAGTCCTGCGATCGCCCGCGACCGAGCACCGTGCCCAGCGCCCGTGCCTCGATCGGATCTCCCAATAGTGTTCCGGTACCGTGGGTTTCGACATAGTCGACCTCGTTCGGCTGCATGCCGGCATTGGCGTAGGCGGCGCGCAGCACCGCCATCTGGGCCGCGGGGTTGGGGGCCATCAGCCCGTTGGAGCGGCCATCCTGATTGACGGCCGAGCCGCAGATCACGGCGAGCACCCGGTCGCCGTCGCGCTGTGCGTCCGTCAGCCGCTTG
Organism: Mycobacterium sp. NGS40; assembly: GCF_059812735.1. Taxonomy (NCBI): domain Bacteria; kingdom Bacillati; phylum Actinomycetota; class Actinomycetes; order Mycobacteriales; family Mycobacteriaceae; genus Mycobacterium; species Mycobacterium sp. NGS40. Next base: position 204,745 of record NZ_JCALDG010000008.1, read on the forward strand.
AGCACGACCACCCCGGCGCCTTCGCCGCGCACGAACCCGTCGGCCGCGGCGTCGAACGCGCGGCACTTTCCGGTCGGCGACAGCGCGCCGGCCTGATCGAAACCGCGAAATACGGTGGGGGTCAACAACACGTTCACCCCGGCCGCGATGGCCAGGTGGGAATCCTGAGTGCGCAGACTCTGGCAGGCCAGGTGGATGGCCACCAGCGACGACGAGCAGGCGGTGTCGACCGACACCGACGGGCCGCGCAGGTCGAGGAAATACGAGAGTCGGTTGGCGATGATGCTCATCGCGCCGCCGGTGTTGTTCCACGCGTCGACTTGAGGCAGATCGCCCAACGTGATGGCACCGTATTCGCTCGAGCACGCTCCGGCGAATACTCCGGTCTGCGTTCGGCTCAGCGAGGTCGGGGAGATGCCGGCGTGCTCGAGGGCCTCCCAGGCGACCTCCAGCAGCAGTCGCTGCTGAGGATCCATCTTGTTCGCTTCGTGCGCGGTGATCTCGAAGAACTCCGCGTCGAAGGCGTCGATGTCGGGCAGGAAGGACCCCCACCGGGTGGTGCGGGCCAGCGCCGCCGTCACCTCGGGTGAGCCGTTGTCGAACGGCCGCCAGCGCTGCGGCGGGACCTCGGAGATCGTGCAGCCGCGGTTGCAGAGCAACTCCCACAAGGCGTCCGGCCCACTGATGTCGCCGGGGAAGCGGCATCCCATCCCGATGACGGCGATCGGCTCGTCGAGCGAGTTGGGAGCCGGGCGTTTCAGCGCGGCATCCGCATCGGCGTCGGGCACGGGCGCGGTCAAGTGCGCGGCCAGCGCGTTGATCGTGGGGTGCTCCCAGAAGTCGACGGGCGAGACTTTGCGGCCCAGCAACTCCGACAACTCACCGGACAGCACAACCACCTCGCGCGAGCTCACGCCATGGTCTGCCAGCGACAGTTCGGGGTCGACCTCGTCGGGTGTGCGACCGATGTTCGTCACCAGATAGTCGACCAGCCAGTGGCGGAGGTCGGCTTCGCCGCGGATGCTGGACGTCACGCCGCCACACCCGGGTGTATCGAACCGAGTTGGCGCAGCAAAGCGTCGATGGAAGTGTCGGTCACCGGTGTCGCTTCACCTTCCAGGTCGCTGCAAGTCCTATCTGCACGCACCCTGCATGGCGTCCCGTCCAGCAGCTTTCGCGGCCCCCTCACGGGGCGCCCCCGGTGACACGGCAGCTGCTGGCGGAAACGTCGGCGCGCAAGAGTTGGACGGCCACGGCGCGACGATCGTCCACCCCGACCATCCGTCTCTTTAAGCAAGGTAAGCAATCTTTCATGGGGAAGTGTGAGAATGGAGAAATCCACAGATTTTGGGGCGGCGCCGTCTCGCCTTATTTTGCGCACGTCTACTATAGTGCTAGGTCCTCACGTTACTGCAGCTCAGCGCGGGTATCCAGCCGCGTGATTGGTGGTGCTGGTGGGGCAGGTGTTGTGATTAAAGGTCAGGGTGAGATGAATCTCACCTGCTCACCCAATCCGTGCAGCGCCGCGTTCTGGGACCTGCGCACCATTTTCACCAAGCAACATCTCACCCGCCGCGGGATGACCGGTGGCGGCGGTCGACCGCCCGGCACGGCCGCACGTGGTGTCGCTATTGCACCTGCGTCGAACGGCCGCGCGGCGAATGCCTGGCGGCGATCGGTCCGGGGCACCGCGGATCGCCGGGTGACAGCTCGTTCAGCTAACTTTGGCCGGGGGCGTTGAGGACGACCGCCTCGATGTCCTTGACCAGCTCTGGCAAGTGAGCGTTGAGGTAGAAATGATCTCCGGGGAACACCCGGATGGAGAACTCCGCGGTGGTGCGATCGGCCCAGGCCGTCATGTTCTCCTCCGCCACGATGAGGTCGTCATCAGCGACGAATGCGTGGATCGGGCATGCCAGCTTTATCTCCGGGGGCCGGGTGTAGGCCGCAATGGTCCGGACGCTTTGCAATGTGGGCAGGATGCTCGAGGCGAATTCGTCATTTGCCAAATGCTCGGGATTCGTCTCGGTGACCTGGGCTACCAGGCTCAATATCTCGTGGTCGGATCCCTGCAATTCCTTGTAGCGGATGTGACCCGGCGCCGCGCACGACGATATGAACAGCGCACTGATCGGGTGTCCGGCCGATTGGAATCTCAGGGCCACCTCGAACGCGGCGAGCCCGCCCATGCTGTGTCCGAAAAATGCGACCTGACCTCCGGCTTTGGCGGCCGGCGCCATCATGTTGAAAATTTCGTCGGCAAACTCGGGAATGCTGGCGAGTTCGGTCAGCCCGCGGTCGCGCCGGCTCGGGTATTGCACGGCCACCCGTTTGATATCCGCGGAGAACGCCTTGGCAAACGGCACATAATAGGTCGCGGATCCGCCGGCATGCGGAAATATGAATAACGTCGGCGGCGGCGCGTTCACCGGCTCAGCGTATCGCGGTGCGGTTGATTGCCCGGCCACCGCCGTGTGATCGCCTGGGCGGTGGCGCGAGGATGCTGACCTGCGCGGGCGATGTCGCCAAATTCCTGGAAGAATCCGTTTTCGAAGCTGGGTGTGGCCAATGCCCGACACACCGGTGTCGCCACCGCCGTCACAGAGGTAACACCAGGCACACTGGTAACAACGATGGTTTTCCGGAAGCCAGGAGGGTATGGCCGTGTACCGAGTCTTTGAAGCGCTTGATGAATTGGGCGCCATTGTCGAAGAAGCCCGCGGCGTGCCGATGACGGCGGGCTGTGTGGTGCCTCGCGGTGACGTGCTGGAGTTGATCGACGACATCAAAGACGCGATCCCCGGCGAGCTGGACGACGCCCAGGACGTGCTTGATGCCCGCGATTCGATGCTGTCCGACGCCAAGTCGCACGCCGAATCCATGGTCTCCTCGGCAACCACCGAGTCGGAGTCGCTGCTGAACCACTCCCGTGCGGAGGCCGACCGGCTGCTCTCCGATGCCAAGGCGCAGGCCGACCGGATGGTCAACGAGGCGCGTCAGCACAGCGAGCGGATGGTCGGCGAAGCCCGCGAGGAAGCGATACGCATCGCCACGGCGGCCAAGCGGGAATACGAGGCCAGCGTCAGCCGCGCCCAGGCCGAAGCCGACCGGCTGATCGAGAACGGCAACATCTCCTACGAGAAGGCCGTGCAAGAGGGCATCAAGGAGCAGCAGCGCCTGGTCTCGCAGAACGAGGTCGTGCAGGCGGCCAATGCGGAGTCGACCCGCCTGATCGACACCGCACACGCCGAGGCCGATCGGCTGCGCGGGGAGTGCGACATCTATGTCGACAACAAACTGGCCGAGTTCGAGGAGTTCCTCAACGGCACGCTGCGTTCGGTGGGGCGTGGTCGCCACCAACTCCGTACCGCCGCCGGCACGCACGACTACGCGACCCGCTAAGGACAGCAACACCCTCGGCTCCGGCCGAGCATAGCCACCTGGGCGAATGGTCGAAGCGCCGCTCGGAGCACCTGGACGGCGCCGTAAGATTTTTTCCATGGCGCGCGAACACAGCACTACTGCGCAGCAGCATCCGGCTTCGCCGATGACGGTGGACGTCACCCGGCTCGGGCGACGACCGGGATCGATGGTGACGCTACGTCACACCGTGCCCAGCCCGTTGCGCATCGGATTGGACATGATCGCGATCCCGCAGGGCGCTCCGCTGGACATGGATCTACGGGTCGAATCGGTGTCGGAAGGCGTGCTCGTCACCGGGACCGTGTCGGGGCCGACGGTCGGCGAGTGCTCGCGGTGCCTGACCGAGGTGCACGGGAACGTGCAGGTCGGCTTGACCGAACTGTTCGCCTACCCGGACAGCACCACCGAGGCGACCACCGAGGAAGACGAGGTCGGCCGGGTCGTCGACGACCGCATCGACCTCGAGCAGTCGATCATCGATGCCGTCGGACTCGACCTTCCGTTCGCGCCGGTATGCCGACCGGATTGCCCCGGGTTGTGCCCGGAGTGCGGCGTGGCGCTGGCCAATGACCCCGGCCACCACCACGACACCATCGATCCGCGATGGGCCAAGCTGGTGGACATGCTCTCCGACGACCTCTCCGACGACGATGCCGCGGACTCGGACGCCTCGCGGGGTGACCGGTGACTTCGCGGCAACCTCTGCTCGACGCGCTCGGGGTCGACCTGCCCGAGGAGCTGCTCTCGTTGGCGTTGACCCACCGCAGCTACGCCTATGAGCACGGCGGACTGCCGACCAACGAGCGGCTGGAGTTTTTGGGCGACGCCGTACTGGGCCTGACGGTCACCGACGAGCTCTACCACCGTCATCCCGACCGTTCCGAAGGCGACCTGGCCAAACTGCGCGCCAGTGTCGTCAACACCCAGGCGCTGGCCGACGTCGGGCGGCACCTGTGCGACGGCGGACTGGGCGTCCACCTGCTGCTGGGGCGCGGCGAAGCGAACACCGGCGGGGCCGACAAGTCGAGCATCCTGGCCGACGGCATGGAGTCGCTGCTCGGCGCGATCTACTTGGCGCACGGCATCGAATCCGCGCGCGAGGTGATCCTGCGCTTGTTCGGTGCGCTGCTCGACGCCGCGCCGACGCTGGGCGCCGGGCTGGACTGGAAGACCAGCCTGCAGGAGCTCACCGCGGCGCGCGGCATGGGCGCGCCGTCCTACCTGGTCACCTCCACCGGCCCGGACCACGACAAGGAATTCACGGCCGTCGTCGTCGTGATGGAGACCGAATACGGGTCGGGTGTCGGCCGCTCGAAGAAGGAAGCCGAGCAGAAGGCGGCCGCCGCGACCTGGAAAACGCTGGAAGCGTTGGACACCGCGGGGACCACATCTATCTGAATGGTGCCCGTCTAGATGCCCGAGCTGCCCGAAGTCGAGGTGGTGCGCCGCGGTCTGCACGCCCATGTCGTGGGCAAGACGATCACCGCGGTTCGGGTGCACCACCCCCGCGCGGTGCGCCGCCACGAAGCCGGTCCCGCCGACCTCACGGCCCGGCTGCTCGACGCGCGGATCGAGGGAACCGACCGGCGCGGCAAGTACCTGTGGATGCTGCTCGACGGTGACGTCGCGCTGGTCGTCCACCTCGGTATGAGCGGGCAGATGCTGCTCGGCAAGGTGCCGCGGGCTGATCACGTCCGGATCTCGGCGTTGCTCGACGACGGGACCGTGCTGAGCTTCGCCGACCAGCGGACCTTCGGCGGCTGGATGCTGGCCGAACTCATAGAAATCGACGGCAGCGTGGTGCCGCAGCCCGTCGCGCACCTGGCGCGCGATCCGCTGGACCCCCGGTTCGACATCGACGCCGTCGTAAAAGTGTTGCGGGGCAAGCATTCCGAAATCAAACGTCAGCTGCTGGATCAACAGGTGGTGTCGGGCATCGGCAACATCTACGCCGACGAAGCGTTGTGGCGGGCCAAAGTTCATGGTGCCCGGGTGGCGGACACGCTGTCCCGCCGCCAGCTGACCGCCGTGCTGGACGCCGCCGCGGCGGTGATGGGCGAGGCACTCGCCAAGGGCGGGACCTCGTTCGATTCGTTGTATGTCAACGTCAACGGCCAATCGGGCTACTTCGACCGATCGCTGGATGCCTATGGGCGCGAAGGCGAGAACTGCCGGCGCTGCGGTGCGGTGATCCGCCGCGAGAAGTTCATGAACCGCTCGTCGTTCTACTGTCCGCGGTGTCAACCCCGCCCACGCCGTTAGGACTTTCTCGCGCAAAGCTGAGGCTATCCTCAGCATCGTGAGGTTATCCTTACCGAGATGATGAACCTCCGGCGTTGGAGCGGTTAATGCGCGATTCGGTGCGAGATGCAGACCGTGTTGCGGGTTCGCCCACCGTGCTGGCGCAGCTGTCGCCGGGCGAGCGGGCGACGATCCTGGGCGTGACGCCGGCGGCCTCCACCGTGGTGGCGGGCCGCCTGCGGCAGCTGGGATTTCGGCCGGCCTCCGACGTCCAGGTGATCCGCCGCGCACCGATGGGTGACCCGACCATCTACCGGGTTCAGGACACCGAACTATGCCTGCGCCGGCGCGAGGCGCGGCTGATCGAGGTCACCCCCGGGACCGGCGCATGACGTCCTGCCACGAAGAAGGCGGCTCCGGGGTCGCCGTTGCGGGCAAGGCAAGGATCGCCCTGGTGGGAAGTCCCAATGCGGGCAAGACGTCGGTGTTCAATCACCTGACCGGATTGCGTGCCAAGACCGGTAACTACCCGGGCGTCACCGTCGGGCGCAGCGTCGGCATCACCAAGGTCGACGGCGTCGAGGTCGCCATCGAGGACCTGCCCGGCACCTACAGTCTCGACCCGATCAGCCCGGACGAGCAGGTGGTCTCCGACCTGTTGGGCGGCGAGGTGTACGGCGACGGGCCGCCCGACGCGATCGTCATCGTCGCCGACGCCACCACGCTGCACCGCTCGGTGATTCTGCTGGCTCAGGTGCTGCGGCTCGACCTGCCGTGCCTGGTGGTGCTGACCATGACCGACGAGCTGACCGCGCGCGGTGGCGGCATCTCCGTCGACGCGCTGGCGACGGCGCTGGGTGTCCCGGTGGTCGCGGTGGTGGCCAACCGCGGGGTGGGCATCGATACCCTGCGCGCCCAACTGGTGTCCTTCCACCAATGGCAACGGCCCCCGGTCCTGCCGCCGGCCGATGACGACGCCATCGACGGCTGGGGCAAGTCGGTGCTGGATGCGGCCTATTACCACGCGCCCCAACCGGATCGGCGGACGCGACGCATCGACGCCGTAGTGCTGCACCCGCTATGGGGGACGGTGATCTTCTTCGCGGTGATGTTCTGCTTCTTCCAGGTCGTCTTCACCGTCGCCGCACCCCTGCAGGATCAGGTGGGGGACTGGCTCAACTCGTTGGGCACTCTGGTCAGCAATCACGTCGGCAACTACGTCGTGCGCGGGCTGCTCGGCCAGGGGCTGATCGGCGGCGTCGGAACGGTGCTGCAGTTCATCCCGCAGATCGTGTTGTTGTTCCTGCTGATCGCGCTGCTGGAGAATGTCGGCTACATGGCGCGCGCCGCATTCCTGATGGACAGGGTGATGGCCTCGACGGGGCTGGAAGGTCGCGCCTTCGTCGCGATGCTCTCGTCGTTCGCCTGCGCCATCCCCGGGATCATGGCCACCCGGACGCTGCCGTCGTCGCGGGACCGGATCGCCACCATCATCACGGCGCCGCTGATGACCTGCTCGGCGCGGCTTCCGGTGTTCACGCTGTTGGTCGGCATCCTCGTGTCCCCGAAGACGCACTGGGGCGGGTTGAGCGCCCAGGGCGTCGCGATGTTCGCGCTCTACGTCTGTGGCGGCACCTCCGCCCTGATCGCCGCCGCGGTGTTCAAATCGACGATCCTGCGCAGCGATCTGCTGCCGTTCACGATGGAGCTTCCGCCCTATCGCTTCCCCTCACCCAAGAACGTGCTGATCACGATGTGGGATTCGGCGAAGATGTTCTTGCGCAAGGCCGGAACCATCATCTTGGGCACCTCGGTCGTGCTGTGGGTGCTGCTCAATCTGCCGGCGCGCCAAGCCGAGACCGCGAAGTTGTCGCCGGCCGACGCGACCGCCTACGTGATGGACCACAGCTTGGCCGCCGACCTCGGCAAGGCGGTCGGGCCGGTGTTCAAGCCGCTCGGATTCGATTGGCACGTCAACATCGCCCTGCTCGGTTCGATGTCGGCGCGCGAAGTGTTCGTGTCCACCCTGGGGCAGGTCGCGGCGGCGGAGAGCCCCGACGATCCGCACGAAGCGCTGGTCTCGTTGACCGACGACGAAGGCCACCAGGTGTTCACCGCGCCGACGGTCATCGCGCTGATGGCGTACTTCATCTATGCGCTGCAATGTATGTCGACCGTTGCGGTGATGCGCCGCGAGACCAACTCGTGGAAATGGCCCGCGATCGCGTGGTCCTACATGTTCGTCCTGGCCTGGCTGATGGCGTTTGCCGCCCGGTCGGTCGCGATAGCGCTGGGCGCATGATTCCGCTGCACGCCACGGCCACCGACGACCCGCGCCGGCTGCGCTGGGTGGTCGCGGCCGATCACCTGCCGCCGCATGGCACGGTCCGGGTCGCACCGGGCCGGCTGGGCGCCCTGCTGCGGGCCCGCGTGATCGACGAAATCGTGGTGGGTCCCGGCGGCATCCTGATCACGGTGGCCGGCACCTGGCGTGAACTGGGCGACGAGATCCGCGAGGCGCTCAGCGAGGCGCTGCAGCACCCGGGGAGTTGGACGGTCGACGAAACCCCTTTTGCCGCAGGCACTTTGGAAGCCGCGGTAACGGAGCTGCTGGCCGGCCCGGTGGGTGCGCTGGCCGCCTCGCACGGCGGATCGATCGAGCTGGTCTCGGTGGTCGGCCACCACGTGACGGTGCGGCTGGCCGGCGCCTGCGACGGATGCCCTGGCGCGTCGGCCACGCTGCGCGACGCGCTGGAGCGCGAGCTGCGCCGGCGCGTCGACGATCAGGTAGTTGTCTCGTCCGAAAACCATTCGCCCTCACCATCTTTCGGTAAGAAGCTGCTGTCGTTGATAGTCCGCTGAGCGCGTCTTCGCTCGTCCCCGGTAGAAATGAGCCATGACGGAACTGTGGGTCGAACGCACCGGGACACGCCGCTACACCGGCCATAGCTCGCGGGGCGCGCAGGTTCTTGTCGGCTCCGAGGACGTCGAGGGCGTGTTCACCCCCGGCGAGCTGCTCAAGATCGCGCTCGCCGCATGCAGCGGGATGTCCAGTGACCAGCCGCTGGCCCGCCGGCTCGGCGACGACTACCACGCGGTGGTCCGGGTGTCCGGCGACGCCGACCGTGACGAAGAGGTCTATCCACTGCTCTCCGAAACTCTCGAGCTGGACCTGTCCGGACTGTCCGACGACGACAGGGAACGCCTGCTGGTGGTCGTGAACCGCGCGATCGATCTGGTCTGCACCGTGGGGCGCACCCTGAAGGCGGGTACCACGGTCAAGTTCGAGATCGCCTCCGAAACCAAAAATGCCGGGTCCTGACGTCCGGCTCACCGCCTGGGTGCACGGCATGGTCCAGGGTGTGGGTTTTCGCTGGTGGACTCGCTGCCGGGCGCTGGAGCTGGGCCTGACCGGCTACGCCGCCAACCAGGCCGACGGCCGTGTCCTGGTCGTCGCCCACGGGCCGCGGGAAGCCGGCGAGAAATTGCTGGAGCTGCTCGAAGGCGGTCATTCCTGGCCGTCCCGGCCCGGTCGTGTCGACAAGGTCGTGGCCGAGTGGTCGCAGCCGCGGGAGCAATTCGAGGGGTTCGTCGAGCGGTAACGGCGACCGCATCGCCGAGCGTCACACTGGCGTGGCACCAGACCGCGACGGTCACGCTGGCGTGACGCTCGCCGGGAGGCGCATCGCCTTTTCAGTGACTGAAGTGGCCACTGTGGCCAGTGCGGCAGAGTGTGAACACCGGGTGTATTTCAAGCGAGCCGACACCCCGCGGTGACGGCGAGTCGGGGCGATTTGAGCGGTAGTCTGGCTCGCCGTGTACCTCAAGAGTCTGACGCTGAAGGGCTTCAAGTCCTTCGCTTCGCCGACGACTCTGCGCTTCGAGCCGGGCATTACCGCCGTCGTCGGACCCAACGGCTCCGGCAAATCCAACGTGGTGGACGCGCTGGCGTGGGTGATGGGGGAGCAGGGCGCCAAGACGCTGCGCGGCGGGAAGATGGAAGACGTCATCTTCGCCGGCACCTCGTCGCGCGCCCCGCTGGGCCGCGCCGAAGTCACCGTGACGATCGACAACGCCGACAACGCGCTGCCGATCGAGTACTCCGAGGTGTCGATCACCCGGCGGATGTTCCGCGACGGCGCCAGTGAGTACGAAATCAACGGCGCCGGTTGCCGTTTGATGGACGTCCAGGAGCTGCTGAGCGACTCCGGCATCGGTCGCGAGATGCACGTGATCGTGGGACAGGGCAAGCTCGACGAGATCCTGCAGTCGCGACCCGAGGACCGCCGCGCGTTCATCGAGGAAGCCGCGGGTGTGCTCAAGCACCGCAAGCGCAAGGAGAAGGCCCTGCGCAAGCTCGACGCGATGCAGGCCAACCTGGCGCGGCTCACCGACCTGACCACCGAGCTGCGGCGCCAGCTCAAACCACTGGGCCGCCAGGCCGAGGTGGCCCGACGTGCGGCGACCATCCAAGCCGACCTGCGCGACGCGCGGCTGCGGCTGGCCGCCGACGACCTGGTCAACCGGCAGGTGCAGCGCGACGCGATCCTGGAGGCCGAGGCCACCATGCGCCGCGAGCACGACGAGGCCGCCGGCCGGCTGGCCGTGGCTTCGGAGGAGCTGACCGCGCACGAGACGGCGCTGGCCGAGCTGTCGGTGCGCGCCGAGTCGGTCCAGCACACCTGGTTCGGCCTGTCGGCCCTGGCCGAACGGGTAGGCGCCACGGTGCGCATCGCCAGCGAGCGTGCCCAGCACCTGGATCTCGAGCCGGTGGCGACCAGCGACACCGACCCGGACGCACTGGACGCCGAGGCCGAGCAGGTCGCGGCCGCCGAGCGCGAGCTGCTGGCTGAGCTGGATGCCGCCCGGACCCGGCTGGAGACCGCCCGCGCCGAGTTGTCCGAGCGGGAACGTGAGGCCGCCGAGGCCGACCGGGCGCACTTGGCCGCCGTGCGGGCCGAGGCCGACCGTCGCGAGGGCCTGGCCCGGCTGGCCGGTCAGGTCGAGACCATGCGGGCCCGGGTCGAATCGATCGACGACAGCGTCGCGCGGCTGTCCGAGCGCATCGAACACGGCGCGGCCCGCGCGCAGCAGGCCCGCGCGGAGTTCGAAACCGTGCAGGGCCGCGTCGGCGAACTCGATCAGGGCGAGGTCGGCCTGGACGAGCATCACGAGCGGACGGTGGCCGCACTGCGGTTGGCCGACGAGCGCGTCGCCGAGCTGCAGGCCAGCGAGCGCGAGGCCGAGCGCCGGGTGGCGTCGCTGCGGGCCCGCATCGATGCGCTCTCGGTCGGGCTCGAGCGCAAGGACGGTGCGGCGTGGCTCACCCAAAACCACAGTGGCGCAGGGCTTTTCGGGCCCGTCGCGAAGCTGGTCAAGGTCCGTTCCGGCTATGAAACGGCACTGGCCGCGGTGCTGGGATCCGCGGCGGACGCGCTGGCCGCCGAAAACTTCGGCGCCGCCCGGTCCGCGGTCGCCGCGCTGAAGCAGGCCGACGGCGGCCGCGCTGCGCTGGTGCTGGGAGACTGGCCGGCCGATCATCCCCCGCCCGCGGCACCGCTACCCGACGGCGCGCTGTGGGCGCTCGACCTGGTCGAGGCGCCGCAGCGGCTGCGGGGCGCGATGGTGGCCATGCTGTCCGGCGTCGCGGTGGTCAGCGACCTGGGCGCGGCGCTGGATCTGGTCGCGGGCCGGCCGCAGTTGCGCGCGGTCACCCTCGACGGCGACCTGGTCGGCCGCGGCTGGGTGAGCGGCGGTTCGGACCGCAAGCCGTCGACCCTGGAGCTCACCTCGGAGATCGACAAGGCCGGCAGCGAGCTGGCCGCCGCGGAGTCGCAGGTGGCGCAGTTTTCCGCCGCCCTGTCCGGCGCCTTGACCGAGCAGCGCGGGCGCCAAGACTCGGCCGAGCAGGCGCTGGCCGCGCTCAACGAGTCCGACACCGAGATCTCGGCGATGTACGAGCAGCTGGGCCGGCTCGGGCAGGACGCCCGCACCGCCGAGGAGGAGTGGAACCGGCTGCTGCGCCAGCGCGAGGAGCTGGAGGCCGGGCGCGCCCAGACCGTCGAAGAGGTCACCGAACTCGAGACCCGGCTCCGCAACGCCCAGGCCAGCCAGCTCGCCCCCGCGGAAGACCCCGTCGATCGTCAGCGGATCGCCGCGGCGGCCGACACCGCCCGCGGCGTCGAGGTGGAGGCCCGGCTCGCGGTGCGCACCGCCGAGGAGCGGGCCAACGCCGTGCGCGGCCGGGCCGATTCGTTGCGCCGCGCGGCCGCCGCGGAACGTGAGGCGCGGGTGCGCGCCCAGCAGGCACACGCCGCGCGACTGCGGGCGGCCGCGGTGGCCGCGGCGGTGGCCGACGCCGGCCGGCTGCTCGCGGAGCGGCTGAACCGGGTGGTGGCCGCCGCATCGCAGATCCGCGACGCGATGGTCGCCGAACGCGAGGCGCGGTCGACGGCGATGGCGGCGGTGCGCAACGAGGTGCACACGCTGAGCACCCGGGTAGCGACACTGACCGACTCGCTGCACCGCGACGAGGTGGCCAACGCCCAGGCGGCGCTGCGCATCGAGCAGCTCGAACAAATGGTGCTCGAGCAGTTCGGCATGAGCCCGGCGGATTTGATCGCCGAGTACGGGCCGGCGATCGCGCTGCCGCCCTCCGAGCTGGAGATGGCCGAGTTCGAGCTGGCCCGCGAGCGCGGCGAGCAGGTCACCGCGCCCGCGCCGATACCGTACGACCGGCCCACCCAGGAGCGGCGGGCCAAGCGCGCCGAGCGGGAACTGGCGGAGCTGGGCCGGGTCAATCCGCTGGCCCTCGAGGAGTTTGCCGCGCTCGAAGAGCGCTACAACTTCCTGTCCACCCAGCTCGAGGACGTCAAGGCGGCCCGTAAGGATCTGCTCGACGTGGTCGCCGACGTCGACGCCCGCATCCTGCAGGTGTTCAGCGAGGCGTTCGTCGACGTAGAGCGCGAATTCCAGGAAGTCTTCACGGTGCTGTTCCCCGGCGGCGAGGGCCGGCTACGGCTGACCAACCCGGACGACATGCTCACCACCGGCATCGAGGTGGAGGCGCGTCCGCCCGGCAAGAAGATCACCCGGTTGTCTTTGCTGTCCGGCGGCGAGAAGGCGCTGACCGCCGTCGCGATGCTGGTCGCGATCTTCCGCGCCCGCCCGTCGCCGTTCTACATCATGGACGAGGTCGAGGCCGCGCTCGACGACACCAACCTGCGCCGCCTGATCTCGCTGTTCGAGCTGCTGCGGGCTCACTCGCAGCTGCTGATCATCACCCACCAGAAGCCGACCATGGAGGTCGCCGACGCGCTCTACGGCGTCACCATGCAGGGCGACGGCATCACCGCGGTGATCTCGCAGCGTATGCGTGGACAAGAGGTCCAGCAGCTCGCCACCACGTCTTCTTAAGCGCCGGGCGGCGGCTGCCGCTGTCGGCTGCGCGGTGTGGCCCTGAAACAATGTCAGCGTGTCGCAAGGTCTTTGGATCGCCCTCGCCGTCCTCAGCGTTCTAGCCGCCCTGGTTGTCATCGTTGCGCTGGTCCTGGGGCTGACCCGGTACCGCCGCAGGCGGATCAACCTGACCCGGCCCGAGCCGGGCGCCCTGGACCGATCCGGGGGCTACGTCGCATCGTCGGGCATCACCTTCAGCCAGGGCGCGCCGACGGTCGACACCACCGGCCTGCCCGCGGTGGGCGACGACGCGACCATCCCGCGTGACGCGCCGCGGCGCACGATCTCCGACGTCCAGCTGCCGGCGCCGGAGGCCGAACCCGAGACCGTCACGCCGCCGCCGGTCGCTCCGCCGGTTCCGGAGCCGCCCGCCCCACCGCCAGCCCCACCGGTTCCCGAGTCGCCCGTCGCACCGGAGGCGCCCCCGGAAGCTGAACCGCAAGCCCCCGCGGCGGCCGAGATCGAGGAGATCGCGCCGACCGAGGGCCGGCTGGAACGCCTGCGCGGGCGGCTGGCGCGGTCCCAGAACGCGCTCGGGCGCAGCATGCTGGGCCTGATCGGCGGCGGCGACCTGGACGAAGACTCGTGGCAGGACGTCGAGGACACCCTCCTGATCGCCGACCTGGGCCCCGTCGTCACCGAATCGGTGGTCTCACAGCTGCGCAGCCGGCTGGCCAGCAGCAACGTCCGCACCGAGGCCGACGCCCGGGCGGTGCTGCGCGACGTGCTGATCAAAGAGCTGAAACCCGAGATGGATCGCTCGATTCGGGCACTGCCGCACGACGACCACCCGTCGGTGCTGCTGGTCGTCGGCGTCAACGGCACCGGCAAAACCACCACGGTCGGCAAACTGGCACGGGTGCTGGTGGCCGACGGCCGGCGGGTGGTGCTGGGCGCCGCCGACACCTTCCGGGCCGCGGCCGCCGATCAACTGCAGACCTGGGCGTCTCGGGTGGGTGCCGAAGTGGTGCGCGGCGCCGAGGGCTCCGATCCGGCGGCGGTGGCCTTCGATGCCGTCGACAAGGGCATCAACACCGGCGCCGACGTCGTGCTGATCGACACCGCGGGCCGCCTGCACACCAAAGTGGGCCTGATGGACGAGCTCGACAAGGTCAAACGCGTGGTAACCCGGCGTGCCGCCGTGGACGAGGTGTTGCTGGTCCTCGACGCCACGATCGGGCAGAACGGCCTGGCCCAGGCGAAGGTTTTCGCCGACGTCGTCGACATCACCGGCGCGGTCCTGACCAAGCTGGACGGAACGGCCAAGGGCGGCATCGTTTTCCGGGTGCAGCAGGAACTCGGCGTGCCCGTGAAACTGGTCGGCCTCGGTGAAGGCCCCGACGATTTGGCGCCTTTCGAGCCGGCCGCATTCGTGGACGCCCTGCTCGGCTGAAACCCCTTACACGGCGGCCGTTTCGTTAATGACGCCGAAACATGGTGGCCCCAACTCGGAAACAACCATTGCGCAAGGTTCTGGATCAGGTCATCAGGCACATGTCTGATGACCCGTTCAGGGCCGACCGGAGGTGATAGCGAGTGAGTTTCCCAGTAATGGGCCAGCCCAATACCGGCGATACCGCATGGATGCTGGCGAGTTCAGCGCTGGTGCTGTTGATGACGCCAGGTTTGGCATTCTTCTATGGCGGCATGGTGCGCGCCAGAAGTGTGCTCAACATGCTGATGATGAGCATCAGCGCCATGGGCGTGGTGACGGTGCTGTGGGTGTTATATGGCTATTCAGTTTCGTTCGGCACTGACGTTGGCAACGTCATGGGAAACCCGACGGAATACTTCGGTCTGAAGGGCCTGATCGGCGGTAACGCCGTGGCCGCCGACCCCACCAAGGGCGTTGCGGCGACCGACATTCCGCTGGCCGGCACGCTGCCGGCGACCGTGTTCGTGGCATTCCAGCTGATGTTCGCGATCATCACCGTCGCCCTGATCTCGGGCGCGGTGTCCGATCGGCTGAAGTTCAGCGCCTGGCTGGTCTTCTCCGGCCTGTGGGCGACGCTGGTCTACTTCCCGGTTGCGCACTGGGTCTTCGCGTTCGACGGCTTCGCCGCCGAGAAGGGTGGCTGGATCGCCAACAAGCTGCACGCGATCGACTTCGCCGGTGGGACCGCGGTCCATATCAACTCCGGTGCCGCGGGTCTGGCGCTGGCGCTGATTCTGGGTAAGCGCAAGGGCTGGCCCACGACGCTGTTCCGCCCGCACAACCTGCCGTTCGTGATGCTCGGCGCGGGCCTGCTGTGGTTCGGCTGGTACGGGTTCAACGCCGGATCGGCGACCAGCTCCAACGGCGCCGCCGGGTCGACCTTCATGACCACCACGATCGCGACGGCTGCGGCGATGCTGGCCTGGTTGCTCACCGAGCGCATTCGTGACGGACACGCCACGACGCTGGGAGCGGCGTCGGGCATCGTGGCCGGGCTGGTCGCGATCACGCCGTCCTGTTCGTCGGTGAACGCGTTGGGCGCGCTGATCATCGGTCTGGTGGCCGGCGTGCTGTGTGCGCTGGCGGTCGGGCTGAAGTTCAAGTTGGGCTTCGACGACTCGCTCGACGTGGTCGGTGTGCACCTGGTCGGCGGATTGGCGGGCACGCTGCTGGTGGGCCTGCTGGCCGCACCGGAGAGTGTGGCGATCAACGGCGTCACCGGCGTATCCAAGGGATTGTTCTACGGTGGCGGCTGGGATCAGCTGGAACGGCAGGCGGTCGGCGCGTTCAGCGTGCTGTTCTACTCGTTCACCGTGACGATTATCCTGGCGTTGATCCTGAAGTACACCATCGGGCTGCGGCTGAATCCTGAAGCGGAAGCTTCCGGCATCGATGAGGCCGAGCATGCGGAGAGCGGATACGATTTCGCCGTGGCCACGTCGTCAGTCCTTCCCCGTGCCACCCTGCCGGACAGCTCTAACGGACTGGACGTCGCAGTGGCCGAGAAAGTGGAGGCGGAATAATCATGAAGCTGATCACCGCGATCGTGAAGCCGTTCACCCTCGATGACGTGAAGACCAGCCTCGAAGACGCGGGCGTCCTGGGGCTGACCGTCAGCGAAGTCCAGGGTTACGGCCGCCAGAAGGGGCACACCGAGGTTTACCGCGGTGCTGAATACTCGGTCGATTTCGTGCCGAAGGTTCGGATCGAGGTCGTTGTCGATGATTCCGTCGTCGACAAGGTCGTCGACAGCATCGTCCGGGCGGCCCGCACTGGCAAGATCGGTGATGGCAAGGTCTGGGTCAGTCCCGTGGAAACCATTGTGCGAGTGCGCACCGGTGAGCGCGGGACCGATGCGATATGACGCTAGCCGCAAGTTGAGGTTCCAGCCCGGGCGGGCCGGGAGGTTATGAAACCGACCGAGCCCGACCGGGAACCTGGAGCGGACGCCGCGCAGACTGAAATCGCTTCTGGTGCAAGCGATTTGGCCTCTGCGCGGCGTACGCTGCTGTCTGAGGGCGGCACCCTGCACGCGGCCGAACTGCGGCACGCCTGGCTGGAACTGCATGAGTCGTGGCTGGCGGCCAAGTCCGCCGAACTCGGGATCACCGACAGCAGTGGCTTCGCGCTCGTCGGGGTCGGCGGCCTGGGCCGGCGCGAGCTGCTCCCTTATTCCGATCTTGACTTGATGTTGTTGCACGACAACGTGTCTGACGACGTGCTGCAGCGGGTCGCCGACGGGCTGTGGTATCCGTTGTGGGACGCCAACGTTCGGCTCGACCACAGCGTGCGCACGGTATCCGGAACGCTCGGTGTCGCCAACGGCGACATGATCGCCGCCCTGGGCCTGCTGGACGCTCGCCACATCGCCGGTGATCCCGCGTTGTCCGAGGAGTTGATTGCCGGCGCAAGAAAGCAGTGGCGCACCGCAATTCGCTCTCGGATGGACGAGCTGGTCGAGATGACCAACGCCCGCTGGCGGCGCTGTGGCCGGATCGCGCAACGCGCCGAGCCCGATCTGAAATCAGGCCGCGGCGGCCTGCGCGACGTCCAATTGCTGGACGCGCTGGGCGTCGCCCAACTGATCGACCGCCGCGGCATGAGTCGTCCGGAGATCCCGGGCGGTTCGCTCGACGACGCGTATCTGACGCTGCTCGACGTGCGCACCGAACTGCATCGGGTTTCGGGCCGCGGACGCGACCAGCTGCTGGCTCAGTTCGCCGATGAGATCAGCGCCGCCCTGTACATGGGTGATCGATTCAGCTTGGCGCGCACGCTTTCCGACGCCGGCCGCACGATCGCGTACCACGCCGAAACCGGCCTGCGGACCGCGCAGAATGCGCTGCCACGCCGCGGCATCACCGCGTTGGTCCGACGCCCCAAGCGGCGACCGCTGGACGAGGGCGTGGTCGAGTATGACGGCGAAATCGTGCTGGCTCGCGAGGCGCAACCCCAAACCGATGCCGGACTGGTGCTCCGGGTGGCGGCCGCGTCGGCCGACACGGGGCTGCCGATCGGTGCCGCGACGCTGAGCCGGCTGGCCGCCAGCGTCCCCGACTTGCCGACACCGTGGCCGCGGGAGGCGCTGGACGACCTGCTGGTGGTGCTGTTGGCCGGCCCCACGATGGTCGACACGATCGAGGCACTGGACCGTACCGGCTTGTGGAGCAAGCTCTTTCCCGAATGGGACGCGGTGCGCGACCTTCCGCCGCGCGATGTGTCCCATGTGTGGACGGTGGACCGCCACATCGTCGAGACCGCCGTCAACGCGGCACCGCTGACCACCCGCGTCGCGCGATCGGACCTGCTCGCGATCGGCGCGCTGCTGCATGACATCGGCAAGGGCCGCGGCGTGGACCACTGTGTGTTCGGGGCGGATTTGGTGCCACCCATCGGCGAGCGGCTGGGGCTGGAACCCCGGGACATCGAGACACTGGCGGGCATGGTCCGCCACCATCTGCTGCTGCCCATCACGGCCACCCGAAGCGATCTCAACGATCCGAAAACCATTGCGTCCGTTGCCGAGGCGTTGGGCGGGGATCTGCAACTGCTGGAGCTGCTGCACGCGCTCGCCGAGGCCGACTCGAAGGCCACCGGGCCGGGGGTTTGGAGTGACTGGAAAGCCTCGCTGATGGAGGACCTGGTGCGCCGCTGTCGGCTGGTGATGGTGGGTGAGCCGCTGCCCAAAGCCGAACCGACTGCGCCACATTATCTTTCGCTGGCGGCCAGCCACGGCGTACACGTGGAGATCAACGGTGGGGAGTCCGAGCGTCTGCACACGGTGATGGTCGCGCCGGACAAGCGGGGACTGGTGTCCAAGGCCGCCGCAGTGCTGGCGCTGAATTCGCTGCGGATCCATTCCGCGACGGTCAACACGCACGAGGGCGTCGCGATCGCCGAGTTCGTGGTGTCGCCGCTGTTCGGCTCGCCGCCCGAAGCGGGCCTGCTGCGCCAGCAGTTCGTGGGCGCCCTGGCCGGCGACGTCGATGTCCTCGGCGCGCTGGAAAAGCGCGACACCGATGCCGCCAACTCGGCGATGGCCCGGGCGGGGGAGATTCAGGTGGGGGCACCGCTGACCCGATCCACCGCCCCGCCGCGCATCCTGTGGCTTGACGCCGCCGCGCCCGAGCACCTCGTCGTCGAGGTGCGCGCGATGGACCGGCTCGGGCTGCTGGCGTTGCTGGCTCAGGCGCTCGAGCGGGCGGGAGCAGATATGGCCTGGGCGAAGGTCAATACGTTCGGATCGACGGCCGCCGACGTGTTCTGTGTGACCATGCCGGGCGACGCCGTCGACGGCGACCAGCGCACGGCTGCCCGCGCCGACGTGGAGAAGCAATTGCTGGCGGTGCTGGGCGCCTCCGCGGACGCGGTGGTCGACGAGCCCGTCACCGAGTGAACTACGCCAGCTCCGAATTCAGTTGGCGCAGCGCCACAATGCGGTCCTTGAGCTGATCGCGGGTGGCCGCGGCGATCGGCGGTCCGCCGCAACGGCGGCGCAGTTCGTTGTGGATCCAGCCGTGCGGCTTGCCGGTGCGGTGATGGGCGACCGACACCAGACTGTTGAGTTCGCGGCGCAGCTCGCGCAGCTGCCCGTGCATGGCCCCCGGCCCGGAGGGTGCGGGCGCGGATTGTCCGGAGGCGGCCCGCTTCTGCAGTTGCTCGTCCTGGCGGCGATGCAGCAGCGCCCGCATCTGGGTGGCGTCGAGCAAACCAGGGATGCCGAGGTAGTCTGCCTCCTCGTCGCTGCCCGCCGCGGCGGCGGTGCCGAACGAGGACCCGTCGAAGATGACCTGATCCAATTCGGCGTCGGCGCCCAGCGACGTGAAACCCTTTTCCAGGTCGGTCTTTTCGTTCTGCTCCCCGACGGCGCGATCGGAGAGCAGGGGGTCGTCGAGTGACTCCCGGTGCGGTTCGCCGAGCACGTGATTGCGCTCGGCTTCCAACTCGCTGGCCAGCATCAGCAAGTTGGGCACCGACGGCACGAAGATGCTCGCGGTCTCGCCCGGGCGCCGCGACCGCACGAAGCGCCCGATGGCCTGGGCGAAGAACAGCGGCGTCGAGGCGCTGGTGGCGTAGATCCCGACCGACAGCCGGGGCACGTCGACACCTTCGGAGACCATCCGCACCGCGACCAGCCAGCGTGAGGTGCTGTCGGAGAATTCGGAGATCCGCTGCGACGATCCGGGATCGTCGGAGAGCACCAGCGTCGGCGCTTCCCCGGTCAGCCGGGTCAGCAGGGTCGCATACGCGCGGGCCGCGGTCTGATCCGACGCGATGATCATGCCGCCGGCGTCGGGCACATGGGTGCGCAGCTGACGCAACCGCTGATCCGCGGCGGTGATCACCGCGGGCATCCATTCGCCGGCGGGGTCCAGCGCGGTGCGCCATGCCCGTGCGGTCTGCTCGGCCGATAGCGGCTCGCCGAGGCGCGCTTCGTGTTCCTCGCCGGCGCTGTCGCGCCAGCGCGCTTGCCCGGAGTAGGCGAGAAACACCACCGGGCGCACCACCCCGTCGGCCAGCGCTTCGGCATAGCCGTAGGTGTGGTCGGCTTGCGAACGGCGAATCCCGTCCAGGCCCGATTCGTAGCTGACGAACGGGATGGGGCTGTCGTCGCTGCGAAACGGGGTGCCCGTCAAGGCAAGTCGGCGTGTCGCGTCGCTGAATGCTTCACGGATGGCGTCGCCCCAGGTCTTGGCGTCACCGCCGTGGTGGATCTCGTCGAAGACGACCAGCGTCTTGCGCTGCTCGGTGCGGACCCGGTGCAGCGTCGGATGCGAGGCGACCTGGGCGTAGGTGACCATCACGCCGTGGTACTCCGGCGAGGTCGCCGCGCTGGTGTTGGAGAATCGGGGGTCCAGGTATATGCCGTGCCGCAGCGCGGCCTGCGCCCACTGCACCTTGAGGTGCTCGGTGGGCACCACGACGGTGATCTGCTCGACGACACGACTGCTCAGCAGTTCGGCGATCACCCGCAATGCGAACGTCGTCTTCCCGGATCCGGGGGTGGCCACGGCCAGGAAGTCGCGCGGCGAGTCGGCCACGTATTTCACCAGCGCGCGGCGCTGCCAGCCTCGCAGCGGTCGCGTGTCGATTCCAACGCTCGCGTCAGCGACCGGCTGCATCGACACGACTCCCCTCAGTAGTTGCTCTCCGACGCGGCCAGCTCAGTTAAGTGGCGGGTGTGAAATGTAGCATGGCAACGCTTTTCGGCGCTGGACCGACGCTGCAACGACTCGAAAGAGACGAAAGCCAGGTTATCCGGAAAGCCGTGAAGGGTTCGCAAAATCGCGGGTTTCTAGCCAGGAATCTATCCGCGCGGCGACGTCGGCCCAGCCCGGTTCGAGCATCATGTTGTGGCCCATCGCGAAGAACTCCGGCTCGGTGCCGTAGGCCCGCGCCGTGGCGCGCACCTCCTCGACGCTGACGAACCCGTCGTACAGCGCACCCAGGACCAGGATCGGCGTGTGGACCCGTCGGGTCCTGACGCGGCGCAACACCGGATCGGTCATGGCAGCGCGCACGCTCTCGGCTCCGGCGCGAAGACGACAGGATTCGACGATGGCCTCGGGCGTGTCGGCGCAGAACAGGTACTCGCGGGTCAGCTCCGGGGTGGCCAGGAATTTCAGCAGGGTCGGGTCGCTCCAGGCCTCCAGAGTCATCGACGGCCGGCGCCGCCACACCCGTATCGCCAGGCTGAGCACGCCCGTCGGCGGCACCGAGCCCAGCAGCACCGCGGCCGGGGCGCCGTGCTCCTCTAGGTAGCGCTGGATCACGAAACCGCCCAGCGAATGGCCGATCAGCACCGGCCGGCCACCCAGGTCGTCGGCCACCGACTGCAGATCATCCATGTAGTCGGCGACGGAAACCTTGGACAGGGGTTTGGCGGTGGGGCTGGTGCCGTGTCCGCGAAAGCTGATCGACACCGCGCGATAGCCCGCGTCGGCGAAGTAGTCCAGGAAATGGTCGTCCCAGCACCACGCGCCATGCCAGCCGCCGTGCACGAAGAGCAACGGCACCGGATGGTCCTGGCTGCAGGACCCCTTGTCGATTACCTCGAGCATGTGCTGACATTTGCTGGCCGCGGCTGTGGCGTCAAGGGCCTGACCCCACTCACCGGGCGTCACGCCAGCGTGGCTTTGACCGACGACAGTCACGCCGGCGTGACGTTCGCGCCCGTGGAGGGTCCGTAACGCACTCCAGTAGCCTGTTGGGGTGTTTGAATCGCTCTCCGACCGGTTGACCGGTGCCCTTGCGGGGCTGCGCGGCAAAGGTCGATTGACCGACGCCGACATCGATGCCACCACGCGCGAAATCCGTCTCGCGCTGCTGGAAGCCGACGTCTCACTTCCTGTCGTGCGGGCCTTCGTCGCCCGGATCAAGGAGCGCGCCCGGGGCGCCGAGGTGTCCGGTGCCCTCAACCCGGCGCAGCAGGTCGTCAAGATCGTCAACGAAGAACTGATCGGCATCCTCGGCGGCGAGACCCGGCAACTGGCGTTCGCGAAGACACCGCCGACCGTCATCATGCTCGCCGGTCTGCAGGGTTCCGGTAAGACCACGCTGGCCGGGAAGCTGGCCGCCTGGTTGCGCGGCCAGGGGCACACGCCGCTGCTGGTGGCCTGTGACCTGCAACGTCCCGCCGCGGTGAACCAGCTGCAGGTCGTCGGCCAGCGCGCCGGGGTGCCGGTCTTCGCGCCGCATCCGGGGGAGTCCCCGGGCTCCGGCCCCGGTGACCCGGTCGCCGTCGCATCGGCCGGGCTCGCCGAAGCCCGCGCCAAGCACCACGACGTGGTGATCGTCGACACCGCCGGCCGTCTGGGTATCGACGACGAGCTGATGAGCCAGGCCGCGGCCATCCGGGACGCCGTCGATCCCGACGAAGTGATCTTCGTGCTCGACGCGATGATCGGTCAGGACGCGGTCACCACCGCCGAAGCGTTCCGTGAGGGTGTCGGCTTCACCGGCGTGGTGCTGACCAAGCTGGACGGCGACGCGCGCGGTGGTGCGGCGTTGTCGGTCCGCGAGGTCACCGGCGTGCCAATCCTTTTCGCGTCCACCGGCGAGAAGCTGGAAGACTTCGACGTCTTCCACCCGGACCGGATGGCCAGCCGCATCCTCGGCATGGGCGACGTGCTCAGCCTGATCGAACAGGCCGAGCAGGTCTTTGACGCCGAGCAGGCCGAGGCCGCCGCGGCCAAGATCGGGTCCGGCGAGCTGACCCTCGAGGACTTCCTCGAACAGATGCTCGCGATCCGCAAGATGGGCCCGATCGGCAACCTGCTGGGCATGCTGCCCGGTGCCGGGCAGATGAAGGACGCGCTGGCCGAGGTCGACGACCGCCAGCTCGACCGGTTGCAGGCCATCATCCGCGGGATGACGCCGCAGGAGCGCGCCGACCCCAAGATCATCAACGCCTCGCGGCGACTGCGCATCGCGAATGGATCCGGTGTCAGCGTTTCTGAAGTCAACCAGCTCGTGGACCGCTTCTTCGAAGCCCGCAAGATGATGTCGTCGATGCTGGGCGGCATGGGCATCCCGGGGATGGGCCGCAAGTCCATCAACCGAAAAGGCAAGGGAGCCAAAGGCAAGAAGGGTAAGAAGGGAGGCCGCGGGCCGACGCCACCCAAGGCGCGCAACCCGCTGATGCAGGGCATGCCGGGGATGCCGGCGGGGTTCCCCGATCTGTCCCAGATGCCGGAGGGCCTCAACGAGCTGCCGCCCGGTCTGGCGGACTTCGATCTGTCCAAGCTGAAGTTCCCGGGCAAGAAGTAGCCGCGCGGTGCCCATGCACGTGCGGGGTCGGGGACTACCCCCGGAAAATGGCCAAGACGCCGCGGTCGAACTGTGGATCGTCGACGGCAAGATCAGCACCGAACGCGTCGCCGGGGCCGACACCGTGTTCGACGGCGGCTGGATCCTGCCCGGGCTGGTGGACGCTCACTGTCACGTCGGTCTCGGCCACGACGGCGAGATCCCCCTCCAGGACGCGATCGCACAGGCCGAGGCCGAGCGCGAGGTCGGCGCCTTGCTGCTGCGCGACTGCGGCTCGCCGACCGACACCCGCAGCCTTGACGACCACGACGACCTGCCGCGCATCATCCGGGCCGGAAAGCACATCGCGCGCCCCAAGCGCTACCAGGCCGGCTTCTCGGTCGAGCTCGAAGACGAATCACAGCTGCCGGACGCGGTGGCGGTCGAAGCCCGGCGCGGCGACGGCTGGATCAAGCTGGTCGGCGACTGGATCGACCGCGGTGTCGGCGATCTCGCGCCGCTGTGGTCCGACGACGTGCTCAAGGCGGCGATCGACACCGCGCACGCGCACGGCGCCCGCGTCACGGCGCACGTCTTCAGCGATGAGGCGATGCCGGGGCTGATCAAGGCCGGGATCGACTGCATCGAGCACGGCACCGGGCTCACCGACGAGACCATC
Source organism: Mycobacterium sp. NGS40 (assembly GCF_059812735.1). Classification (NCBI taxonomy): domain Bacteria; kingdom Bacillati; phylum Actinomycetota; class Actinomycetes; order Mycobacteriales; family Mycobacteriaceae; genus Mycobacterium; species Mycobacterium sp. NGS40. The sequence continues at coordinate 228,729 of NZ_JCALDG010000008.1, forward strand.
GCGCTGATGCTTGCGCACGGAACCGTGCTGGTGCCCACCCTGATCAATATCTTCGACAATTTCCCGGGGATCGCCGACGCCGCGAAGCGCTACCCGACCTATGCCGCGCACATGCGCGATCTGTATGCGCGCTGCCCCGAGCGGATCGCGGCGGCCGTGGATGCCGGCGTGCCGATCTATGCCGGAAGCGACGCCGGCACGATGATCGCGCATGGCCGGATCGTCGACGAGGTCGAGGCGCTGACGAAGGTCGGAATGAGTCCGACCGACGCGCTGGGCGCCGCGTGCTGGGATGCCCGGCGCTGGCTGGGCCGTCCCGGCTTGGAGCACGGGGCGTCCGCGGATCTGGTCTGCTATGCGCAAGACCCGCGTAACGGTCCCGGTGTCTTGTCCCGGCCCGACCTGGTGATCCTGCGCGGCAACGTCTTTCGGCCTTGACGCACGCCGCGTGCCGTCAGGACGCCTGGTCAGCGAGGCGCCGCGGTGGCGGATAGAATGACCCGATGGCGTTGGCCAGCGGCGCGGTTTTTGCCGGTTATACCGTCGCTCGAAGGCTCGGATCCGGGGTGACTGGAGATGTCTACCTTGTTCAGGATCCTCGTTCGGCGCGCTGGCAGGCACTGAAAGTTCTGTCCCCGGCGCTGTCGTCGGACCGCCGGTTCCGCCGGGATTTTCTGTCCGAGACCCCGACGGTGTCGAGCCTGCATCACCAGCACATCGTCGAGGTGCACGACCGCGGCGACTACGACGGACAGCTGTGGATCGCGATGGACTACGTGGAGGGCAGCAACGCCGCGCAGCTGCTCAAGGACCGATTCCCGGCGGTGTGGCCGGTCGGTGAAGTGCTGGCGATCATCACCGCGGTGGCCGACGCACTGGACTATGCGCACCAGCGCGGGTTGTTGCATCGCGACGTCAAGCCGGCCAACATTCTGCTGACCAACCCCTCCGACGGCGAGCAACGGATTTTGTTGTCGGACTTCGGAGTAGCCCGCCCACTGGGCGAGCACTCCGGCGTGGTCGGCACGCATGTCCCGGTCGGCACCGTGGGCTACGCCGCGCCCGAGCAGTTGATGGGCGCCGACGTCGACCGGCGCGCCGACCAGTATGCGTTGGCGGCAACGGCATTTCACCTGTTGACGGGCGCACCGCCAACCGAGTACCGCAGTCCGTCCGCCGCGCTGCGCGAGCTGCTGGAAGGTGCACCGCGCAAACTCAGCGACCAGCGCCCGGAATTGGCGCAGCTGGATCACGTGTTCGCGCGGGCGCTCGCCAACCGGCCCGCCGACCGGTTTGCGAGTTGCCGAGAGTTCGCCGAGGCCGCCAATGCACTGTTCGCGACCCAGCGGGCGGATCGCAGTCCCGAGGCTGTCCTTGTCCTCGACTACCCGGCCTTCGGGTGGCCCGACGACGAGGACGCCGCGAGCACCGAATCGGCCGCACCCGATGCCGAGGCACCGGCCGCGCTGCCGACGCGGCGCAGGCCCCGCAAAATCGTGCTCGGCGCCGCCGCGATCCTGCTGCTGATCGCGTTGTTCGCGTTCGGCCTGATCATCGGGCGAAAGATGGAGTCGACCGCGGCACGCGGGGCAAGCGCCCCCGCCAGCGCGCCCGCCCCGGCCGCCGTGCCGCCGCCCACCGCCCCGTCCGGCCCGCCCGCTGCGCTGGACGGCACCTATCGCCTCGACGCGCAGCGGTCCAAGGAGACCTTCGACTACACGCCGAGCCCGCAACCGCCGGACGTCTCGACCTGGTGGGCATTGCGCTCGTCGTGCACGCCGTCGTACTGCTCGGCCGCGGCGGTACTGCTGGACAACAACGACCACACCCAGCCGGCCAACTCCGGCGGTCGTCCGGTGATTTTTCAGTTCACCGACGGCCAATGGCAGGCGCGGCCGGAAACGGTGCCGTTTCCGTGCGTGGGGCCGACCGGGTTGGCCAAGTCGCAGACCACGGTGCAGACGCTGGCATTGCGGCCCAATCCGCAGGGGGACCTCGTCGGTGAAATGGATCTCGTCGTGCAAACCGACGAGTGTGGTCAGCGCGGATCGGTGATCCGGGTTCCCGCGACGCTGACCCGCACCGCCGATACCCCGTCCGGCGTCTCCGTGCCGGACCCGGTCTCGGTCCCCGAACCCACCGGCCTGCTCAGCCCCGCCCCCGCAGCGCCCAGCGCCACGAAACCGGCGAAGCCGGGAGGGTAATCCGGTAGAAAGATTGCGAGCGCTCACTATCTATGATAGGTTCGCTCCAACATACCGGGAGGCGACAATGACGTACGACGTGATCATCCGAGATGGCTTGTGGTTCGACGGAACCGGTAGCACGCCGCACACCCGCACGCTGGGTATCCGCGACGGCGTGGTGGCCACGGTGTCGACCCGGCCGCTCGACGAGACGGGCTGCCCAGAGGTCATCGACGCGGCCGGCAAGTGGGTGGTGCCGGGCTTCATCGACGTGCACACCCACTACGACGCCGAGGTACTGCTGGACCCGGGCCTGCGCGAGTCGGTGCGCCACGGTGTCACCACGGTGCTGCTGGGCATGTGCTCGCTGTCGACGGTCTACGCCAACAGCGAAGACGCCGCGGACCTGTTCAGCCGGGTCGAGGCGGTGCCACGCGAATATGTGCACGGCGCGCTGGAGACCAACCGGACCTGGGCGAACGCCGCGGAGTACATCGCCGCCGTCGACGAGTTGCCGCTCGGGCCGAATGTCAGCTCGCTGCTTGGGCATTCGGACCTGCGCTCCGCGGTGCTCGGGCTCGACCGGGCCACCGACGCCGACGTCAGGCCCACCGACGCCGAACTGGACAAGATGGCGACGTTGCTCGAGGAGGCGCTCGACGCCGGAATGCTCGGCATGTCAGGCATGGACGCCGCGATCGACAAACTCGACGGCGACCGCTTCCGCTCCCGGGCGCTGCCGTCGACCTTCGCGACCTGGCGGGAGCGGCGCAAGCTGATCAAGGTCCTGCGCAAGCGCGGCCGGATCCTGCAGAGCGCGCCCGACGTCAACCGGGCGGCCACGGCGATCATGTTCTTCCTGGAAAGCAGCCGAATCTTCAGACGCCGCAAGGGCGTTCGGATGAGTCTGCTGGTGTCGGCGGACGCCAAGTCCAACCCGCTCGCCGTCTACGTGTTCGGGCCCGGCGTCCGGCTGATGAACAAGCTGCTGGGCTCGAGCGTGCGGTTCCAGCACCTGCCGGTGCCGTTCGAGCTGTACTCCGATGGCATCGACCTGCCGGTCTTCGAGGAGTTCGGTGCGGGCACCGCCGCCTTACATCTGCGAGACCAGTTGCAGCGCAACGAATTACTGGCCGACGAGGCCTACCGCCGCGAGTTCCGCAAGGAGTTCGACCGCATCAAGCTGGGCCCGTCGCTGTGGCACCGCGACTTCCACGACGCCGTCATCGTCGAGTGCCCCGATAAGTCGTTGATCGGCAAGAGCTTTGGCGCGATCGCCGATCAGCGCGGACTGCATCCGCTCGACGCGTTCCTCGACGTGCTCGTCGAAAACGGTGAACGCAATGTGCGATGGACGACCATCGTTGCCAACCACCGGCCCAAGCTGCTCGACGCGCTGGCCAACGAGGAGAGCGTGCACATGGGCTTCTCGGATGCCGGTGCGCACCTGCGCAATATGGCGTTCTACAACTTTCCGATCAAGCTGCTCAAGCGAACCCGCGACGCCTACCGGGCGGGTGCGCCGTTCATGTCCACCGAACGGGCCGTGCACCGCCTGACCGGTGAGCTGGCGGAATGGTTCGGCATCGACGCCGGAACGCTGCGCCAAGGTGACCGTGCCGACTTCGTGGTGATCGACCCGGCCGGCCTGAACGACGAGGTCGAGGCCTACCACGAGGAAGAGGTCCCCTTCTACGGCGGCCTGCGGCGAATGGTCAACCGCAACGACGATGCCGTCGTAGCGACCGCTGTGGGCGGCACCGTGGTCTTCCGCGCCGGCGAGTTCCGCGACGGCTACGGCCAGACCGCGAAGTCGGGCCGGTACCTGCGGGCGGGTCAGCGGCATCGGGGCCGCAGCGCTCACAAAGTCAGTGCCTGAGATGGCCCGAACCCAGCAGCAACGCCGCGAGGAGACGGTCGGGAGGCTCCTCGAGGCGTCCATCGCAAGCATCGTCGAGGTCGGCTACGCGCGGGCATCGGCGGCCGTGATCACCAAGGCGGCCGGGGTGTCGGTGGGTGCGTTGTTCCGCCACTTCGAGACGATGAGCGACTTCATGGCGGCGACGGCGTCGGAGGTGCTGCGCCGGCAGGTGGAGTCGTTCACCAAGCAGGTCGCCCAGATCCCGGCCGACCGGCCGGCGCTGGAAGCGGCGCTGACGATTCTGCGGGACATCACCGGCGGTCCCACCAACGCCGTGCTCTACGAATTGATGGTCGCCGCGCGCACCGACGCGAAGCTGCGCGCCCATCTGCGCGAGGTGCTGGCGCAGTACACCGCGAAGATTCTCGACGCCGCGCGGGCGCTGCCGGGCGCCGACGCCGTCGGCGAGGAGACGTTCCCGGTGCTGGTGGCGCTGATGACCAACGTGTTCGACGGCGCGGCGATCGTGCGCGGGATTTTTCCGGAGCCCGATATCGAAGAGCAACGCATTGCGTTGCTGTCCAAGCTGATAACCGGGCTTGTTCCGAGCGAGTTTTAGAGTGAGCCGATGCTCGACGACGGATTGAGCGCGAAGCCCCAGTCGAACAGGCCGCCCGCCTGATCCCAGTACGTCGGTCCGCCGGGCTTCACCATCCCGTACATCATCGCGACCACCAGCCGGCGCCCACCGCGCGACGCGGCGCCGACGAAGGTCTTGCGCGCCGCATTGGTGAACCCGGTCTTGCCGCCGATGGCGCCCGGATACCGGGTCAGCAGCTCGTCCTGGTTGGTGATCGGCTCGTCGCCGTGATCGCCCGGGAACAGCGCCGACGGCTCGGCCGTGATGTGGGCGAACATCGGGTTGGCCATCGCGGCCCGGAAGATGACGGCCAGGTCGTGCGCGCTGGAGGCGCCGGATCCGCCGGGGCCGTCCAGCCCGGACGGGGTCGCGGCGTGGGTGCTGGTCGCTCCGAGGGAGGCGGCCTTCGCGTTCATCTTGGCCACCGTGGCGTCGGCGCCGCCCAGCAGATGCGCCAGCGTATTGGCGGCGTCGTTGCCGGACACCAGCAGCAGGCCGTCGAGCAACTGGCGCGCGGTGTAAACCCGGCCGGGTTTGATTCCGACGCAGTTGCATTCGACCTGGGTGTCTGCCACGTCGGCGACGACCGTCGAGTCCATGCTCACCTCGTCGAGAGCCACCAGCGCCAACAGCACCTTGATCGTGCTCGCGGGCGGATGAACCGCGTACTGGTCGCGACCGGCCAGCACCTGGCCGCTGTCCAGGTCGGCCAGGATCCAGGTCTGGGCCGGGCCGTCGGGGATCGGAACCGAGCCGACCGGCTGCATATCGTCGGCCCAGGAGGCGGGGGCGGTGACACCGGCGACCGTGAGCAGCGCAGCAGCTGCGGCGATGAGTTTCCGCATGGGCGCACAGTGTAACTTCCGGGCCTGGCCGACGCCTGCTGCCTCACGGGCACCAGGGCGGCACCGGGCAGAACGGCAGCGGGGGCAGCGGCAGATACGAGGTCTGGGTGGGCACCGGCCCGGGCGGCGGCGGCTGCTTGAACGGAAGGGAGGACCACGAGTAGAAGACGCCGGTGCCGGTGTCGTGGACCCCGGCGTAATCCCAGTAGAAGTCGTGGCAGACGCTCGGGTCCCAGGGGATGGGCCGGCCTGCCGGATCGGGATCGCCGGGGCACCAGCGCTGGCAGGCGCTGCCCGGCGCGCAGCTCCCTGGGGCGGCGGCGGCGCTCGGCGCCCCGACCCACACCAACAAGGCCGTTGCTAAGCAGGTGATTCCTGCTCTCATAGCGGGGATTATTCTCCTCGGCGGCTTTGCGTGGTATGGCAAAAGGGGAGGAGACAGCCATGAGTCGACGAATCGACTACCAAGCCGTGGCACCGCGGGGTGTGAAACTGCTGGGCGGCGTGCATCTGTATGTCAGCCAGTCGGGTCTGTCGCCGGTGTTGCTGACCCTCGTCTACCTGCGGGTGTCGCTGATCAACGGCTGTGCGTACTGCATCGACATGCACACGCGCGAGTTGCGCGACCTGGGGGTGTCGAACGAGAAGATCGCGTTGGTCCCGGTGTGGCCGGAAGCCGGTGAGCTGTTCGACGGCCGCGAGCGGGCCGCGCTGGCGTGGGCGGAAACCGTCACCGAAATATCGAGCACGGGCGCACCCGACAGCGCGTACGCGGCCGCGTCGGCGCAATTCGACGACAAGGAATTGGTCGATCTGACGATCGCGATCGCGACGATGAACACCTACAACCGGTTGGCGATCAGCTTCCGCAACCCGCCGGCCGCAGTGGTCGCGAAACACGACGCCAAACACGCTGGAACACAAGGAAACTGACGACCACTCGGGGTGCCTGGGTGTTCCCGATGCCCCGGGTGTTGAATCGATGCATGTTGAGCCTGGCCGAAATTTCCGACCGTCTGGAGATCCAGCAGCTGATGGTGGACTATTCCACCGCTATTGACCAGCGGCGATTCGACGATTTGGACAAGGTATTCACCGAAGACGCTTACATCGACTACACGGCCTTGGGAGGTATCGAAGGCCGTTATCCCGAGGTCAAGAAATGGCTCTCCGAGGTGCTGCCGGGCTTTCCGGTATACGCGCACATGCTCGGCAACTTCTCGGTCCAGATCGACGGGGACAAGGCCACGTCGCGGGTGATCTGTTTCAACCCGATGGTCTTTCCCGGCGCCGACGGAAAACCCGGGGACCAGGTGATGTTCTGCGGGCTCTGGTACGACGACGAGTTCGCGCGCACGCCGCAGGGCTGGCGGATGACACGCAGGGTCGAGACGAAGGTCTTCCAGAAGATCATGTGACGCCGCGGGCGAGGTGGGCCAGGCGTCGGGTCAGTGCCCTTGTCCGCGGGGTTGATTGGCCTGGAAGCACTGCACGCGCTTGGCGGCATCCTCCGGCGAGACTCCCATGGTCACCAGAATCTGGGTCACTTGGGCGGCGGGAATGCCCGAATCGAGATCGTTCTGGATGATGTGGACGCTGGGAAACCAGAATTCCGCACTGACCCCCGGCGGGGGCGGCTTCGTGTCGACGCACTGGGCGTAGCCATCGATGCCGGTCGCAGCGTGCGCGGACGGCGCCCCCAGCAGCGCGAACGGGGCGCTGAGCACGGCGGCAACAGCGACGGGACCGGTCACTCGCCGGCTCCAGCTGAAATTCACGATCCGCATCGATCGGCTCCCTACTTTCGCCCCCGCGCAATCCTAACCAGTTTGACGTCCCGCATAGCCGAAAGTCGCCGGTGCAGGCGAATTTCTGCCGGAGCCCCTCGTTCTGGCACAATAGGCGGCTGTCCGCCGCGCGACCCGCCCCGTCGCCGGGGTGCTCGTTCGGCGGTCATACACGCGAGGCAAAACCGGATCCGGGCATCCCGCCCCGATCGCTGAATTGCAGCGTGACACCCAGGAGAATTCGCTTAATCATGGCTGTCAAGATCAAGCTCACCCGGCTTGGCAAGATCCGCAATCCCCAGTACCGCATCGCCGTCGCCGACGCCCGCAACCGCCGCGACGGCCGCTCGATCGAGGTGATCGGCCGGTACCACCCGAAGGAAGACCCCAGCCTGATCGAGATCGACTCGGAGCGGGCCCAGTACTGGCTTTCGGTGGGTGCGCAGCCGACCGAGCCGGTCGTCAAACTGCTGAAGATCACCGGCGACTGGCAGAAGTTCAAGGGTCTGCCCGGCGCCGAGGGCAGCCTGCAGGTCGCCCCGGCCAAGCCCACCAAGCTGGAGCTGTTCAACGCCGCGCTGGCCGAGGCCGACGGCGGACCGACCACCGAGGCGTCCAAGCCGAAGAAGAAGGCCCCGGCCAAGAAGGCCGCTAAGGCCGACGAGGCGCCGGCGCAAACCACCGAAGCCCCGGCTGAAACCGCCGAAGCCCCTGCTGAAACCGCCGAGACCCCGGCCGAGCCGGCTGCCGAAGCGCCGGCCGAGCCCGCCACCGAAAGCTGACGGTCGCAATGAGTACCGTCGTCGTCGACGCTGTTGAACATCTGGTTCGCGGAATCGTGGACAACCCGGACGATGTCCGGGTGGACCTGGTGACGAGCCGGCGTGGGCGCACCGTCGAGGTGCATGTCCATCCCGAGGATCTGGGCAAGGTGATCGGTCGCGGCGGACGCACCGCGACCGCGTTGCGCACGCTGGTCGCCGGAATCGGGGGCCGCGGTATCCGCGTCGACGTGGTGGACACCGACCAGTAGGTCACCAACTCATGGAGCTGCTCGTCGGGCGCGTCGTGAAAGCGCACGGCATCACCGGCGAGGTGGTCGTGGAGGTTCACACCGACGACCCTGCCGATCGCTTCGCGTCGGGTATTACCCTGCGCGCCAAGCCATCTCGCGGCCGCGGAGCAGAAGGCAGCTACGTGGTCGCCGGTGCGCGCGAACACGGCGGCCGGCTGTTGGTGCGGTTGGCCGGTGTGGACGACCGCGACGCCGCCGACGCGCTGCGCGGCAGCCTGTTCGTGGTGGACTCCGGCGACCTGCCGCCGATCGACGAGCCGGACACCTACTACGACCATCAGCTCGAGGGACTGCGGGTGCGGACCACCGCGGGGGAGGATCTCGGCGTCGTTGCCGAGGTGCTGCACACCGCCGCCGGGGAACTACTGGCGGTGCACCGCAGTGACGGCGGCGAAACCCGGGAGGTACTGGTGCCGTTCGTGAATGCGATCGTCACGTCGGTGTCGCTGGACGACCGGATGGTCGAAATCGATCCGCCCGAGGGCCTGCTGGATCTGGGATAGCCGGTGCGCATAGACGTCGTGACGATCTTTCCGGCCTACCTGGATCCGCTGCGGCAATCGTTGCCCGGCAAGGCAATTGCGTCGGGCCTGGTCGACCTTCGGGTGCACGACCTGCGGGCGTGGACTCACGACGTGCACCACTCGGTGGACGACTCGCCCTACGGCGGCGGCCCGGGAATGGTGATGAAGGCGCCGGTGTGGGGCGACGCGCTGGATGAAATCTGTTCTGGCGAAACGCTATTGGTCGTTCCCACGCCGGCCGGCGCACTGTTCAAGCAATCCACCGCCCAGCGCTGGAGCGCCGAGCAGCATCTGGTGTTCGCCTGCGGCCGCTACGAGGGCATCGACCACCGCGTCGTCGAGGACGCCGCGCGACGGATGCGGGTCGAGGAAGTCTCGATCGGCGACTATGTGCTGCCGGGCGGTGAGTCGGCGGCCGTCGTGATGATCGAATCCGTGCTGCGGCTGCTGACCGGGGTGCTGGGCAATCCCGCGTCCCATCGCGAGGATTCGCACTCCGACGTGCTGGGCGGCCTTTTGGAGGGGCCCAGCTACACCCGGCCGCCGAGCTGGCGGGGGCTCGACGTCCCCGAGGTGCTGCTGTCAGGCGATCACGCCCGCATCGCGGCCTGGCGCCGGGAGGTTTCGCTGCGGCGTACGCGCGAGCGCCGGCCCGATCTCGGGCCGGGCGATTCGCCCTAGAAGGTCGTCGGCCCGATCCGGCCGTTGGGGAACATCGTCTTGACGGCCTGCGTGATCGTGTCGCGCGCCGTCGCGTCGTCGGAGGACTGCAGGGACTCCACCACCACGATGTAGCGGCGGTCCGCGCCCACCACGCCGGTCGACAGATGCATCCACTCCGTGCCGATGCAGCACATCCAGCCTTGCTTGACGGCCACCGGCTCCGCGAACAGCCCGTCGGGGATGCCGAAGCGCTGCGGGTACCCGTCGACGCCGTTCGGGGTGGAATGGGCCAGGTCGTTGACGATGATCTTGGCCCGGTCCGCCGAGAGCCCGCCGGAACCGTCGAGCAGCTTCTCGTAGTAGTGGATCAGGTCGGTCAGCGAGCTCGTCGTGTTCCACCAGCGCCCGTCCGAGGGCGGAGCGGTGGACGACAGCCCGTAGCGGCCCGCCACCTGCGTGATGATGTTGTCGCCGCCGTCCTGACCCCAGAACCTCTCGGCGGCGCCGTCGTCGGACGACTGCAGCATCAGGTCGAGTGCCTGACGGTCGTCGGGGGACAGGGCGGTCCGGCCCTGGGATTCGGCCAGCAGCAGGTCGTCGGCGATGAACAGCTTGGCCACCGAGGCCGTGCCGATGATCTGGCTGTTGCCGTTGGAGATCAGCTCGTGGGTCTTGCGGTCCAGGATGCCCACCGAGAGGGTGGCCCCGCTGGCGGCGGCCTGCTCGGTGGCCTGCTGAATGCGGGCCTGCAACCCGCCCCATCCGGCGCCGGGCAGCGCGTCCAGCGTCTTGGGCGGTGCCGCCGGCAACCCGGATGTGTCGATGGTGTCCAGCAGCAGCTGAATGAGCTGCGGTTGGTGATCGGGCGCGCCGGAGGCGTTGCTGGACGCCTTAACCTGGGATTTTGCCGCTAGTCGTGCCTCGTCGCACCCGGCCAGCACCAGCGTCACCGCCGCGACGGCGGCGAGTGCGGTGCGCGGGCGTACACGCATCTGTTCTTCTCCCAAGTCCTCTGACGTAAACCTGTGTGGGCGCCGTACCGCAATCTGCCCGGGCGTCTTCGAGTTCGGGTAGTGACTAGCGTGTGCTGACCCCAGTCATATGTACCATTCACCGGTGCCTCAGGCGCGCCATGAATCGCAGCGTTTACATGTGATTTTCAATGCACGCGGGGTGTCTGGCACAATTGACCAGTTGTCTCCAGCGGCACCCGGCCGGCCGGGCCGCATTCCGCCCGCTGCGAGATGCCACCCAAAGCCCGAATCGGCTTAACGACCACCCCTGCGTGCGGGCAGTTTCCGCACGCCGCGACCTCAAGGAAGTGTCTCCACATGAACAGGCTGGACTTCGTCGATCAGGCGTCGCTGCGCGACGGCATCCCGGCCTTCAGCCCGGGCGACACCATCAATGTGCACGTGAAGGTCATCGAGGGCGCCAAGGAGCGTATCCAGGTGTTCAAGGGCGTGGTGCTGCGCCGGCAGGGCGGTGGCGTCCGCGAGACCTTCACCGTGCGCAAGGAGAGCTACGGCGTCGGCGTCGAGCGGACCTTCCCGGTGCACTCGCCGAACATCGACCACATCGAGGTGGTCACCCGTGGCGATGTCCGCCGCGCGAAGCTCTACTACCTGCGCGAACTCCGCGGCAAGAAGGCCAAGATCAAGGAAAAGCGCTGACCGCGCGCGTCTCGACGATCACTGCGGCACGCGCGTTCGGTTTCGAAGACGCTTTACGGTCACCCACACCGCGCTGGCTACTCTGATCTCGTGACGGATTCCACGGACTCGCCCGAGCCCCAGTCCGAGCCTGGTCAGTCGGAGCCGAAGGTCTCCACTCGCGTCCCAGACGCGCCCACGAACGAACGGGCCGACGCGGTCGAGCCCACCGCCGCGCCCGAACCGGGTGCTGAGTCGCACGACGCGGACGAGCCGGAACCCAAGAAGAAGTCCGCGCTGCGCGAGCTGACGATCCTGGCGGTTACCGCGATCGTCCTCTACTACGTGATGTTGACATTCGTGGCGCGTCCGTACCTGATTCCGTCCGAGTCCATGGAGCCCACGCTGCACGGCTGCTCGGGTTGTGTCGGCGACCGGATCATGGTCGACAAGCTCACTTACCGGTTCGGGTCGCCGCACCCCGGCGACGTGATCGTCTTCAAGGGACCGCCGAACTGGAACACCGGATACAAGTCGATCCGGTCTCCCAACACCGCGCTGCGCTGGCTGCAGAACACGTTGTCGTTCATCGGTTTTGTGCCCCCCGACGAGAACGATCTGGTGAAGCGGGTGATCGCGGTCGGCGGGCAGACCGTGCAATGCCGGGCCGATACCGGGCTGACGGTCGACGGCAAGCCGCTCAAGGAGCCGTACCTGAAGCCGGCCACGATGATGGCCGACCCGTCCGTATACCCCTGCCTGGGCAGCGAATTCGGTCCGGTCACCGTCCCGGACGGGCGGTTGTGGGTGATGGGCGACAACCGCACCCACTCGGCGGATTCGCGTGCCCACTGCACGAGCACTCCGACCGACGCACTCAAAGGCATTCTGTGCACCGGTGATCCGATGTCGGGGACGGTGCCGGTGGCCAACGTCATCGGCAAGGCCAGGTTCATCGTCTGGCCGCCGACGCGATGGGGTGGAGTGGGTTCGGTGAACCCCCAGCAAGGCCAGTAGTCGTGGCTCGGAAATGACCCTGACGTGGCCGCCGCGGACGGTGATCCGCAAATCGACCGGACTGCGCACCCTGGAGTCCGCGCTGCATCGCAGCGGCCTGGGGCCGGTCGCCGGAGTGGACGAGGTCGGCCGTGGCGCCTGCGCCGGGCCGCTGGTGGTGGCGGCCTGTGTGCTGGGACCGAATCGCCTGGAAAGCCTTGCTGCCCTTGATGATTCGAAGAAGCTCACCGAGAAGATGCGGGAGAAGTTGTTCCCGCTGATCTGCCGCTACGCGTTGGCCTATCACGTGGTGTTCATCCCGTCGGTCGAAGTCGACCGGCGCGGGGTGCACGTCGCCAATATCGAAGGCATGCGGCGCGCGGTGGCGGGGCTGTCGGTGCGCCCCGGCTACGTGCTGAGCGACGGCTTTCGCGTGCCCGGGCTGCCGATGCCGTCGTTGCCGGTGGTCGGCGGGGACGCGGCCGCGGCCTGCATCGCCGCGGCCAGCGTGCTGGCCAAGGTCAGCCGCGACCGGCTGATGGTCGCGATGGACGTCGATCACCCCGGCTACGGTTTCGCGGACCACAAGGGCTACAGCACGCCCGCGCACAGCTCGGCGCTGACGCGGCTGGGGCCTTGCGCGGAGCACCGCTATTCCTTCATCAACGTCCGGCGGGTGGCCTCGCCGACCGGGGACGGCTCCCGCACCCGGTTGGTAGCCGAATGCAAACCGGACCCTCCGGGCGAGCGTGGCGAACGCCCGTGAGGAAAGATAGATGCGGACTGCTCACCCGGCGACCGAGCTGTTGGGAACGGGGAGTCAGGAAAACGGGCAGGGAAAAGGACGTCTGAGCAGATGAGTGCCGAAGATCTCGAAAAGTACGAAACCGAGATGGAGCTCTCGCTCTACCGCGAATACAAGGACATCGTCGGCCAGTTCAGCTACGTGGTGGAAACCGAACGGCGCTTCTACCTCGCCAACAGCGTCGAGATGGTGCCGCGCAACGCCGACGGCGAGGTCTACTTCGAGCTACGGCTGTCGGACGCCTGGGTCTGGGACATGTACCGCCCGGCCCGGTTCGTCAAGCAGGTGCGGGTGGTCACCTTCAAAGACGTCAACATCGAAGAGGTCGAGAAGCCCGAGCTGCGGCTCCCCGAATAGCTATTTGTCGGACGGCAGCTCTTGCTCGCCGTTGGACGGCAGGCCACCGCGCCGCTCGATGACCTCACGCGCGACGTCGGCCAACTTGATGTTGAGCGCCTGTGAGTGCCGCCGGAGCAGGTCGAACGCCTCGTCTTCGGTCAGGTCGTGCAGCAGCATCAGCATGCCGACGGCCTTGCCGATTTCGCGGTTGCTGAGCAGGCCCCGCCGCAGGCTGGCGGCGTCCTCACCCTTCGCCACCGCGTTGATGGCCACGCTGGCGAACGAGGCCAGCACCGCCGCGCGCCCAGCCGACTCGGCGTCGAACATGTTCGCAGTGTCGCTGAACAGGTTCAGCGCGGCCCCCTTGCGCTTGTTGACCTGCAGCCGAAACCCCATGGCACCGCGCACCGGGGTCTCCTCGAGCAGCCGGGCCGCCAGCTTGGGCCAATGCGACGGCGTGGTCAGATCCGCATCGATCTGCGGCGTCTCCTCCTCGATCGCGTCCAGGCAGGGGCCGTCGCCGGCTTCCAGTTCCATCTGGTCGATCCGCTGGGCGAGCGCGTCGCTCGCGCCGACGGTGACATAACGATCGTTTTCGAGCATCAACAGGCTGGCGTGGTCGCAGCCGCGGATGGCCAGGGTCGCCGCGACGCAGATGGCGGCGTACATCTCTTTGGCATCCGAGCCCTGATAGATGATTTCGGCGAGGGCGGCGAACACCGTCGCCGGATCGGCCTTCTCCCCGCCCGGCATCGACGCGTCGCCTGGTGTTTCAGCTGCCATGTTGTGCCTCATTATGTCCGCGGTATCGACGACGTGATTCTTACGCCGGTCGTTACCACCTTCTCCCCATACCCGCCTATTACAGACCTGCGCAGGTGCGGTGCACTGCTCAGGCGCGACGAGCCATGTCGACACTAGAGCAATCGCGACGGCACGGTGTCGGAATGGCCGCACGTCAGACGTCTTCCGGGCGGCCGATCGCCGCATGGGCGGCGGGCCGCGGGCCAATGTAGTTTGGCTTGATGAGGTTTCAGCGCTCGGCCGGAGTTCCGATCCCGTGGGGAACGTAACCGCACGCCGGCGCGCCACACACGTCAACGCAGGTCAGGCCGTCGTCCGGCCGGAGACCCTGGCCGTCGAGGAGCCGCTGGAGATCCGCGTCAACGGCACACCGGTCACCGTGACGATGCGGACGCCGGGCGCGGATATCGAACTTGCGCAAGGCTTTCTGCTCACCGAAGGCGTGATCGTGCGCCGCGACGACGTGCAGACCATCCGCTACTGCGGCGGCCGCGGCGACGACGGCGCCAACACGTACAACGTGCTCGACGTGACACTGGCCCCCGGGGTGAACCCGCCCGACCTCGACGTGACCCGCAACTTCTACACCACCTCCTCGTGCGGGGTATGCGGCAAGGCATCACTGGATGCGGTCCGGGTGATCAGCCGCTTCACGCCCGGCGCGGATCCGGTCACCGTCGGCCCGGCCACGCTCAAGGCCATGCCCGGCCAACTGCGCAGTGCGCAAAAGGTTTTCGACAGCACCGGTGGGCTGCACGCCGCGGCGCTTTTCGACGGCGACGGCACGATGCTGGTGGTCCGCGAGGACATCGGCAGGCACAACGCCGTCGACAAGGTCGTCGGCTGGGCCCTGGAACACGAGCGGATACCGCCGGCCGGTTCGGTGCTGTTGGTCAGCGGGCGGGCGTCGTTCGAGATCACGCAGAAGGCCGTGCTGGCCGGGATTCCCGTGCTGGCCGCGGTGTCGGCGCCGTCGTCGCTGGCGGTTTCCCTGGCCGAGGAATCCGGGCTCACGCTGATCGCGTTCCTGCGGGAGGACTCGATGAACGTCTACACCCGCGCGGACCGCGTCACGTAGCCGATTGCGCTGCGCGGCAAACCAGTTCCGCCGTTGCGCTGTGGATGAACACCCCGCTGGGGATAACCGGCCGTGATAGCGGGCGCTCGGCGTCCGTCGCGGCACGCCGTGTCGGGCGCGTCGGCCAGATTGGCCGCATGACGATCGCAAAGACACGCATTGAGCTGGGCGCGATGGGTGAGGCCCTCGCCGTGGAATACCTGACGCGGATGGGGTTACGCGTCGTGGACCGCAATTGGCGCTCCCGCTACGGCGAACTCGACGTGATCGCGGCCGACGACGCCACCCGCACGGTGGTGTTCGTAGAGGTCAAGACCCGTACCGGCGACGGGTATGGGGGCTTGGCGCACGCGGTCACACCCCGCAAGGTCCGGCGGCTGCGCCGGCTGGCGGGGCTGTGGCTGGCCGCGCAGGACGGGCGCTGGGCGGCGGTCCGCATCGATGTGATCGGGATCCGTGTCGGGAACCGGCGCACCCCGGAGATCTCGCATCTGCAGGGAATCGGCTGATGGCGCTGGGACGTGCGTTCTCGGTCGCGGTGCGCGGACTGGACGGTCACATCGTGGAGATCGAGGCCGACATCACCTCGGGTCTGCCCGGCGTCCACCTCGTCGGCCTGCCCGACGCCGCGCTGCAGGAGTCGCGGGACCGGGTGCGTGCGGCCGTCACCAACTGCACAAACAGCTGGCCGCAGGCCAGACTCACGCTTGCGCTGTCCCCGGCGACGCTGCCGAAAATGGGTTCGGTCTACGACATTGCGCTCGCGGCGGCGGTGCTGTCGGCGCAGCGAAAGAACCCGTGGGAACGCCTGGAGAAGACGGTGCTGCTGGGCGAGTTGTCGCTGGACGGCCGCATCCGGCCGGTGCGCGGGGTGCTGCCCGCGGTGCTGGCCGCCAAACGCGACGGGTGGCCCGCCGTCGTGGTGCCGGTGGACAACCTGGCCGAGGCCAGCCTGATCGACGGCATCGATGTCTGGGGCGTCCGCACGCTGGGGCAGCTGCGGAGCTGGCTCAATGGGTCGGCCCGGTTGGCCGAGCGGATCAGCGCGACGGCCACCGGCCCGGAGCCGGTAGGGGATCTGGCCGACGTGGTGGGACAGGCGCAGGCACGGTTCGCGGTCGAGGTGGCCGCCGCGGGGGCGCATCACCTGATGTTGACCGGACCGCCTGGTGTGGGCAAAACGATGCTGGCGCAACGCCTTCCGGGATTGCTGCCCAGCCTGACCGACAGTGAGGCCTTGGAGGTCACCGCGATCCACTCGGTGGCCGGGTTGTTGTCCGGGGACACACCGCTGATCACGGCGCCGCCGTTTGTGGCGCCGCACCACAGCTCCAGCGTTGCCGCACTGGTCGGGGGAGGCTCGGGGATGGCCCGCCCGGGCGCTGTGAGCCGGGCGCACCGCGGTGTGCTGTTCCTCGACGAATGCGCCGAGATCAGCGTCAGCGCTCTGGAGGCATTGCGAACACCGTTGGAGGACGGCCTCATTCGTCTGGCGCGCCGCGACGGGGTGGCGTGCTACCCGGCCCGGTTTCAGCTGGTGTTGGCCGCCAACCTGTGCCCCTGCGCGCCGGCCGATCCGCAGGATTGCATCTGCCCGGCCGCGACGAAACGCCGCTATCTGGGCAAGCTTTCGGGCCCGTTGCTGGATCGGGTGGACCTGCGGGTACAGATGCACCCGGTGCGGACCGGGGCCTTCGCCACCGTCGAGGGTGAATCCTCCGCACAGGTGCGCGATCGGGTGGCGCGGGCCCGCGCCAAGGCCGCGGCCCGGTGGCGCCCGCACGGTTTCAGCACCAACGCCGAAGTGAGCGGGACGCTGTTGCGGCGCAAGTTTCGGCTCAGTAGTCAAGCCATGCATCCGCTGCGCCTGGCGGTGGAGCGTGGGCTGCTCAGCATCCGCGGGCTCGATCGCACGCTTCGCGTCGCGTGGAGCCTGGCCGACTTGGCCGGCCGCGGCTCGCCCGGCCTGGACGAGGTGGCCGCCGCGCTGAGCTTCCGGCAGCTGGGAGAACAACGATGACCGCGGTGTTCCACGATCCCGCCTGGCCGGCCTGGGCGTACCTGTCGCGGGTGGCCGAGCCGCCCTGCCCGGAGCTCGCGGCCCTGGTGGGATGCGTGGGCCCGGTCGAGGCGGCCGACCGCGTCCGGCGTGGGCTGGTCAGCGAGGAGCTGGTACGGCACACCGCCGCCAGGCGGGAGATAGACCGGGCCGCAGCGGATCTCGAGGTGCTCGCTCGTCGCGGCGGCCGGTTGATCACGCCCGATTGCCCGGAGTGGCCGCTGGTCGCGTTCTCGGCATTCGCCGGCGCCGGGTGCAGGCCTCGCGGCGGGCCGCCGATGGTGTTGTGGGCGTTGGGTCCGATGCGTCTGGACGAGATCGCCCGGCGCGCTGCGGCGGTGGTCGGCACCCGTGCGGCCACGGCCTACGGCGAACAGGTGACCGCGGATCTGGCGTCCGGTCTGGCCGAGCGCGACGTCGCGGTCGTTTCGGGAGGCGCCTACGGAATCGACGGTGCGGCCCATCGCGCGGCGCTGGCCAGCGACGGAATCACGGTGGCGGTGCTGGCCGGCGGCATCGACATCCCTTATCCGGCCGGGCACTCGGCGTTGCTGCATCGCATCGCCTCGCATGGCTTGTTGATCAGCGAATATCCGCCTGGCCTGCGGCCCGCTCGGCATCGGTTCCTGACCCGCAATCGTCTGGTCGCCGCGGTCGCAGGGGCCGTCGTGGTGGTGGAGGCGGGTCTGCGCAGCGGCGCCGCGAACACCGCCGCCTGGGCGGGGTCGTTGGGCCGGGTGGTGGCCGCGGTGCCCGGACCGATCACCTCATCAGCGTCGGCGGGTTGTCACGCGCTGCTGCGCAACGGGGCCGAGCTGGTCACCCGGGCCGACGACATCGTGGAATTCGTGGGACACATCGGTGAACTCGCCGTCGAAGAGGCCCGGCCCGCGACGGCGTTGGACGGGCTGGGCGAGCCCGAGCGTCAGGTGTGCGAGGCGTTGCCCGGGCGAGGTGCCGCAACGGTCGACGAGATCGCCGTCTCCTCCGGGCTGATGCCCGAGCAGGTGCTGGGACCGTTGGCGATCCTCGAGGTGACCGGACTGGCCGAGCGTGACGGCGGACGGTGGCGCCTCGTTCGCCGGGGAACGCGTCCCGTCGCGGGCGGCCGACCTGCGACGACGGCCCCGGCTCGTATAGTCGGCTGGGGCCGGGTCTGAACAGGAGGACACGTGGCAGGTCGACCACTCCAACGTTTTGAAGTCGTCGGTACCCAACAACTCGCACCGCACATGAAGCGTGTGACGCTGGGGAGCAATCAGTTCGACACGTTCGTGCCGAGCAACTTCACCGACTCCTACGTCAAGTTGGTATTCGTCGCCGCCGACATCGACGTAGCCGCGTTGCCCCAGCCCCTGACCCAGGACAGCTTCGCCGTGCTGCCCCCGGAGAAACGGCCGGCCGTGCGGACCATCACCGTTCGCAAGGTCGACGCCGCGGCCCGCCAGATCTCGCTGGACATCGTGGTGCACGGCGAACACGGCGTGGCGGGAGTCTGGGCGGCCCACGCCCAACCCGGACAGGTGATCTATCTGATGGGTCCCGGCGGGGCGTATACGCCCGACCCCGCGGCAGACTGGCATTTGCTGGCCGGAGACGAGTCGGCGCTGCCGGCCATCGCCACCGCGTTGGAAGCATTGCCTCCCAACGCAATCGGCAAGGCTTTCATCGAAGTGGCCGGGCCCGACGACCAAATCGAGTTGACCGCGCCCGAAGGCATGCAGGTGAACTGGGTTTATCGCGGCGCCCGCGCGGACCTTGCCTCCGATGATCGCGCCGGCGATTTCGCGCCGCTGATCGAGGCCGTCACCACCACGCTGTGGCTGCCCGGGCAGGTGCACGTCTTCATCCACGGCGAGGCCCAAGCCGTCATGCACAATTTGCGGCCCTACGTCCGCAAAGAGCGTGCAGTGGACGCGAAGTGGGCGTCGTCGATCTCCGGCTACTGGCGGCGCGGCCGCACCGAAGAGACATTCCGGCAGTGGAAGAAGGAACTAGCCGAGGCGGAGTCGGCAAGCTCGTCAGCCTGACGGCCGGCTGGCATTCTCTATCCCATGGCATTCGGCGCTTACCAGAACGAGATCTACTTCCAGGGCCTGGCGGGGGTCGTACCCGCGCTGCCGATGGCCTTCGCAGAGTTGGAGGCCCGCGCCGAGAAGGCGATGCCGCCGTCGGTGTGGTCCTACGTCGCCGGGGGCGCCGGCGACGAACGCACCCAGCGGGCCAACCGCGAGGCGTTCGATCGCTGGGGCCTGATCCCGCGCATGTTCGTCGGGGCCGCCGAGCGCGACCTGTCGGTGCAGATGTTCGGCATGAACCTCCCGTCGCCGTTGTTCATGGCGCCGATCGGTGTGATCGGCATCTGCGCTCAAGACGGCCACGGCGACCTGGCCACCGCCCGTGCGGCCGCGGCGACCGGGGTCCCGATGGTGGTTTCCACCCTGACCGCGGACCCGATGGAAGAGGTCGCCGCGCAGTTCGGCGGCACCCCCGGCTTCTTCCAGCTGTACACGCCGAAGGATCGCGACTTGGCCGCCAGCCTGGTGCAGCGGGCCGAAGCAGCCGGCTACCAGGGCATCATCGTCACCCTGGACACCTGGATCCCCGGCTGGCGACCGCGCGACCTCAGCACGGCCAACTTCCCCCAGCTGCGGGGGCACTGTCTGAGCAACTACACCAGCGATCCGGTCTTTCGCGCCAGCCTGCAACGCCCGCCCGAAGAGGACCCGCAGGGCACGGTGCTGCAGTGGATTACGACGTTCGGCAACCCGCTGACCTGGGATGACCTGCCCTGGCTGCGGTCGCTGACCGACCTGCCGATGATCATCAAGGGCATCTGCCATCCCGACGACGCCCGGCGCGCCAGGGACGGCGGCGTCGACGGCATCTACTGCTCCACCCACGGCGGGCGCCAGGCCAACGGCGGTCTGCCCGCGCTGGACTGCCTGCCCGGCGTGATCGAGGCGGCCGAAGGCTTGCCGGTTCTGTTCGACTCGGGGATCCGCAGCGGCGCCGATATCGTCAAGGCGCTGGGCATGGGCGCGACCGCCGTCGGGGTCGGTCGCCCGTATGCCTACGGTCTGGCGCTCGGCGGCGTCGACGGAATCGTGCACGTGCTGCGCAGCCTGCTGGCCGAAGCGGATCTGATCATGGCCGTCGACGGCTATCCGACCCGCAAAGATCTAACCCGGACACGCTTCGGCGCGTCGGCTAAGGGGCAGCGGGCCGGGCCTGCGACCGTGGGGGAGTGCAGGCGATTCTCGACGAGTTCGACGAGTACCTGGATCTTCAGTGCGGGCGTTCGGCGCATACCCGGCGCGCGTATCTGGGCGACCTGCGCTCGTTGTTCGCCTTCCTCGACGAGCGCGGGGTGGCGCTGGACGCGCTGAGCCTGCCGCTGCTGCGGACCTGGCTGTCCAGCGGGGCAGTGGCCGGGGCCGCGCGTACCACGCTGGCGCGGCGCACCTCGTCGATCAAGGCGTTCACCGCGTGGGCGGTGCGGCGCGGCCTGCTGAGCGTCGATCCCGCCGCACGGCTGCAGGTGCCCAAGGCGCACCGCACGCTGCCCGCCGTGCTGCGTCAGGATCAGGCGCGCGACGCCATGGCCGCCGCGAAATCCGGTGCCGAGCAAGGAGACCCGCTCGCCCTGCGGGACCGGCTGATCGTCGAGATGCTGTACGCGACCGGGATTCGGGTGAGCGAGCTGTGCGGCCTGGACATCGACGACGTGGACGCCGGTCACCGGGTGGTGCGGGTGCTGGGCAAGGGCAACAAGCAGCGCAGCGCGCCGTTCGGGGTGCCGGCCGCGGACGCGCTGCGGGCGTGGCTGGACGACGGGCGTCCCGCCCTGGCCAACGCGGATTCCGGGCCGGCGCTGCTGCTGGGCGCGCGGGGCCGCCGCCTCGATGTGCGCCAGGCCCGCACCGTCGTACACCAGACGATCGCCGCGGTGGACGGCGCGCCCGACCTGGGCCCGCACGGGCTACGGCACAGCGCGGCCACCCATCTGCTGGAAGGCGGCGCTGACCTGCGCGTCGTCCAGGAGTTGCTGGGACATTCCAGCCTGGCGACCACCCAGCTCTACACCCATGTCGCGGTGTCGCGGCTGCGGGCGGTGCACGACCAGGCCCACCCGCGCGCCTAGCCGCCGCCCGACTCGTGGCGGCCCCGGGTGCGGCGCAGCAACCGCCCTCGCTTGATGTCCTTGCGGTCCGCGGCTTCTTTCTTTTCCACCTCGCGCGTGTCTTTGGGCGGAAGCTGCAGCTCCCGTTCGGCGGCAATGCCGGCCTGCAGCTGGCGCCCCCGCTCGAGTTCGGCGTCCAACTCCGCCCCGAACAACAGGGCCAGGTTGGTTATCCAGAGCCATAACAGGAAGACGATGACGCCGCCCAGCGCGCCGTAGGTCGTGTCGTAGCTGCCGAAATCGCGGACGTAGAAGCCGAATCCGACGGAGGCGAGAGCCCAGACCACGATGGCGATCGCCGAACCGATGCTGAGCCAGCGAAACCGCGGCTGCTGCACATTTGGGGTGACGTAGTACAGGATCGCCACGACCAGCGTGACCAACAACAGGATCAGCGGCCATTTCGCGATCGACCAGGCCAGCTGTGCGCCCTCGCCGAGTCCGATCACCCTGCCGATCACCCGAGTCAGCGGACCACTGGTCGCCAGCATGAAAGCCACCGCCGCCGCCAAGATCAGTGCGGCCATGGTGAGCAGCAGCTGCAGTGGGCGCAGCTTCCAGAAAGGCCGCCCCTCGACGATCCCGTAGACCCGGTTCATGGCGCGTCCGAATGCGCCGATGTATCCCGACGCCGACCACAATGCCGCCAGGACGCTGAGGATCAGCGCCGAACCAGCGGAACGGTTGTCGACCAGTTGCTTGATCGGCTGGCGCAGGATGTCGAGCGCGGATGCGGGGACGAGACTTGCCGCCGCGTCGAGTAGCGCATTGGTGGTGTGCGCGCCGTCGCCGACCACACCGAGCAGCGAGACCATCACCAGCAGCGCGGGAAATACGGATAGCACGGCGTAGTAGGTCAGTGCGGCGGCCAGGTCGGTGCACTGGTCATCGGTGAATTCGCGGGCGGTCTTTCGCAGCACGTACCGCCACGAGGCTTTGGTCAAGTCGTCCGGGGAATCGGGTTTGCTCGGGTCGTCAGGAGCGGGCGCGGCCTTCCGGTGCTCGGTCGGCGCATCGTCGGTCTCTGCTGCGGTCATACCCAACGATTCCCGTGAATCGGCCAGTCCACACTGCCCACTCAACCCCCCAGCGGCTTGAGCCGGACCGGGGTCGACGCCAGCAGGCCCAGCGGGTCGACGTACCGAGCACCCGACGACGGCCCCCACATCGCGCCCCAGTGCAGGCACGCCGACGCCCGGCACCCGCCATGCCCGGTGATCAGCTCGCCGATCACCGTCTGCTCGCTCACCTGCTGACCGACCCGGACCGCGGCCCGGACCGGCTCGTAGCTGGTGTGCAATCCGCCCGGATGAGCCAGGGCGACCACCGGCCGTCCCGCCAGCAACCCGGCGAACACCACGGTCGCGCTGCCGGCGGCGTACACCGGCTGACCTGCGCGTCCGGCCAGGTCGACGCCGCGATGCCCCGGCTGCCAGTTGGGCGACGGCGCGTCGAACGTACGCACGACGGCCGGAGCCGGCCGCAGCGGCCAATCCAGCCGGACGTCCCCGGCGGCCGCCGGGACCGCGCTGAACAGCGTCATACCCACGACCAGCGCCGCCCACCGCACCCCATGAGTTCAGCGTGGCGTCGACGACACGGCCACCCGCGTTTGCCCAATCTGTGCACGCGGACCGCACTGTGGACATGTGCTGGAAAAATCACCAGCTGAGTCGGTGTAAACTGCTCGTCGCAGCTCGTTCGCGGGCTGACTTCGCGCGTCTGCCTCGCGTCTCCCGTTCCACTAGGAGTTCGCAGCGCATGCCGGGCGGTCCCGTAACAGGGTCCGGCAGCGCAGCAGGCGCCAGGGCCTGGCCTCACCCGATGCCAGGCGACAACCGACATAAAGGAATGGCATCACCATGGCCGTCGTGACCATGAAACAGCTGCTCGACAGCGGCACCCACTTCGGGCACCAGACCCGTCGCTGGAATCCCAAGATGAAGCGGTTCATCTTCACCGACCGCAACGGCATCTACATCATCGACCTGCAGCAGACGCTGACCTTCATCGACCAGGCGTACGAGTTCGTCAAAGAGACCGTCGCTCACGGTGGCAGCGTGCTGTTCGTCGGCACCAAGAAGCAGGCGCAGGAGTCCGTCGCCGCCGAGGCCACCCGCGTCGGCATGCCGTACGTGAACCAGCGCTGGCTGGGTGGCATGCTCACCAACTTCTCCACCGTGCACAAGCGCCTGCAGCGCCTCAAGGAGCTCGAGGCGATGGAGCAGACCGGTGGCTTCGAGGGCCGCACCAAGAAGGAAATCTTGATGCTGACCCGCGAGAAGAACAAACTTGACCGCAGCCTCGGCGGTATCCGCGACATGTCCAAGGTGCCCTCGGCGATCTGGGTCGTCGACACCAATAAGGAGCACATCGCCGTCGGTGAGGCCCGCAAGCTCGGAATCCCGGTCATCGCGATCCTGGACACCAACTGCGACCCCGACGAGGTCGATTACCCGATCCCGGGCAACGACGACGCGATCCGCTCGGCGGCGCTGCTGACCAAGGTGATCGCCTCCGCGGTCGCCGAGGGCCTGCAGGCGCGTGCCGGTGTCGGTCGCGGCGACGGCAAGCCCGAGCCTGGAGACTCGATGTCCGCCGAGCCGCTCGCCGAGTGGGAGCAGGAGCTGCTGGCTTCCGCGACTACCGGGGCGACCACGACCGCGACCACCACAGCCACCACCGACGCCGCTGGAGCTGCAACCGAAACAAGCACGGAAGGCTGATATGGCGAACTTCACCGCTGCCGACGTCAAGCGTCTTCGTGAGCTCACCGGTGCCGGCATGCTCGATTGCAAGAACGCACTGGCCGAAAGCGACGGCGATTTCGACAAGGCCGTCGAGGCACTCCGGATCAAGGGCGCAAAGGACGTCGGCAAGCGCGCCGAGCGTGCCACGGCCGAAGGTCTGGTAGCGGCCAAGGACGGCGCGCTGATCGAGCTGAACAGCGAGACCGACTTCGTCGCCAAGAACGCCGAGTTTCAGCAGCTCGCCGACGAAATCGTCGCCGCCGCAGCCCAATCCAAGGCCGCCGACGTCGACGCGCTCAAGGCCGCTTCGGCGGGTGAGAAGACGGTCGAGCAGGCTGTCGCCGACCTGTCCGCCAAGATCGGCGAGAAGCTGGAGCTGCGCCGGGCCGCCTTCTTCGACGGCACCGTCGAGACCTACCTGCACAAGCGTGCCGCAGACCTGCCCCCGGCGGTCGGCGTGCTCGTCGAGTACGGTCCGGGTGCCGACCCGGACACCAGCTCAGCGGCCGCGCATGGGGTCGCGTTGCAGATCGCCGCGCTCAAGGCGCGCTACCTGACCCGCGAGGACGTGCCCGAGGATGTGGTGGCCAGCGAGCGTCGCATCGCCGAGGAGACCGCGAAAGAAGAAGGCAAGCCGGAGCAGGCGCTGCCCAAAATTGTCGAGGGCCGGCTGAACGGCTTCTTCAAGGACGTGGTGTTGCTCGAGCAGCCGTCGGTGTCGGACAACAAGAAGACCGTCAAGGCGCTGCTCGACGAGGCCGGCGTCACGGTGACCCGGTTCGTTCGCTTCGAGGTAGGCCAGGCCTAGCCGACAAACCCGAGCGGCTAGCGTCAGTCCTATGCGACGCGTGCACGCTTTCGGTGACGACGCCCTCGGTGATCTCGACGCCACCGGCCTGGCCGAGGCCCTCCGGGCCGGCCGGGTCGGCAGAACTGAGGTGGTCGAAGCGGCGATCGCTCGCACCGAGGCCGTCAACCCCGCGCTGAACGGCTTGGCGTACAAGGCATTCGAGCAGGCACGGGCGACCGCGTCGGCCAATCCCGCGAGCGATCGGTTTTTCGAGGGCGTCCCGACGTTCCTGAAGGACAACGTCGACGTCGCGGGGCAACCGACGATGCGCGGTGCCGACGCGTGGGCGCCGCGCAATGCCGTCGCCGACGGCGAGTTCACCGCGGTGTATCTGGCCACCGGGCCGACGTCGCTGGGCAAAACGCAGATGTCGGAGTTCGGTTTCAGCGCGGCCGCCGAGCATCCCCGCCTCGGGCCGGTGCGCAACCCCTGGGACACCGATTACACGGCCGGGGCCTCCTCGTCGGGCTCGGGTGCGTTCGTCGCCGCCGGGGTGGTGCCGATCGCACACGCCAACGACGGTGGCGGCTCGATTCGAATTCCGGCCGCCTGCAACGGGATTGTCGGTCTCAAGCCGTCGCGCGGTCGGCTGCCGCTGGACGCCGAATTGCGCCGGATGCCGGTGGGCATCGTCGCCAACGGCGTGCTGAGCCGCTCCGTGCGCGACACCGCGGCGTTCTATCGGGAAGCCGAACGCATCTGGCGCAACGCCAAGCTGGCACCCATCGGAGACGTCACCGGGCCCGGCCGGCAGCGGTTGCGGATCGCGGTGGCCACCGGCTCGGTGCGGCGCGAGTGCGGCCCGGAACTGCGGGAGCTGACCCTCAAGACCGCCGGGGTGCTCGAAGAGCTGGGGCACCGCGTCGAACACATCGACCATCATCCGGTGCCGGACAGCTTCGTCGATGACTTCATCTTGTACTGGGGATTTCTCGCGCTGATGCAGGTGCGCACCGGGCGGCGCGTGTTCGGCAACACCTTCGACCGCACCCGGCTGGACGCCTTGACGCTGGGCCTGGAGCGCCACACCGGCCGCAACCTGCACCGGCTGCCGGCCGTGATCATGCGGCTGCGCAGAATGCGGCGGCGCAGCGCCGAGTTCTACCAGACCTATGACGCACTGCTCACCCCGACGCTCGCCGACCCGACGCCGCGAGTCGGTCACCTGGCGCCCACCGATTACCAGCAGGTAATGGACCGCCTGATCGACTGGGTGGCGTTCACGCCGCTGCAGAACGTCACCGGAGATCCGGCGATTTCGTTGCCGCTGGCCCAGTCCGCGGACGGCATGCCCGTCGGCATGATGTTCGCGGCCGACCTGGGCCAGGATGCGCTGCTACTGGAACTGGCTTACGAACTCGAACAGGCGCGGCCCTGGGCCCGGATTCAAGCGGCCGGCTAGTCAGTCGGAGCCGAGTTTTTCCAGCATTCGCTTGAATTCGCGCTGCTGTGTCGCGGTGAGCTTGGCCAGGATGCGGTCATCGGCGTTGCGGACCGCGGTTTCCGCGCGTTTCAGCATCGTGCGCCCCTGACTGGTCAGGGTGGCCGGCAGCGCGCGTCCGGAGGACACCGACGCCGGCCGTTCCACCGCGCCAATCTCTTCCAGCCTGCGCAGCACCGTGTTCATCGCCTGCGGCGTGACGTTGGTGTTGCGGGACAGCTCGGCACTGGACAGCCCCGGCGACATGGAAAGCATTCTCAGACAAACGAATTCGGGCAGCGTCAGGCCAATGGGACTCAATACGGCCGAAACTTCGGGTCGCAGCACGGCTCCCACCCGGTAGAGCAGATAGCCAAGCGGAGCATCTTCGGTCGCACCCATGTCAGCGATACTGACATATCCCGCCGGCGGGCCGGCGTAAGCACGGCCAGAGGATGGGCGATTGCATGCGGCGAATGCGAAGTAACAGGCGCTTGAACGTCGCGACAATTCGGCGCTCACAGCGCGCCGCGTCGTTTAGCGTGCGGACGCCGATGGGTAACGCCTGTTGTCGGAGGGAACACGAGTTACCAAGGGGATCACAATGACACTTACCAGGACGACAGTGAAAGCGGCTCTGAGCGCTGTGGGGATTGCGGGCGCGAGCATCTTGATGGCGCCCATGGCCGCTGCCAAGGTCCAGAGCTACGGAGCCACCGAACGGGCCGTCGATGGCCCACTGATCACCGACTACACCGTCAGCAATCTGGCGCCGACCGACGTGACGATTCCCGGATACCAACCGGCTGGGCAGCTGTACCGGGCCGATGTGACGGCGAAATCGGTTGCCGGAAACGTCCAGCCCCAGATGTCCCGCTTCATGGCCAGGGCGTTCAACGGCACGGTTTACCCCGTGCTCAACACCAGGCCGGTGCCCGACGGCCTTGACCCTCGTCCGATCGATCAGGGCCAACAGACGTCCGGCGAACTGTACTTCGACGTAACTGGCGAGCGGCCGGTCGGCGTGGTGTACACCGACAAGGACGACGATTTCCTGGTCTGGACGCGCCACGTTTAGCCCGCTCGAACTGCGAATTCGCGAGAAGTTCCCCGCGCTGTTTACGCGCGGGGAACTTTGTTTTGCGCGGTGGAACTCAACTGTGGCATTTGGGGCTGAACTTATGCTTTGAGGTTTGTGCGCATTCTGTGGCGAATTGATTTGCGCCGACGAATTACGGTGTTTCTGCAGTTCATTGCTCTGATGTTTGGGGCTGACAAGGATTGGATATGCGGCAGAGGTGCGGTGACAACCCGTGCCGGAGGGAAATCATCGCGACGAAACAACGGTAAAGATTGAATTGAGAGGTATTTAGCAATGAAGTTCACTTCAAATGCTATGAAATCGGTGATCGGAGCCGCCGGTATTGCTGCTGTCAGCGCTTTCACCGCGGCCACCGCGTCCGCGGCGCCCAACATCCAGGGCTTCGGCACTAGCCAGCAGCTGGTCGCGGGGCCGCTGATCACCAACTACACGGTGAGCAACCTGCAGCCAAGCAATGTGGCGATCCCGGGGTACACGCCGAAGGGCACGCTCTACCAGGCGGACGTCACGGCCCGGTCGGACGGCGGCCTGGTCACCCCGATGGTCAACGACTTCATTGCCCGTGGGCCCAACGGCCAGAACTACCGGGTGATCGACAAGGTCGGGGCCCCGGGCAGTCTGAACCCGGCGCCGATTCCGCAGGGCAGCGAGTCGACCGGCACGCTGTACTTCGACGTGACCGGCGCACCGCCGAACGGCGTGGTCTACAACGAGGGCACCCAGGACATCCTGATCTGGACGTCGAACATGCAGGGAGGCTCGGAGCCGGGTGCGGCGCCGAACGCCACCCCGGCGCCCGGTCAGCCGCCGGCCCCGGCGCCGAACGCGCGCGCGAACACCTAAGGCTGGTACAGGCCTAGTCGCTGACGAACTCCCCGCGCCACTCACCGTGGCGCGGGGAGTTCTGCGTTGACAGTGATTGCCCAGGTTTTTTCGCCGGGTGATTCACCGAATTGCCGGCGGCTCAATGGGGTACCCGGCAGAAATGAGTTACACAGATCACAGGCCGGCCGCGGTGCGCGAACAAGCTCAAGAACACGCCGAACAGGCCCGCGAGATGATGGAGGAAAAGCGCGACGCGCTGCGCGGGGGATTGAGCGGCTGGGTGGCGCAGCAGGCCGCCCGCTGGGATCTGCGCGGCCAAGACGAATCCACTCTGCAACGCCAGAAGTTTGTGTGGAATCTGTTGGTCGACTATTGGTTTCGCATGGAGATCGACGGCTGGGAGAGCATTCCCGAGCCCCCGGCGCTGCTGGTCGGGATCCACTCCGGCGCTCCGTTCGTCTGGGACGCGTGGACGGTCGGTCTGCAATGGTGGCGGCGCTTCGGCCCGGACCGCACGTTGCACGGCACCGCTCACGACGCGTTGATGGCGATCCCGCTTTTCGGCCGTTACTTCCGTTCGATGGGTGTGCTTCCGGCCGCTCCCGACGCCATCGCCACCGCGCTGGCCGAGGGGCGAGACGTCGCGCTATGGCCTGGCGGAGAAGTGGATTCGCTGCGTCCCTGGGCCGAACGCGACCGCGCCAACCTGGCGGGGCGCACAGGCTTCGTGAAGATGGCGATTCGCGCCGGGGTGCCGATAGTGCCGATCGCCACGGTCGGCGGCGCGGACGCGATGCCGGTGCTGATCCGCGGTGACGGCCTGTCCAAGGCATTGCGACTGGATCGGCTGTTGCGGCTCAAGGTCTTTCCGCTGGCGGTCTCGCTGCCGTGGGGCATCGCGCCGGCCGCACTTCCGCAGCTGCCGTTACCCGCCAAGATCAGGACGCGGTTCATGCCGGCGGTGGAGCTGGATCACGATCCCGCGCGTGCCGAGGACGACGATTACGTCGACGCGAAGTACCGGGAGGTGCAAGACGCCATCCAGCAAGGTATGGATGCGCTGGCGCGCAAGCGGGCGCTACCGCTGTTCGCGTGAGGTTCGAATGTGATTGAACCCCAACGCGGTTCAGTGCTGGCCGCGGCCGTTGAGCTCTGGGCTCCCCGCGGCGTCGTTGACGACCCACTGCGGGTGCGGTGGCGTCACCGCCATGTAACCCACGCCGCGGACGGTGTCGACCATCGATTCGTGTTCGGGCCCGAGCTTCGCGCGTAGCCGCCGCACGTGAACGTCGACGGTGCGCACGCGTCCATTGGCGTCGTATCCCCATACCTCGTGCATCAGCCGCGTGCGGCTGAACGCCCGACCGGCATGTTGCACAAGGAAATTCAGCAATTTGAATTCGGTAACCGTCAGGCTGAGATCCTTGCCGTCCAGGGATCCGGCGAAACTCGACGGGTGCAGGATGAGGTCACCGAACTTCAAGCAGCCGTCCACCGCGCTGCGGCGGCGCTTGATCGCCAGACGCAATCGCGCCTCGAGCTCGTCGGCACCGGTGGCAGGCAACATCACATCGTCGATGCGCCAGTCCACGTCCACCGACGCGAAGTGCGCGGGGGCGACGACCGCGACCACCGCGAGGGCCGGCGTGTGGGCCGTCAGGCCGCGGCAGGTACTGCGGGCCGCCGCCAAGTCGGTGCGTGCGTCGATGATCGCGACGTCAGCGCTGTCATGATGCCCGTCGAGCTGGTCGGAGAGTGGCGCGCGGCGAATCGTCTGGGTCAACGACTCGAGGGTGGGTAATGCCGACGCGAAATCGTCGGCATTGGAAAGCAGTAGCACGTCCACAGACATCTCCAAACCTCATGAGGGTCTGTCGTCGCCCCCGACCGCCTCGGCACCTCAACCGGATGTCCACCAGCGCAGCGCTGAGTACCCCATTCGGGAGTTAACTATGCCTTCTCTATTGCTCACTGGTCGGGCAATTGCCCGTTGAAGTGGGCGGTTACCGGAGCTGGCTTCGTCTGGATGGGGCCCACAACAGCCCGGAAAACAGCCCGGAAAGTCGACGGGCCCGGCCCGTCAACACGGGCCGGACCCATCCTTCAAACAAGCTATTGATTGGCCTTCTGGCGCTCCTCGGCCACCTTCGCGGAGCCGCGTGCGGCCTCCGCTTCGGCTTCCTTCTTGGCCGCGTCACGCTGGGCTTCGGCCTTGTCCTGCTGGGCTTGGCCTTCGCGGGTGAGGTCGTCGCGACCGGCCAACGCGCCGACGGCCTCCTTGGCCTTGCCCTTGACGTCTTCGACGACGCCCTTGACGGCTTCCGCGGGACCAGAGTTTTCGTTGTCCGCCATGAATCAATTCCTCCTCATAGGCGTACGAGGGGTGAGCGACTGACGCGCTCGCGCGATCGCTTCCGGCATACGGCGTGATTCGGCCCTGCTTCTCAAGACCGCAGATTTCCCCACCGAGTGGTGGGGATTCCCAGGCCGGCGCGAGCTCAAACATCCGGCACCGGAAGCAAAGTCGCGACGCCAGCACATCCGGGCGTGACCTGCGCCGACGGTGCGCCGCTGCGGTGTGGCTCGCCGCCCGCGCAAATAATCCACCCCGCTGGCGCCAGATTGTGCTGCGATGGGGCAGGATGTGAACTGCCGTTCCGGGTGGGAAGCCACCGTGCTGCCGAGCTCGGGATGGCACTGTCATGCGAGGAGTCTGATGACGCAGCCCGAGCCCACCAGCGCTAACGGCGTGCCGACATCTTCATCCGGCCACGGACAACCCGCCAGCCAGCCGCGCGCGAAGTATTCGCGTGTGTTGCTGAAGCTCGGCGGCGAGATGTTCGGCGGCGGTCAGGTCGGGCTCGATCCCGATGTGGTGGCCCAGGTCGCCCGCCAGATCGCCGAAGTGGTCCGCGACGGCGTGCAGGTCGCCGTCGTGATCGGTGGCGGCAACTTCTTCCGGGGTGCACAACTGCAGCAGCGCGGCATGGAGCGCACTCGCTCGGACTACATGGGCATGCTCGGCACCGTGATGAACAGCCTTGCGCTGCAGGACTTCTTGCAGAAGGAGGGCATCGACACCCGCGTCCAGACAGCGATCACGATGGGCCAGGTCGCCGAGCCCTACATCCCACTGCGGGCCGTCCGTCATCTGGAGAAGGGCCGCGTGGTCATTTTCGGGGCCGGCATGGGGCTGCCGTACTTCTCCACCGACACCACGGCCGCGCAGCGCGCGCTGGAAATCGGCGCCGATGTGGTCTTGATGGCCAAGGCGGTCGACGGCGTGTTCACCGAGGATCCGCGGGTGAATCCCGACGCCGAGCTACTCGCCGCGATCAGCCACCGCGAAGTCATCGACCGGGGGCTGCGGGTGGCCGATGCCACCGCGTTCAGCCTGTGTATGGACAATGGCATGCCAATCCTGGTGTTCAACCTGCTGACTGACGGCAATATCGCTCGGGCGGTCGCTGGTGAGAAGATCGGAACGCTAGTCACCACTTGAGGGGAAGACGCAGATGATCCGCGACTGCGACGATGCGAGGCGCAGCGATGTGGGGGTACCACCCGCTTGCGGGGGAGAGGAGTGGCGCAGATGATCGATGAGGCTCTCTTCGACGCCGAAGAGAAAATGGAGAAGGCCGTGTCGGTGGCCCGTGACGACTTGTCAACCATCCGGACCGGCCGCGCCAATCCGGGCATGTTCTCCCGGATTGTCATCGACTACTACGGCACGACCACTCCGATCACCCAGCTGGCCAGTATCAACGTCCCGGAGGCGCGACTGGTCGTGATCAAGCCGTACGAAGCCAGCCAGCTGCACGCGATCGAAACGGCGATTCGTAACTCCGACCTCGGGGTGAACCCCAGCAACGACGGCACCCTGATCCGGGTGGCGGTACCCCAGCTGACCGAGGAACGCCGCCGCGAGCTGGTCAAACAGGCCAAGGGCAAGGGCGAAGACGCGAAGGTCTCGGTGCGCAACATCCGCCGTAAGTCGATGGAAGAACTGCACCGGATTCGTAAGGACGGCGAGGCCGGCGAGGATGAGGTCGGCCGCGCCGAAAAAGACCTGGACAAAACCACCCAGCAGTACGTCAACCAGATCGACGAGCTGGTCAAGCACAAAGAAGGCGAGCTGCTGGAGGTCTAGGGGCCGCTCAGCAACCGAGTCAGTGGCAACCTCCGATGCCGGCACAGGCACCCCGCCCGACGAGCCGGCGCGGGGGGTGAAAGACACCCTGCAGAAACCCGTCAAGAAGACGTCGAGGGCCGGACGCGATCTGCCCGCGGCGATCGCGGTCGGTGCGGCGATCGGCGGGCTGCTCGTCGCGACGCTGGTCTTCGCTCCGCGCTTCTGGGTGCTCATCGTCGCGATCGCGATTCTCGTTGCCACCCACGAGGTAGTGCGCCGGCTGCGCGAAGCCGGGTACGTCATCGCGGTCATCCCGTTGCTGGTCGGTGGCCAGGTCACCGTCTGGCTGACCTGGCCGTACCACGCCGCCGGCGCGCTGGCCGGCTTCGCCGCCACCGTGGTGGTCTGCAATGTCTGGCGGTTGTTCATGCCGGATCCCAGCCGCAGTCCGTCACCCGCCGGCTCGTCGTCGAACTACCTGCGCGACGCGTCGGCCACCGTCTTCCTGGCCGCCTGGGTCCCGCTGTTCGCCTCCTTCGGCGTCCTGCTCGTCTATCCCCACGACGGCGCGGGACGGGTGTTTTGCCTGATGGTTACCGTCGTCGCTTCCGACACCGGCGGATATGCCGTCGGGGCGCTCTTCGGCAAGCATCCGCTGGTCCCGACGATCAGCCCGAAGAAGTCCTGGGAGGGATTCACCGGCTCGCTGGTCTTCGGAATTTCCGCGGCGATCCTGACCGCGACCCTCCTGGCCGGCAAACCAGCGTGGATCGGCGCGCTGCTGGGTCTCATCCTGGTGCTCACCTGCACGCTCGGTGACCTGGTGGAGTCGCAGGTCAAGCGGGACCTCGGCATCAAGGACATGGGCCGGCTGCTGCCCGGCCACGGCGGGCTGATGGACCGGCTCGACGGAGTGCTGCCGTCGGCCGTCGCAGCCTGGATCGTGCTGACCTTGGTCCCCTAGGCCGCTAGCCGATACTGGACAGAGCATGGCCCAACAACTGGTGTTCGAAGAGCCGCGAGCGGGAAAGCCGCCGCGGCATCTCGCCGACCTCGACGCGGGTGGCCGGGCGTCGGCCGTCGAGGAGCTCGGCTTGCCGGCGTTTCGGGCCAAGCAGCTCGCGCATCAGTACTACGGCCGGCTGATCGCCGATCCGCGGCAGATGACCGACCTTCCGGCGGCCGTGCGCGACGTGATCGCCGAGACGATGTTCCCGAACCTGCTCAGCGTCGCCCGGGAAATCACCTGCGACGCCGGGCAGACGCGAAAGACGTTGTGGCGGGCCGTTAACGACCCTGCTGGCACCACCTTCGAGTCGGTCCTGATGCGCTATCCACAGCGCAACACCGTCTGCATCTCGTCGCAGGCGGGTTGCGGCATGGCATGTCCGTTCTGTGCGACCGGCCAGGGCGGA
This sequence comes from Mycobacterium sp. NGS40, assembly GCF_059812735.1. Classification (NCBI taxonomy): domain Bacteria; kingdom Bacillati; phylum Actinomycetota; class Actinomycetes; order Mycobacteriales; family Mycobacteriaceae; genus Mycobacterium; species Mycobacterium sp. NGS40. The sequence continues at coordinate 262,720 of NZ_JCALDG010000008.1, forward strand.
TTGACGCGCAACCTGTCGACCGCCGAGATCATCGAACAGGTGCGCGCCGCGGCGGTGGCGCTGCGCGACGAGTTCGGTGACCGGCTGTCGAACGTGGTGTTCATGGGGATGGGGGAGCCGCTGGCCAACTACGCACGGGCGGTGGCCGCGGTGCGGCGCATCACGGAGGCGCCGCCGGACGGCTTCGGCATCTCGGCCCGTTCGGTGACCGTCTCGACGGTCGGCCTGGCTCCGGCCATCCGCAAGCTGGCCGACGAACGGCTGGGCGTGACGCTGGCGTTGTCGCTGCACGCGCCGGACGACGAGCTGCGCGACACGCTGGTTCCGGTCAACAACCGCTGGAAGATCAGCGAGGCGCTGGACGCCGCGCGATACTACGGCGACGTCACGGGCCGGCGGGTGTCGATCGAGTACGCGCTGATTCGCGACGTCAACGACCAGCCCTGGCGCGCCGACCTGCTGGGCAAGCGACTGCACGGCACGCTCGGGCCGCTGGCACACGTGAACCTGATCCCGCTCAACCCGACCCCGGGCAGCGATTGGGACGCCAGCCCCAAGGACGCCGAGCGCGAGTTCGTCCGGCGGGTCCGGGCGAAAGGCGTGTCCTGCACGGTCCGCGACACCCGTGGCCGCGAGATCAGTGCGGCATGCGGACAACTTGCCTTCGAACAGGGTTAGTGGCGTGCTGAACCGGGCACGACCCTAGTCCGTGTTGTGAATTAGTAGTCCAGCAAAAGGGGTTGGCATGACGATTCGCTTTTTCTCGCGCTTCAAGTTGTTTGCCGCGGCCATCATGACGGGCCTTGTCGCGGCGGTCCTGGTATCGGCCGGCGCACCACGGGCACAGGCTGCCGACGATCGGCTGCAGTTCACCGGAACGACGCTGAGCGGGGCACCGTTCAACGGTGCCAGCCTGCAGGGGAAACCGGCGGTGCTGTGGTTCTGGGCGCCGTTCTGCCCGTTCTGCAACGCCGAAGCTCCCGGGGTGTCCCAGGTCGCGGCCGCTAATCCCGGTGTCACCTTCGTCGGCATCGCCGGGCACTCCGACCCCGGCGCGGAGCAGGCCTTCGTCTCCAAATACGGCCTGAACTTCACCAACCTCAACGACGCCGACGGCTCGATCTGGGCCCGCTACAACGTGCCCTGGCAGCCGGCCTACGTGTTCTACCGGGCGGACGGCAGCTCGACGTTCGTCAACAACCCCACCTCGGCGATGCCCCAGCAGGAACTGGCCAATCGGGTGGCCGCGCTGAAGTGAACCAGGGCCTCGTCGGTCTGGCATTCGCTGCCGGGTTGGTGGCCGCGGTGAACCCGTGCGGGTTCGCGATGCTGCCCGCCTACCTGCTGCTGGTGGTGCGCGGCCAGTACAACGGGCAACGCCCAAGCCCGGCGGCCGGGGTGGGACGCGCGCTGGCCGCCACCGCCGGGATGGCGCTCGGGTTCCTGACGGTGTTCGGATTGTTCGGCGCGCTGACCATCTCGGCGGCCACCACGGTGCAGCGCTACCTGCCATACGCGACCGTCATGATCGGCATTGTGCTTGTCGCCCTTGGCATTTGGTTGCTCTCGGGCCGGGAGCTGACCGCGCTGACGCCACGCGCGCTGGGACCGCGGTGGGCGCCCACGCGCCTGGCCGGCATGTACGGCTACGGCATCAGCTACGCGATCGCCTCGCTGTCGTGCACGATCGGGCCGTTTCTGGCGGTCACTGCCGCCGGCCTGCGCGGCGGGTCGCTCGTCACGGGCGTGTCCATCTATCTGGCCTACGTCGCGGGCCTGACCCTGGTCGTCGGTGTGCTCGCGATCGCCGCCGCGACCGCCAGCTCGGCGCTGGCCGATCGGCTGCGTCGCATTCTGCCGTTCGTCAACCGGATCGGCGGCGCGCTGCTGGTGCTGGTCGGCCTGTACGTCGGCTACTACGGCCGTTACGAGTTGCGGCTGCTGGACGCCGCGGCGGACCCCCGGGATGCGGTGATTCTCGCGGCCGGGCGGCTACAGGGCGTGCTGGCCGACTGGGTGCACCAGCACGGCGTCTGGCCCTGGCTGCTGGCGTTGGTCGCGCTGGTGGGCGTCGCGGTGGTGAGCGCCTGGCACCGACGCACGCGGCGCGCAGCGGCTAGCGGATCCAGCCGCGCCGGCGGCCCCACATGTCGCGGATCAGGATGAACAGAGACAGGACCGCGAAACCGATCAGGAAGTTGTCCTCGACGTGGCCGACGTGGTTACCGCGCAGCATGGCCAGCAAGAAGATCACGGCGAAGATGCCGACGCCGTGCCAGGTGCGGATGTTGATCTTGCTCCATCCCCACGCGGCGGACGGCACCTCGGCCGGGTCGACACCGTTGTAGAGCTCCACCTCGGTACTGGCCACGGCGATTCCCTTCGGGTCGGATCGTCTTCTGATCACAGATTCTGGCATACCCGCCGTGCCGCAGCCCTTCGTAGCCTCGGGTTGGTGACCTACCGGCCGGAGCCGGTGGGCCACCAACCCGATTGCCACTCGCCTACGAGGGCGGCATCAGCACGGTGTCGATCATGTACACCGTCGCGTTCGCGGTCGGCACCCCTCCACAAACCACGCTCGCATTGTTGACTTTGAGGTCGTTTCCCTGGCCGGTCACTGTCACGCCGGCACCTTGCAGTGTGACGTGGGTGCCGTCGACTTTCGCCGGACTCAGCTGACCCGGTACCACGTGGTAGGTCAGGATGCTCTTCAGCATCGCCGCGTTCGTCTTCAGCTGGCCGATGGTGGACTCGGGCAGCTTGCTGAATGCGGCGTCAGTGGGCGCGAACACCGTGTACTGGCCGTTGTTCAGGGTGTCCACCAGATTCACCTGCGGATTGAGCTGGCCCGACAGCGCCGAAGTCAGGGTGGTCAGCATCGGGTTGTTGGACGCCGCTACGGCGACGGGCGCCTGAGACATCCCGTCCACCGAGGCCGGACCGTTGGGGTGGGCCGCCGCGTAATCGGTGCATCCCGGACCCACCAAATCAGCGGCGCCCGCGCTCGGAGACACTGCGATTCCGAGGCCAACGATTCCTGCGGCAGCGAAGCTGGTTGCCGCCATTTTCCTCAATGCATTCATGCGATTCGCTCCCTTCATAGGCCGCGAGCATTCACCCCGTCTGGCTGAAGTCCCGGCATCTCTGATTCGGAGCCGCTCCGCTTGTGGATTGATCGCGACCGCAATATCAGCCATAGGTGAACGAAAACACCTGCAACCCCCTGCCGGGGCGCACCTCGAGCGTGCCGGGTGCCACCTGATCGCCGCCGACGATCTGGTGGGACGTGGGAGGCCCACTGATCGGCACCGTTGTGGTTTTTCCGTCGCGCACCACCGTGAGGGTGCCGGTGCCGGCGACCACGATGTACACGTTTTTCGCGTGGTAACTGAGCTTGATGGCGGAGTCGTCGCCGTCCGCCGTCGCGCCTTGATAGTCGAGCGACCAGGGGCCGCGCAAGGCGAATTTGTCGGCCGCGAGCTCCGGTGGGTAATCGAACGTCGCCGTCCCTTCGTCGTACATTCCGGCCCCGCCGAAGTTGACGACTTTGCCGACCCCGAAATAGGTCTCCGGTGTCAGAGCGGCCTTCGGGGTGGTGTCGGCCGCGTCCACCGGTTTGCCGAGCTTGACCCCGGGCCGGGCGTCGGTGAGCAGCTGCCTGATCAGGCTCTCGGTGACGTCGTAGTCGCCTTCACCGAACTTGATGTGCCGCACCGTGCCGCTGGCGTCGATCAGATATTCGGCGGGCCAGTAGCGGTTGCGATAGTTGGTCCAGGTGGAGTAACCGTTGTCCAGCGCGATCGGATAGGTGATGCCCAGATCCGCCGCCCCCTTGGCGACGTTGTCCGGCACTCTCTCGAACGCGTACTCCGGAGTGTGCACGCCGATGACCACCAGACCGCCGTCCTGGTATGCCTTTTGCCAGCCGACGACGTGTGGGATGGCGCGTTGGCAATTGATGCAGGAATAGGCCCAGAAGTCGACCAGCACCACCTTGCCGCGCAACGAGTCGAGGGTGATCGGCTGGCCGCCGGGGGTGTTCAGCCATCCGGCTATGCCTTTGAGATCGGGTGCGGGACCGCAGTTCTCGAGTTTTGTGCCGCCATTGCTGCAGTTCGACAGCTGTGCGTTCTGGTCGTTGACGATACCGCCGAGGTTCAGTTTTTCCCGTACCTGCTCGGAGTCACCGATTCTCTGTTGCAGCGACCCGGCGTAGTCGGGAATCGCCCGCTGCAGCGCGGCCGGCAGGTCGAACACCAGCGCCACCGCGAGCAGAAGTGTCACGACGCCCGCGGCCACCCGGATCTCGCGCTGCCGGCTCCGGAAAGCCTTCACCCGCTCGGCCACCCGCTGACCGGCCAGCGCGAAGAACAGCAGCGGCAGGGCGGCGCCGACCGCGAACGCGCCGGTCAGCACCACCGTCGCCACGCCGATCGTCGCCGTCGCCCCGGCCACCACGATCGCGGCGAGCACCGGACCCGCGCAGGGTACGTACAACACACCAAGCGCCAGGCCCAGTCCGAAACCGCCTCCGCGAGTGGCGATTTGCTTCTGCGGGATGCGGGAGAACGGCCGCTCCAGCAGCTGTTCGAAGCGCGGAAAGATCAGGCCGATGCCGATCGCCACCAGCGCGACCAGGGCGACCCAACGGATGGTGTCCTGCGGCAGGCGCAGCACCGACAGCAGTGCCGAGCCGAGCAGGGTGACCACACTGAAGCTGAGCACCAGGCCGCCGATCACCCGGTACGGCCGCAATGTCGCGGACAGCTTGCGCTTTTCCGCGACCGCGACGGCACCTTCGGTTGCGGGCGACTGCTCGGCAGAGACTTGCGTTCCCGAGAAGAACACCACCGGCAGGACCGGCAGAATGCAGGGGGAGATGCCGGTGATGAGGCCGCCGAGTAAGCCGACCAGCGCGAGCGTCAACATGCTTGGTATTCGTTGCCGTCTCGGTGATGGATTGGTCTGAGAGCCAAGGAGTTTCGCGATCACATAAGAATGGCTGGGCAGCCCATTATCTCGGCTGCCCAGCCATTCCTTGCACCTGAAGGGCTACTGATTCGGCGGCATCAGCACCGTGTCGATCATGTACACGGTCGCGTTGGCGGTGTGCACCCCGCCGCACACCAGGCCCGCGTCGTTGACCTTCAGGTCGTTTCCTTGGCCGGTCACCGTAGCGCTGGCGCCCTGCAGTGTGACGTGGGCGCCGTCGACCTTCGCCGGACTCAGCTGACCCTGCACCACGTGGTAGGTCAGGATGCTCTTGAGCAGGGCGGCGTCGGTCTTCAGCTTGTCAATAGTGGCCGCCGGAAGCTTGTCGAACGCGGCGTTCGTCGGGGCGAACACCGTGTACTGGCCGTTGTTGAGGGTGTCGACCAGGTTCACCTGTGGGTTGAGCTTGCCCGACAGCGCCGACGTCAGGGTGGTCAGCATCGGGTTGTTCGATGCCGCCGTCGCGACGGGGTCCTGCGCCATCCCGGCGACCGACCCGGGGCCGTTGGGGTTCTGCGAGGCGTACGCCGAGCACCCCGACCCGATCAGGTCCGCCGCCGGGTCGGCGGCCGCCGCGGATGTGGTCATCGGTGCCGTTGTGCTGCTGGTCGCAACGGTCGCGCTGGTCGAGCTTTGCGCTGCGGGTTTGTTGCTCGAACAGCCCGAGAAACCCACGATCGCGATCGCCGCCAGGCTGGCCGCCGCGACTGTCTTGGCCTGAACATTCGTCATTGCGCTTCGATTCCTTTGTTACGACGGCCGCAGCCGCCACCTCTGGGATGAACGCCAGTGATTCGGAGTGCGGACGGTCACGGATGGGTCCAATCGGACGGCCATGGCGCGGGCTCGCCGCCCTGAGCGCACCCTCAAGCCGCCGTGGCCCGCGACGGCCACCGGCGGCACAATGAGTGAGTGAGTTCCCCGAGGAACCAAGTGCGGGCCGACGGCCCGATCCGCGTGCTCGTGCTGGGCAGCACCGGCTCCATCGGCACCCAGGCGCTGGAAGTCATCGCCGCCAACCCGGACCGCTTCGAGGTGGTTGGGCTGGCGGCGGGCGGCTCCAACCCGGACATCTTGGCGCGCCAGCGCGCCGAGACCGGAGTGACCAACATCGCCGTCGCCGACGAGCGGGCGGCCGACACGCTAGGCGACGTCACCTTTCACGGCCCGGATGCGGTTACCCGGCTGGTCGAGGAAACCGAAGCCGACGTCGTGCTCAATGCCCTGGTCGGGGCGCTGGGCCTGCGACCGACGCTGGCGGCGCTGCACTCGGGCGCCCGGCTGGCGCTGGCCAACAAGGAATCGCTGATCGCCGGCGGCCCGCTGGTCCTGGCGGCGGCGCGACCCGGGCAGATCGTGCCGGTGGATTCCGAGCACTCCGCGCTGGCCCAGTGCCTGCGCGGCGGCGAGCCCGACGAGGTCGCCAAGCTGGTGCTGACCGCCTCGGGCGGACCGTTTCGCGGCTGGGCCGCCGCCGACCTCGAGGCCGTCACCCCCGAGCAGGCCGGCGCCCATCCGACCTGGTCAATGGGGCCGATGAACACGCTGAACTCGGCGTCTCTGGTGAATAAGGGACTCGAGCTCATCGAAACCCACCTGCTGTTCGGCGTCGCCTACGACCGCATCGAGGTCGTCGTGCACCCCCAGTCGATTGTTCATTCAATGGTCACGTTCACCGATGGCTCGACGATCGCGCAGGCCAGCCCGCCGGACATGAAGCTACCCATCTCGCTGGCGTTGGGCTGGCCGCGGCGGGTGCCGGGAGCGGCCGCGCACTGTGACTTCACCACCGCGTCCACCTGGGAATTCGAGCCGTTGGACAGCGACGTTTTCCCGGCCGTCGAGCTGGCCCGGCAGGCCGGCGAGACCGGCGGCTGCATGACCGCGGTCTACAACGCCGCCAACGAGGAGGCCGCGGCGGCCTTCCTGGACGGCCGCATCAGCTTTCCGACCATCGTCAGAACAATCGCCGACGTGCTGAGCGCCGCCGACCAATGGGCCGTAACACCCGCTAACGTGGATGAGGTACTAGACGCGCAGCGCTGGGCGCGGGAGCGAGCGCAGCGCGCGGTCACAACTGCAAGCCCCGCCGAAGTCTCGGGAATGGTCTTAGAAAGGTCCTAGCGGCTGATGATGTTCGGAATCGGCATTGCGCTGTTCGCGCTGGCCATCCTGATCTCGGTGGCCCTGCACGAATGCGGCCACATGTGGGTCGCGCGTGCCACCGGCATGAAGGTGCGCCGCTATTTCGTCGGGTTCGGCCCCACGCTGTGGTCGACGCGGCGCGGCGAGACCGAGTACGGCCTCAAGGCCGTTCCGCTGGGCGGCTTCTGTGACATCGCCGGGATGACCCCGGTGGAGGACCTGGCGCCCGACGAGTCCGACCGGGCCATGTACAAGCAGAAGACATGGAAGCGGGTCGCGGTGCTGTTCGCCGGCCCGGGCATGAATTTCATCATCTGCGTGGTCCTGATCTACGTGATCGCACTCATCTGGGGGCTGCCCAACCTGCACCCGCCCACCCAGGCGATCGTCGGCGAAACCGCTTGCATCGCACCAGAAGTCGCTCCGGGCAAGCTCGGGGAGTGCACCGGTCCCGGTCCGGCCGCCCTGGCCGGCATCCGCCCCGGCGACGTGGTGGTCAAGGTCGGCGACACCAAGGTGTCCACCTTCGACGACATGGCCGCCGCGATCCGCAAGCTGCACGGCACCGTCCCGGTCGTCGTCGAACGTGACGGCACCCCGATCACCGCCTACGTCGACATCACGCAAACGCAGCGATACGTGGGCAACGGACAGGACGGCAAGCCCGCCCCCGCGACAGTCGGCGCCATGGGCGTCGGCGGCGTCAAACAGTCGCCCACGCACTACGGCGTGCTCGGCGCCATCCCGGCCACGTTCGCCTTCACCGGCGACCTGACGGCCGAGGTGGGCAAGGCGCTGGTCGCGATCCCCGGCAAGGTCGGCGCGCTGGTGCACGCGATCGGCGGCGGGCAGCGCGACCCGCAGACGCCGATGAGCGTCGTCGGGGCCAGCATCATCGGCGGCGACACCGTCGACCACGGACTGTGGGTGGCGTTCTGGTTCTTCCTGGCCCAGCTGAACCTGATCCTGGGCGCGATCAACCTGTTGCCGTTGCTGCCGTTCGACGGCGGCCACATCGCCGTCGCGGTGTTCGAAAAGATCCGCAACCTGTTCCGCTCCGCGCGGGGAATGGTCGCGGCGGCCCCGGTCAACTACCTCAAGCTGATGCCCGCGACCTATGTGGTCCTGGTGTTCGTGGTCGGCTACATGCTGCTGACCGTGACCGCGGATCTGGTCAACCCGATCAGGTTGTTTCAATGACCGGCCTCGGCATGCCGGAAGCGCCGCCGCCCACGCTTGCGCCCCGGCGTAAAACGCGCCAATTGATGGTCCGCGACGTCGGGGTGGGCAGCGATTCCCCGATTTCGGTGCAATCGATGTGCACCACCAAAACGCACGACGTCAATACGACGCTGCAGCAGATCGCCGAGCTGACGGCCGCAGGCTGTGACATCGTCCGGGTGGCCTGCCCGCGGCAGGAGGACGCCGACGCGCTGGCCGAGATCGCCCGGCACAGCCAGATCCCGGTGATCGCCGACATCCACTTCCAGCCGAAGTACATCTTCGCCGCGATCGACGCCGGATGTGCTGCGGTGCGGGTCAATCCGGGCAACATCAAGGAGTTCGACGGGCGCGTCGGCGAGGTCGCCAAGGCGGCCGCCGCGGCCGGCATCCCGATCCGCATCGGCGTCAACGCCGGCTCGCTGGACAAGCGGTTCATGGAGAAGTACGGCAAGGCCACCCCGGAGGCGCTGGTCGAGTCGGCGCTGTGGGAGGCCTCGCTGTTCGAGGAGCACGGCTTCGGCGACATCAAGATCAGCGTCAAGCACAACGACCCCGTTGTGATGGTCGCCGCCTACGAGCAGCTGGCCGCGGCGTGCGACTATCCGCTGCACCTCGGTGTAACCGAGGCCGGGCCGGCCTTCCAGGGCACGATCAAGTCGGCGGTGGCCTTCGGCGCCCTGCTGTCCCGCGGCATCGGCGACACAATCCGGGTGTCCCTGTCGGCGCCACCGGTCGAGGAAGTCAAGGTCGGCATTCAGATTCTCGAATCGCTGAACCTGCGCCCGCGCGGGCTGGAGATCGTCTCGTGCCCGTCGTGTGGCCGCGCGCAGGTCGACGTCTACACCCTGGCCAACGCGGTGTCCGCGGGCCTGGACGGGCTCGACGTGCCGCTGCGGGTCGCGGTGATGGGGTGCGTCGTCAACGGCCCGGGGGAGGCCCGCGAGGCCGATCTCGGCGTTGCCTCCGGAAATGGCAAGGGGCAGATCTTCGTTCGCGGCGAGGTGATCAAGACCGTTCCCGAAGCTCAGATCGTTGAGACGCTGATCGAAGAGGCGATGCGGCTGGCTTCGGACATGGCCGGTGATAACGGTCCTGGCACAACAGGCAGCGGGACGCCGGTTGTCACCGTAAGCTGATAAGACCAGTTCTCTCTTACTGGTCCTGTCGTTCGCACCACGGAGAGTTCGCCAGATGTCGGCTCCGCCCCTGTTTCGCCTCGTTGGCGATAGACGGGTGTCCGTGGTGCGCGACGCCGCCGCGGTGTGGCGAGTATTCGACGAAGACCCGATCGGGGCGTGCATGGTCGCCTCCCGCGTCGCCGATCACGGCATCGACCCCGGCGCGATCGGCGGGGAGCTGTGGACCCGCCGCGGCGCGGACGAGTCGCTGTGTTTCGCCGGTGCCAACCTGATCCCGTTGCGGGGGCTGCCGGCCGACCTGAACGCGTTCGCCGACGAGGCGATGAGCGGGACGCGGCGCTGTTCGTCCCTGGTCGGGCGGGCGAGTCTGGTCCTGCCGATGTGGGAGCGGCTGGAGACCGCCTGGGGGCCGGCCCGTGACGTGCGGGAACGCCAGCCGCTGATGGCGCTGGCCAAACACCCGATGTGTGACCTCGACCCCGAGGTGCGTCAGGTGCGGCCGGAGGAGCTGGACGCCTACCTGGTGGCCGCGGTCGACATGTTCATCGGCGAGGTCGGCATCGACCCGCGGCTGGGCGACGGCGGTCGCGGCTACCGCCGCCGGGTGGCCAGCCTGATCGCCGCCGGGCGCGCCTGGGCCCGGTTCGAGCAGGGCCAGGTCGTCTTCAAGGCCGAGGTGGGGTCGCAATCGCCCGCGGTCGGCCAGATCCAGGGCGTCTGGGTGCATCCGGAGTGGCGCGGCCTGGGGCTGGGTGCTCGGGGCACCGCGATGCTGGCCGCCGTGATCGTCGGCAGCGGGCGGATCGCCAGCCTGTACGTGAACGACTTCAATGAGGTGGCCCGGGCTGCCTACGCCCGGGTGGGCTTCGCCGAGGTCGGCACCTTCGCCACCGTCCTGCTGGACTAGCCGGTCCGTCGCCCGGAACCGCCGGAGCGCTCCTCGGTGCGGCGCCGGCGTATCCACTCGGGGCCTTCGAGGTGGTCGGGAATCAGCCAGAAGCCGAGGCCGAAGTTGTAGCAGAACACCGCGGCCCACCACAGGATGGCCGTCGGCGTGAATCCCATCGGTCCCGGAGAGTGATGAACACCGGCCACCGCGGCCACGAACACGAAGCCGAGCGCGATCACACTCACGACGGCACAGAACAGCAACGCCAGGCGTCGATGGATCGTCGATAGGGCCGCGGCCGCGGCGAGGCCCAGCATCACGCAGCTCAGCGTCGCGGTCACGGGTACGCCGACCAGCGACAGCCCGACGCGGGTGGGTGCGATGAGAAACATCGCTACCAAGCCGGTTACGCCGATCGCGGCGGCGACCACGGCTTCGCCAGCCAGTAGCCATCGGCCCTGGCGCCAACGTGGCGGGTTGAGGCTGACCCGGCGCAGATTTTCCGTCGCGTTCGGTCCTCTCGTGTCTCGCGCCATTGCCGCCTCCTGAACATCGATGCTTTGAAGTCGAGATACCCGGAAATCGCGGGAGCACGCCCCGCCGGAGGCCTTTCCTCGACCTGACCGAGGCCCGCCGCGTGAACACCCCACATAACGGTGAGGTCTCGGTGTGTCGGCGCCGGTGCACCCGCCTATGTTCTTAACATCAGTAACGATGGCCACAAAAACCTCATCAGTATCAATTGTTTCGGCGGCGGCGGCCCTGCTGCTCGTCGCGGCTGCCGCGCTGTCGGGATGCACGCCGCGGCCCGACGGCCCGGGCCCTGCCGCGGAGAAGTTCTTCCGCGCCTTGGCCATTGGCGACACCGCGACGGCCGCTCAACTCAGCGACAACCCCAACGAGGCCCGCGAGGCGCTCAACGCGGCCTGGGCCGGGCTGCAGGCCACCCATTTGGACGCGCAGATCCTCAGCTCGAAGTACGCCGAGGACACCGGCACGGTCGACTATCGGTTCAGCTGGCACCTGCCGAAGAACCGGGTGTGGAGCTACGACGGCCAGCTGAAGATGGCCCGCTACGAGGGCCGCTGGGAGGTCCGCTGGGCGCCCAACGGGCTGCACCCCAAGCTGGGGGAGCACCAGACATTCGCGTTGCGCGCCGATCAGCCGCGGCGCGCCTCGGTGAACGAACTCGGCGGCAGCGACGTGCTGGCGCCGGGCTACCGCTATCACTACACGCTGGACGCCACCAAGGCCGGCCCGCCGCAGTCGCTGAGCTTCACCACCCACTCGATCGTCGACGTGCTGCGGCCGTTCAACGACACGCTGACCGACCCGCAGCTGCTCGCCGAGCGGGCCAGCTCGACACCTAACCAGGTGGACCTGGGCGTCACGCTGCTTCCCGCCGACAACGACAAGGTCTTTCCGCTGATCGGCCACCTGCCCGGGATCGTGGTCACTCCGCAGGCCGACATGCTGGCCACGGACCCGCATTTCGCGCCCGCCGTCATCGCCGAGGTCAAGAAGGCCGTGATCGACCAACTCGACGGCCAGGCGGGCTGGCGGGTGGTCAGCGTCAACCAGAACAACGTCGACGTCGCGGTGCTGCAAGAGGTCGAAGGAGCGCCGGCCCCGTCGGTGTCGATCACCCTGGATCGGGTCGTGCAGAACGCCGCCCAGCGGGCGGTGGACAACAAGGGCGGCAAGGCGATGATCGTCGCGATCAAGCCGTCGACGGGGGAGATCCTCGCGATCGCCCAGAACGGCGCGGCCGATGCCGACGGCCTGCCCGCCACCAACGGCCTGTTCCCGCCCGGGTCGACGTTCAAGATGGTCACCGCCGGCGCCGCCGTCGACCGCGACATGGCCACGCCCAACTCGATGGTCGGCTGCCCGGGTCATCTCGACATCGGCCACCGCACCATTCCCAATTACGGCGGCTTCGACCTCGGCGTGGTCTCGATGTCGCGCGCGTTCGCCAGTTCGTGCAACACCACGTTCGCCGAGTTGAGCAGCAAGATGCCGCCGCGGGGCCTGACGCAGACGGCCTCCCAATACGGGATCGGGCTCGACTACACGGTCGACGGCATCACCACCGTGACCGGGTCGGTGCCGCCGACGGTCGACCTGGCCGAGCGCACCGAGGACGGCTTCGGCCAGGGCCGGGTGCTGGCCAGCCCGTTCGGCATGGCGCTGGTGGCGGCCACCGTCGCGGCCGGGAAAACCCCTGTGCCGCAATTGATCGCGGGCCGGCCGACGACGGTCGAGGGTGACAGCACCCCGATCAGCCCGAAGATGATCGACGCGCTGCGCCCGATGATGCGGCTGGTGGTGACCAATGGGACCGCCAAGGAGATCAACGGCTGTGGCGAGATCTACGGGAAGACCGGTGAGGCCGAGTTCCCGGGCGGGTCACACTCGTGGTTCGCCGGCTACCGCGGCGATCTGGCCTTCGCGGCGCTGATCGTCGGGGGCGGCAGCTCGGAATGGGCGGTCCGGATGACCAAATTCATGTTCGAGTCGCTCCCGCCGGGCTATCTGACCTGAAGCATGGCGGCCCCCGAACCCGTAACGGCGTAAATTGCGGGCATGACGGATAGCGGCGGGGACATGGTGACGCTGCGCGTCTCCGATGCGGACCGCAACGGCACGATGCGGCGACTGCACAATGCGGTTGCGCTCGGCCTGATCGATATCGACGAATTCGAGCAGCGCTCGTCGCGGGTGTCCTACGCGCGCACCCAGGGCGAGCTGGACGGCCTGGTCGGCGACCTGCCCGGGCCGGGCGCGATCGTCACCTCGGCGGCGGATCGGATCGAGCTGCGGGGCTGGGCCGGCTCGCTGCGCCGGCACGGCGAATGGACGGTGCCCACCCGGTTGGCGTTGGTGCGGCGCCTCGGTTCGGTCAAACTCGAGCTCACCAAGGCCCGGTTCGCCGGCCCGGTGGTGGTCGTCGAGCTCGACGTGCGGTTCGGCTCGGTCGACATCTGGCTGCCGGAGGGCGCCAGCGCCTCGATCGACGACGTCGAGGTGTACGTCGGCAGTGCTCGCGACCGTCGCAAGGATGCGCCCGGCGAGGGCAGGCCGCATGTGGTGCTGACCGGCCGGGTGGTGTGCGGCTCGGTGACCATTCACGGCCCCCGCCGCTCGCTGCTGCACCGCCGCAAGCCCTGATGCCGGCGCCGGCGGCTCTGCAGGCACACCCAAGCCCGCTGCCTGCGATTAAGCTAGCGAGCATGTCTGTTCGCACCGCGCTTTCGCCCGGAGTGTTGTCCCCGACGCTGCCGGTGCCCAACCGCATCCCGCGGCCGGAGTACGCGTGGCAGCCCACCGCCAAGGAGGGCACCGAGCCGTGGGTGCAGACGCCTGAGGTGATCGAGAAGATGCGCGTCGCGGGCCGGATTGCGGCCGGTGCGCTGGAGGAGGCGGGCAAGGCGGTCGCGCCCGGCGTGACGACCGACGAGCTGGACCGCATCGCGCACGAGTACATGGTGGACAACGGCGCCTATCCGTCGACCCTGGGCTATAAGGGCTACCCCAAGTCCTGCTGCACCTCGCTCAACGAGGTGATCTGCCACGGCATCCCCGACTCGACGGTGGTCGAAGACGGCGACATCGTCAACATCGACGTCACCGCCTACATCGACGGCGTGCACGGCGACACCAACGCGACGTTTCTGGCCGGCGACGTGTCCGAGGAACACCGGTTGCTGGTCGAGCGGACACGTGAGGCGACGATGCGGGCGATCAACGCCGTCAAACCCGGACGCGCGCTGTCCGTCGTCGGACGCGTCATCGAGGCATACGCAAACCGGTTCGGGTACAACGTGGTTCGCGACTTCACCGGTCACGGCATCGGCACCACGTTTCACAACGGGCTGGTCGTGCTGCACTACGACCAGCCGTCGGTCACCACCGAGATCCAACCGGGAATGACGTTCACGATCGAACCGATGATCAATCTCGGCTCGCTGGACTACGAGATCTGGGACGACGGCTGGACCGTGGTCACCAAGGATCGAAAGTGGACCGCACAGTTCGAGCACACCCTGCTGGTCACCGACACCGGTGCCGAAATCCTGACCCAGGTATAGCAAGCCGTGAGCGCTTGAACGGCGCGCTGCTGGTCGCGGGTACCAGCTCCGATGCCGGCAAATCGGTGGTCGTCGCGGGCCTGTGCCGGCTGCTGGCCCGCACCGGGGTCAGGGTCGCGCCGTTCAAGGCGCAGAACATGTCCAACAATTCCGCGGTCACCGTCGAGGGCGGCGAAATCGGCCGGGCCCAGGCCATTCAGGCCCGGGCGGCGGGACTGCAGCCCAGCGTGCGGTTCAACCCGATCCTGCTCAAGCCGGGCAGCGACCGGACGTCGCAGCTGGTGATCCGGGGGCGTGTTGCCGAATCAGTGACTGCGGCAAGCTATTTCGAGCATCGCGACCGGCTCGCGGAAGTCGTCGCCGACGAGCTGGCTTCGCTGCGTGATGAATTCGACGTGGTGATCTGTGAAGGGGCCGGATCACCATCCGAAATCAACTTGCGTGCAACGGATTTGGCGAACATGGGTCTGGCCCGGGCCGCGAACCTGCCCGTCGTCGTGGTCGGCGACATCGACCGCGGCGGTGTGCTGGCGCATCTGTTCGGCACCCTCGCCGTGCTCGACCCCGACGACCAGGCACTGATCGCGGGCTTCATCGTCAACAAGTTTCGCGGCGACCCCGCGCTGCTGGAGCCCGGACTGCGGCAACTCCTCGACCTGACCGGCCGCCCGACCTACGGGGTGTTGCCCTACGCCGACGACCTCTGGCTGGATGCCGAGGACTCGCTGTCGGTGCTCGCACATCGCGTCATCGGCAGGCCGGCGCCGCCGCGCGGTGACGAGTGGCTCCAGGTCGCCGCGGTCCGGCTGCCGCGGATCTCCAACTCGACCGACATCGAGGCGCTGGCCTGCGAGCCCGGTGTGCTGGTGCGCTGGACCAGCGACCCGGCCGACCTCGCCGACGCCGACCTGGTGGTGCTTCCCGGGAGCAAGGCGACCGTCGCCGATCTGCACTGGCTACGCGACCAGGGCCTGGCCGCCGCGATCACCGAGCACGCCGGGGCCGGCAAGCCGTTGTTGGGGATTTGCGGGGGATTCCAGATGCTGTGCCGGCGCATCCAGGACACGGTGGAATCCGGTAGCGGGGAAGTGGCGGGGCTCGGGCTGCTGGACGCCGACATCGTGTTCGCGCAAGCCAAGGTGCTGCGGCGCTGGGAGCGGCCGCTCGCCGGCTACGAAATCCACCATGGCCGGCTGGCCCGTTACCGCAACGAGCCGTGGTTCCAGGCGGGCGACGATCTGCACGGCCTGGCCCACGGCGCGGTCTTCGGCACGCATTGGCACGGCCTACTGGACAACGACGACTTTCGCCGCGACTGGCTGACCGAGGTGGCCGCGGCCGCCGGACGGACGAGGTTCGTCGTCGCCGACGACATCGACGTCGCGGCGCGACGCGACGCCCAACTGGACGTGGCCGCCGAATTGCTGGCGTCGCACCTCGACATGGACGCTGTCCTCGGCCTGCTCGACGGCCCGCCGCCGCGGCCACAGCTCGTGAGCCGGCTGCGGCCGTAGCGCCCGCGGCTCGCGCTGGCGCCGGGAGAAACCTCGCGCGGTGCCAATATTGGCTGTAGCGTGCGTAAGTGCCCTCGATGATGACCACGCTCGACGGGTTTCCCGTCCCGGTGGGCGTGTCCGGTCCGGAGAAGGGTGTCGTCGTCGTCATCCTCTGCGATGAACAGCGAGAGTTAGCCGCATATGACGCGGTCTGTGAGCGCCTCCACACCGCGTCGCTGCGCACCATCGTCATCGGCCTCGACCCGCGGTTGACCCCGAAGTCGGTGATCGGCATCCTCGACGGCCTGGGTATCGGCTGGGCCGTCGTGGTGGGAGACCGCGCCGGCGGCGACATCGCCTGGGAGCTCGCGGCGACCAAGTTGGGCCGGTTCGTCGGGCTGGTCGTCGTGGATCGCGGGCATCCGTGCGTGGCCGACGTCAACGGCGTGGTCCGCGACGAGCACTGTCCTCCGGTCGAGATCGGCACCACGGTGCTGGTCAGTACGCCGGGCGGACGGACGGTCGCCCGCAACAGCCAGCGGTTCGTGTACGCCGACTACCGCAGCGTGGACATGCTCGGACGGCGCAACGCCCAGGAGTCGACTGCCCAATTGGCGGCCGAGATCGTCTTGCGTACCAGCACCTGGTAGGACTGTCCGGCCGGCATACGTTTGGCGACAGCGTGGTCGCGTAGTCAAGGAAAGGACGCCGCGGCGTGAACGCCTCTGGAATGCGTCGGCCGGTCATCGGCCTGACCAGCTATCTCGAGCAAGTGCAGTCCGACGGCTGGGACATCCCGGCGGGATATCTGGGCGCCAACTACTTCGAGGGCGTCATCAAGGCGGGCGGCATCGCGGTGCTGCTGCCGCCCCAGCCGGCGGATCCCGGGGTCGCCGAGAGCGTGCTCGACCACCTCGACGGGCTGATCGTCACCGGGGGATACGACGTCGACCCGGCCGCCTATGGCCAGCAACCGCATCCGAAGACCGACGCGCCCCGCACGGTCCGCGACCAGTTTGAGTTCGCGCTGTTGCGGGCCGCACTGGACCGCGGCCTTCCGGTGCTGGGCATCTGCCGCGGCACGCAGATGCTCAATGTCGCATTCGGTGGAACCCTGCATCAGCATCTGCCCGACGTGCTCGGCCACCGCGGGCATCACGCGGGCTATGGGCGCTTCACCAAGTTGCCGGTCACCACGGTTGCCGGGACCAGGCTCGCCGAGCTACTCGGCGAGTCCGCCTACGCCTGGTGCTACCACCACCAGGCCGTCGACAAGGTCGGTGACGGCCTGATCGTCAGTGCCTGGGACGCTGACGGCGTCGTCGAGGGGCTGGAGGTACCCGGGGACAACTTCGTGGTCTCCGTGCAGTGGCATCCCGAGCAGTTCCTCGAGGATCTGCGGCTGTTTACGGCGATCGTCGACGCCGCGAGCTCCTACGCGTCCGGCACGAGGGTCGCCTAACGGGTCTGTGGCCATTGCGGCGGTTCACCGTTGTTGACCAAATGCATTGGTTCGTAACCCCACTCGCGTTGCGGGGGTGGCGTCTGGGCCAGCCAGCCTTGCGGCACGGTCAGCATCCCGACCGATGCCGCGCGCCCGAAGTCCGCCGCCCGAGCGCGGATCGGTAACCCGGACAACAACGTCGCCGCTCTTTGCAGTGCCGCGTTCTTGTTCCGCGAATTCAGGTGGTTGATCGCGAAGTCCGACGGCGCACACAGTGAGCCAAGGTTCGACAGCGACGCGGTCACCGGCGAGAGGAACGTGTCGAAAACCGTCGAGGGCTTTCCGGACGACGTAGCCAGTGCATCGAGAGCGTCGGGTATCGCCGAGATCACCTGGCGGCCAGCCGAGATGACGACCGGCGCGTGCGGCGTGCGGCTGTCCTGGTCGGGATCCACACCGGCCAGTGGCGGCGACGCGAACGGCGTCACCGCCGCGGCGTCGGCGCAGGCCTGCGCGTAGGTGTGCATCGCGTCGACGTCCTGGGCCCACATCTGGTCGTAGTCGCTCTCGGCGTCCGCGATGGCCGCACTTGCCTGGCCCAGACAGTTCGTCTCGGCCAGCCACGTCCACAGCATGCGGTTGGCCTGGACTGCCGCAGGGGCCACCGTCGCCGCCAGCGCCAACTCGTAGGCATTCGCGGCCGAGGTAGCCCGGGCGGCCGTCTGCTCGGCTTGTGCCGCAACGTCGTTCAGCCATTGGGCGTGGGTGGTCATCACGGGCTCCGCGGTCGACGAATTATATTGTGCCGCAGCGTTATATAGGCGATCAGCGAGCACGCTCCATGCCGTGGCGGCATCCGTCATCGATCGTGAGCCGGGGCCCGAATGCAGCAGCCCCGAGTTGATTTCGGGCGGTAGAGTTGCGAAATCCATTGCAAACATGGACGTTCCCTTCAAGACATAGATGCGAAAAAGAACGCCGCCACGGACGCTCGCGTTTCGCTCCTGCGGAAGTTGTAATAGGCCTCACAACGCATCTCACGGTCGAAAGTGAGGCGGGCCACAGCCTGGTGCTGTCCGCTCAGCGGCGAGCAACGCAGAGCAGCGCCAATATCTCCTGCTTGTCGCATTCGGGTGCGGGGGTGCCGGCGGACACGCCGCCGATGCGAAAACCGGTGCCGGGAAAAGAAACCGGCAGCACGGACAGTAACGAGTGCGCCGATATGCGCGTCCAGACGTCCGGGCGGTCGTGCGTCATCCACATGCTGTGGAACGGTTTCTTGTTCACCGGGGACGCATCCCATGAACTGGCCTGTTGCAGGTGGATCGCCGCGAAGAATGCGCTATCGGATTGCGGATGACCGGAATTCGGTGTCGAGTGCGACCACGCCGCGGGCTCGGGCAGGGTGGCCGCCGAAAATTGGGACCGCAACGCAGAACCGGCGATGAGGCTGGCAAACAGACTCAGCGCCGCGATAACGGCGATGGCCGCCTGCCGCCGCCGAGTGTGACTTGCGCACCGGACGTTCACAGTGGCCCGACTGTACAGGACGAAGCTGGTCGTCGGCGGTCGCCAGCTGTGAGGTGGATCGGAGTCTGTTGTGCATTTCGCTCATAGGGCGAAAACGATGAGCGGTATCGCCATTTCGACCGCGGTGGCCCCGCCGTGAAACCCGATGAGGCGGGCCGCCTCGGCAGGCTCGCGCTTGGTGGCCAGCACCGCGGTGTCGCCGGTGCAGATCACAACGACGTCGCCGATGCGCGCCAGATGCCCCGGATCGACCGGCCCGAACATCCCGGTGGCCACCGCCTGGTCGCGACTGTAAACCTGGGCCCGGCCGTCCAGCAGCGCGCTCCAGGTGGCCTGCACATCGACCGCGGCGCCCGGCTCGGTGTGCAGGTAGCGCACCCGCGGTTCACCCGCGACCACCCGGATGCCCGCACTCAGCCGGGCGTCGGTGTCCATGTCGACGCGGGCCTGCGGCGGCACGTTGAGGCCGCCGTGATCGGCGGTCACCAGCAGCGCGGCGTTGGCCGGCAGGGCATCGACCAGGCGTGTCAGCAGCGCGTCGACCCCTGCGGCCGCGTCATGCCACTGCGGCGATCCGATGCCGAACACGTGCGCGGCGGTGTCCAGTTCGGCGGTGTAGCCGTAGACCAGGCCGGGTGCCGCGCGCAGCTCGTCGATGACCAGCTGGGCGTAGTCGTCGCCGGGGTTGCTGGGCCGAAAGTCGGCGCCGCGATACGCCGAATCCGTCAGTCCGCTGCCCACGAACAACGCCGGCAGCACCGCCCGCGCGGCGACCCCGCATCGGTGCAGCCGCTCGAACCAGGTGGGCAACGGCTGCCACTGCGCCGGCGGCGGGGCCCAGGGTGAATCCGAGCGCCAGTAGATGTGGGTCAGCACCCGCTCGGTGCCCGGGACGTTGAGGGTGAAGCCGAGGATGCCGTGTTCGCCGGGCTGCGCGCCGGTGCCCAGCGACACCAGGCTGCTCGGCGTGGTCGACGGGAAGGTGCACGTGAGTTGGGTCATCCGCCCCGCCCCGCCGGCCAGCACCGAGGCCAGCAGCGGCGCGCTGCCCGCCAACTCCGGTAGCAGGTGCCAGCCCAGTCCGTCCACCAGCACGACGGCGATTCGATCAACCTGCCCGGCAACCGATTCGGTGACCGCCAACCGGTCGACGGCATCCGGCACGCCGAGCAGTGCGGCCGCCGCCGGCAGCACATCGCACAGGGAGCCGGGCGTGGGAGCAGACATGGCCCCAGTCTGGCACGGCTAAACGTGGGCCAGCCGTTGACTGGTCACCCGCAGTTGCCGGTCCGTGCTCTGCGCCAGCGCGCGCTGCTGCTGCGGGTCCAGCCGGCCACACAGCCGGCCCCAGTGCACCGCGACCTCGTCACCGACGGCCACGTCGGGCACCGCGCTGTACCCGTCGGCCCAGATGTCGAGCAATCGCAGCGACGGCTCGCCCAGTGTGAGCGCCCGCCCATCGTAGATCAGCCGCCGGCAGCTCACCTCGACGTCGTCACCGGTTCGGGAAACGACTGTGCCCCAGGTGATTCGGCAGTTGTCCAACACACCTAGCGGATGTTCGTCCATGCCGCGGCCGAGAAATCGTGTCCACGGGTACACGCCGAACACATGGAAGCAGTGGTTGCCGGCCGCTTCGCGCGACAGCTCCGGTGTCAGGTGTGACCAGTAGCGCCCGGCCTGCGGGCCGATGATCGCCAGCAACGCGTCGTAGAAGTCCCGCGCATCGATGCCGGCGCCGATTCCGCCGCCGAGCCAATACGATTCGACCAGGCGGTGATCCAGCGGATCGGCGATACCCGCCAGCGCGGCCAGCACCCGCAGATACGGCCAGGCCCCGGAGAACTTCGACGCCGCGGCGCGCACATCGGCTACCGAGCCGGCACGCAGCGTGGCGCCCAGCGGTGGCCCGCAGTAGCCCAGTGCGTTGGGTGCATACGCGTAGCGGGCGAACATCTCGACGCCCCTCTGATTCAAGACCGCGCCACCAATTTGACGGCGTCACGGTGCATGCGGCCGAAGTTGTAATAGGCCGCGCAGGCCCCCTCGGGCGACACCATGCACGTTCCGATCGGCGTCTCCGGCGTGCACGCCGTGCCGAAAACCTTGCACTCCCAAGGCTTCAGCACACCCTTGAGCACCTCGCCGCATTGACAAGCCTTCGGGTCGGCGACCCGCACACCGGGCATCGCGAACCGCAGCTCGGCGTCGAACTCCGCGAAGTCGTCGTGCAGCCGCAGTGCGCTTTGCGAAATGAAGCCCAGCCCTCGCCATTCGAAATGCGGGCGTAGCGCGAACACCGCGCCCAGCAGCGCCAGCGCGGCCGGGTTGCCGTGCTCGGGCACCACCCGCTTGTACTGGTTCTCCACCTCGCAGCGGCCCTCGCGGATCTGACGCAGCAGCATCGCGACCGCGGCCAGGATGTCCAGGGGCTCGAATCCAGCCACCACCAACGGCTTTCGATACACATCGGGGACGAATCGATACGGCCGGTTGCCGACCACCGTCGACACGTGACCGGGACCGATGAATCCCGACAGCCGCAGATCCGGCGATTCCAGGATCGCCTTGATCGGCGGCACGATCGTGACGTGGTTGCAGAACACGGAGAAGTTCGGCAGCCCCAGCTCGCGTGCCCGCACCAGTGTGACCGCGGTGGACGGCGCGGTGGTTTCAAAGCCGATCGCGAAGAACACGACGTGGCGGTCCGGGTTGTCCATCGCGACCTTGCACGCGTCCAGCGGTGAATAGACGAAACGCACGTCGGCGCCCCGGGCCTTGGCGTCCAACAGGCTTCCGTTCGAACCGGGCACCCGCATCATGTCGCCGAAGCAGGTGAAGATCACATCGGGCTGACCGGCCAGCCACATCGCGTCGTCGATGCGGCCCATCGGGATCACGCAGACCGGACAGCCCGGGCCGTGCACCAATTCGACGTTGTCGGGCAACAGATGCTCGATGCCGTGCCGATAGATGGTGTGGGTGTGCCCGCCGCACACCTCCATGAACTTGAACTGCTCAGCACCGCTGCCGGCCAGGTGCTCGATCGCGCCCAGCAGCTTGCGGGCCGCGGCCGGATCGCGGAATTCGTCAACGAATTTCATTGCCGTCCCCCTTTCAGACGATGGCCGACGAGTCGAAGGCTTCCATTTCGGTGGTGTAGGCCTCGCCGAGCTTTTTGATCGCGGCCAAGGTGAGCAGCGCCTCGGTTTCGTCGATCTTGGCCATCGCGAACCCGACGTGGACCAGCACCCACTCGTCGGGCTCGGGCATGTCGTCCTCCAGCAGGCGCACGCTGATGTTGCGCTGCACGCCGCTGACGTCGACCTTCGCTAAATAGTTTGCGGGGTCGGTGATTTCAACGATCCGGCCCGGAATTCCGAGGCACATGTCAGCGAGCTCCTTTTCGTCAGCAGATTCTTGGTAACGGATCCCCGACGAGCATGTCGACGATGCGGGTCCCGCCGAATCCGGTGCGCAGTACCACGGCGTCCGCGGGTTCGGTGACGATTTCCCCGACCTGCGCCGCCTGCGTGCCGAGCGGGTGCGACCGCAACGCGGCCAGGCCGGCTTCGGCCTCCTGCGGCGCGACGACGGCGACGAACTTGCCCTCGTTGGCGACATAGAGCGGATCGATGCCGAGCAACTCGCACGCGCCATTGACGTGTGCCTGCAACGGGAGTCGCTGCTCGTCGAGCACCACCCCGAGACCGCAGGCCTGGGCCAGTTCGTTGCATACCGTGCCGACGCCGCCGCGGGTGGCGTCGCGCAGCCAGCGAGTGGCGGGTGCCGCGGCCATCAGCAATTCGACCAGCGGGCTGACGCAGGCGGTGTCGGAGGCGATGTCGGCCTCGATGGCCAGGTCGCCGCGGGCCAGCATGACGGCCATGCCGTGGTCGCCCATCGACCCGGACAGCAGCAGTTTGTCGCCGACGCGCACCGAATCCGCCGACAGGGTGCGCCCGGCCGGGATGACGCCGGCCCCCGCGGTGGTGATGAACAGCCCGTCGGCCGCGCCTCTGGGCACCACCTTGGTGTCGCCGGTGACGATCTGCACACCGGCCTTGGCGGCGGCCGCGGCCATATCGGCGGCGATCTCTTTCAACTCGGCGATCGCAAAGCCCTCTTCGAGCACGAACGCCGCCGATATCCAGGCCGGCACGGCACCGGTCATCGCCAGGTCATTGCAGGTGCCATTGACGGCGAGCTCACCGACGGAGCCGCCTGGAAAACGCCTGGGCTGCACCACAAACGAGTCGGTGGACATCGCCAGTCGCTCGCCGCCGGGCAACGTGAGCACCGCGCCGTCGCCGAGTGACTCCAGCGCCGGGTTGCGAAACGCCTCCATGAACACCGCGTCGAGCAGTGCCGCCGACGCTTTGCCGCCGGCGCCATGCGCCAGCGTCACGTGGTCGTCGAGTAACCGGGGGCGGCGCCGGCGGAACGACTCGATCCGCTCGATCACCTCACCCTCGGCGAAGCGCGGTCCCGACGAAAGATACTTGTTCATGCGGCCCCCACACCTTGGTCGCCGGACCGTTCGTGAACAGCTAGCCACAGTTGATAGCCCAGCAGCGCTTGAGATTCCTGGATCCGGTGCACACTTTGTGATCGAACGACGAAGCAGGCGTTCACATTTGGATTGTTCACGAAGGCACCGCCGTCGTAACCGGCGAAACCGATGGTGTACAGGCCGCGTTGGTGCGCCTCGGCCAGCGCGGTGAGCAGATTCGGCGAGTTGCCGCTGGTCGACATCGCGACGGCGATGTCACCGGCGTTGGCGCGGGCGATCAGCTGACGGGCGAATACCAGCTCGAACCCGACATCGTTGCCCAGCGCGGTCACGATGGCCTGGTCGGCGGTCAACGACCAGGCCGGCAGCGACGTGCCGATCGGCGGCCGGGCGAACAAGGTGGCAAGGGTCGTGGAATCGGTGCAGCTGCCGCCGTTTCCGAAGGTGAACATCCGCCCGCCCGCGGCGAACCGGCGTGCCGTCTCGGTGGCGGCCACCTGCAGCAGCTCGGCGTTGGCGTCCAGCGTGGCGCGCCGCAAGGCCAGGCTTTCGGCCGCTTTCGCCCGCGCCGACGCGGCCAGGTCGGCGAGCAGCGAGGTGGGGTCGTCCTCCTGCGCGTCGATGAACGGATAGAGAAAGTTGGTGGGTTCGTCGCGGCTCATCGCGTGTCCTCGATTCGGCTGATCGCGGTGCCGGCATGCACGAGCACCAGATCGCCGGTGGCAACGGGACCCACGAGCGTGGTCACGACGTTCTCGACGCCGCGTGCGGTGCGCACGGTGGCCGTCTCGTCGGCGGCGGCGGCCCTCACCTCGCCCAGGCGGCCCTCGTCGCCGCACGTCACGCAGACGTCTTCGGCGCATTCGGGTTTGAGCAGTCCGGCGTGCTCGAAGCAGACGTGTGTGAGCTCCCACAGCAGGTGATAGAACAACACGAAGCCACCGGTCGCGGGCACCCGCGGATCCGGATCGTCCAGCCACAGCACGTGATCGGCCATCCCCGCCTGCGGTCGTTCGCCGCTGCCGATCCACAGCGTGGTGGCACCCCATGCGGGGCCGCGTCGCATCACCGAGCACACGTCCGCGTCCCGCGCACCGGAGACCGCGATCACGATGTCGCCGGGGCGCACCGAAACCCGCACCAAATCAACCAGATCGGGCCCGGTGAGTGCGACAGCGGGCAATGCTCGTTTCCCCACGATCACCGGATGGACGAACTCGACCGCGATGTGCAGCGCATGCGGCTCCCAGGACGGGGCGATGGACCACATGGTGGCACCGGCGGCGAACCGCTTGGCCAGCGTGAAGGCCGCGGCGGCCAGGTCAGTGGCCAGATCCGAGGCCAGTTCGGCGCCGAGCCCGCGGTCGATCGCCGTGAACGTCGTCATGACATCTCCTCGAGTGCGGTGAGCATCGAGATCGCGGCCTGGCCCAACGCCAGCCCGCCGTCGTTGGGCGGAACGGTGTGATGGGTCAGCACCTCAAAACCATTGTGCTGCAGCAGCTCACGACAAGCGCGCAAGAGCAGCACATTCTGGAAAACACCGCCGGTCAGGCCCACCAGCCGGATCGGGCCGGCCACCTGCGCGACCACCTTGGCGACCGCGACCGCGATGGCCCGGTGAAACGCGGCCGCCAGCAGCGCCGCCGATGTGCCCGCGTAGAGCGCCGACACCATGGTCTGCACGCAGGTGGCCGGGTCGATCACCCCGTCGGCCCGCACGGTCAGCGGCAGCGCGGGACCGGGGCCCGCGGCGCGCTCGGCCAGCGCCTCCAGCTCGATGGCGGCCTGGCCTTCGTAGTCGATACGGTGCCGCACCCCCAACAGCGAGGCGATCGCGTCGAACAATCGGCCCATGCTGGAACACCGCACACATCCGGTGCTGCTCTCCAATTGCGAACGGGTGAGCCGCAATTCCTCCGCCGAAGCCGCGGCGACCGGCGCCAGTTGCGGGGTCCAGTCGATGCCGGCCATCCACAACTGGGACAGCGCGATGCGCCACGGGTTGCGAACGGCGGCGTCGCCGCCCGGCAGCGGCACCGGCAACAGATGGCCGGCCCGCACGAAGCGGTGGCTGTCGCGACCGAGGACAAGGATCTCCCCGCCCCAGATCGTGTCGTCACAACCGTACCCGGTGCCGTCGAAGGCGACGCCGACCACGGGTTCACCGAGGCGGCCGTGTTCGGCCAGCAGCGAGACCACATGCGCGTGATGGTGCTGGACGAGATCCAGAGGTCGATCACCGGCGCGACGCTCGGCCCAGCTGCGGGTGTGATACCCCGGGTGTAAGTCGGCAGCCAATCGGGCTGGTTCACAATGGAGTTCGCTGAGTTGATGCACCGCACGCTCGAACGCCCGCAGCGTCTCCCAGCTGGCCATGTCGCCGATGTGGCCGGACAGGTAGGCGTGCGAACCGTCGGCGAGGCAGAACGTGTTCTTCAGCTCGCCGCCCACCGCGAGCACCGCCGGGCCGTGGCGGCCCAGATCGATCGGCAGTGGGGCAAAACCGCGCGACCGTCGGATCGGGAGCTCCCTACCGTCGACCACGCGCACCACCGAGTCGTCACACGGCACGTGGATGGGCCGGTCGTGGTCGAGGATCGCGTCGCAGAGTCCCGGGAGCCGGGACACGACATCGTCGTCGGTGAAGCAGATGGGTTCCTCGGTCCGGTTGGCGCTGGTGAACACCAGCGCATCGGGTGCGGAAGTCAGCAGCAGATGGTGGACGGGGGAGTACGGCAGCATCAGCCCCAGCAGCGGGCTGCCGGGGGCAACGGCCGCAGCGACCGGCGCGTCCGGGCGGCGCCGCAACAACACGATCGGGCGCGCGGGACTCGACAGCACTGCGGCCTCGTCGTCGTCGATCTCGGCGTAGCGGCGCGCGACATCCACGTCGCGGACCAGCATGGCGAACGGCTTGGCGCCGCGGGCTTTTCGTGCCCGCAAT
Organism: Mycobacterium sp. NGS40; assembly: GCF_059812735.1. Taxonomy (NCBI): domain Bacteria; kingdom Bacillati; phylum Actinomycetota; class Actinomycetes; order Mycobacteriales; family Mycobacteriaceae; genus Mycobacterium; species Mycobacterium sp. NGS40. Next base: position 289,133 of record NZ_JCALDG010000008.1, read on the forward strand.
GCCCCGACGGCCGTTTCGTCGTCGACGGCACAGGCCAGGTGGTAGCCGCCGATGCCCTTGATGGCGACCACCGCGCCCGCCGTCAGCGCCCGTTGGGCGGCCGCCAGCGCCGCATCCGACCCCGTGACCCGCCCGTCCTGCGCGCACATCCACAGCGAGGGACCGCATTCGGGGCAGGCGATCGGCTGGGCGTGGAACCGGCGATTCGCGGGATCGTGGTATTCGGCCGCACATCGCGCGCACATCGGAAACGCGGCCATCGTGGTGGCTGGGCGGTCGTACGGTAATTCGCGGATGATGGTGAACCGCGGTCCACAGTTGGTGCACGTGACGAACGGGTGGCGGTAGCGCCGATCGTGGGGGTCGAACAGTTCGGCGACACAGTCGTCGCACACCGCGATGTCGGGCGGAATCGGGGTGGTGGCACCGGTGATCGTCCGACTCGCCACGATCCGGAACTCGTGCCCGCAACTGGTATCCGCGGTCAGGTCCGCCACGCCGACGGCGGCGATGCGGGCCAGCGGCGGGGCCTGGTCACGTAGCCGGTGACCGAACTCCGCCACGCGTGCCGGCTCGCCCTGCACCTCGAGAAATACCGCGCCGGAGTCGTTTCCGACGAAGCCGGCCAGGCCGAGCTCGCCGGCGATCCGGTGCACGAACGGCCGGAAGCCGACCCCTTGAACGACACCGGTCACAGTGAAGCGCCGCCGCACCTGCGGGTGGGAGACGTCGGACCGAAGCAGCGGGGGCCCCGACAAGGAGAAGCCGGTCATCTCAACCGCCCTCCGGGCCGCCGCGGCCCATCAGTTCCAGACCGGCCATCGCCTGCTCGGCGCCGGCGCGATCGGTCTTCTCGACCACGAAGCCCATGTGGATGATCACCCAGTCGCCGCGCTCGAATGTCTCTTCGGGCAGCATGCCGACGTTGACCTTGCGCTGCTCGCCGGTGACCTCGACCAGCGCCAGCTGGCCCTCGTAACCGTCCAGCATCCTGATCACCTGACCGGGAATCCCCAAACACATCTCAGCACTCCTCGCGCACCGCGCAGGCCGTCGGGGTCTGCAGCGCGGCGACGATCTCCTCGATCGCATGAACGGCCCGCGGAACGGCTTTGGCGACCGGTTCGGTGAGACCGATGCCCTCTTCGACGCAGCCGGCCTCACACCCGACCACCACCGTGTACGGCGGATTGCCGCCGAGCGCGCGCAGGCTGGCGAACACCGCGGCCGGGTCCATGCTGTGGCCATCGAAACCGACTGTGGTGCAAGTGGAGTCATGGTCAGCCTGGAACACGTGCAGGGTTCCCGGGTGGCCGCGGCTGGGTACCGCATCGACGAGGACCAGCGTGTCCCAGTCCTCGAGCAGGTCATACGCGAGGTGCATGCCCGCGATGCCGTAGTCGGTCACGCGGACACTGTGATTGTGGTGTGGCAGCGCGGCGTTGCGGACTACTTCGGAACCGAATCCGTCGTCGCCCAGGAAGATGTTGCCGATCCCGGCCACCAGGATGCGCGCGGTCATGGCCGTCTCCGACGCGGCTACATCCGCCTCAACTTCAGGTAGCGGCGGGCGTCGGGCAGCGACACCACCCCCAGTACTACCGCGATCCCGACCACCAGCGCGATGACAGCGATGAATACCCAACCTACGACTTCCATGTCGAACTCCTTTCCCGGGTGTTGGTTTCTGTTTGCAGAGGCTCGACTTCGTCGGGGGAGAAGTACAGGTAGCGGCCGTACCAGTCGTGCAGTTCGGCGGCCGGGTCGTCCTCGACCACGACGCCGACATGCTTGTTGCCCTCGACGTCCTCGTGCACCGACGTGACACGGGCGGTCTTGCCGGCGACGAAGATGTCCTGGGCGTCGGCGTTGCGTCGCGGTCGCAACCGAACCCGGTTGCCCCGCGCGACCCGGATACCGTTCACCAGCACCGCGTCGATCTCGGGGCGAACGGCGTTGTCGGCCAGCGGATCCCACCAGTGGATGCCGTCGGGAATCTCTGGGACCAGGCCCGCGGGGGTGTCGAGCCGGTGTGGATCGCGCAGCACGCCGTGCAGGCGCGTCATCGCGTCGGGCGACATCGTGTCGCACGCCTCGATGATCCGTGCGGCCCGCGGATCCGTGGCCCGGGCCTGCGCCTTCTCGTCGTCGGTCATCGTCATCACGCGCAGAGTCAAGATCTCGTCGATCTCGGTGCAGTCATACAGCGCGGTATTGCTCTGCTCGGCGACCTCGGGGTGGTCGTAGAGGATGATCGGCGAGATCAGCAGGACGTCGTGGCTGCCGGGCGGACCGGCCAGCACGGGGAAGCAGCGGTGCTGGCTGCACCGCGACGCTGCCTCGGTCGCCGCCCGTGGTGGCTCGAGCAACGAGACGAAGCGGCCACCGACGACCTCGACGATCAGGTGGCTGCCGATCATGGACCGCGCGATCGCGTCGTCCTTGTCCACCGCGGCATCGCCGATATTGTTCAGCCGCACCGAGACTCGGCGCATCGCGCCGTCGGGTTGGCTGCTGACGGTCAGTTCGCCGCGGATCTGCTTGCGTTCGCGAACCAGGCGGCCGCCTTCGACACGCTCGATGTCGGTCGC